>NZ_FOLO01000098.1 GCF_900112265.1 Pseudoalteromonas denitrificans DSM 6059 | reverse complement strand
ACTCTCTGGCTGAAATACTTTTTATCACCTGCATGATTTGACTAGGTGACATTTTTGGTTCACTTCTTACGACCATATGAATATGATCTTCTGGTATTTCTAATTCGACTATATCTATGTCGTAATCGTAACCAATTTTTTGAATTATAACTTTCATCGCTTCACGATAAGGATCAGAAAAAACTTTGTGTCGATACTTAGGTATCCACACAAAGTGATACATTAATCTAAAAACATGATGAGAATTTCTTTGAAGTTCCATGTAGTGGATACTACAGACTGAGGCAAGCTCAGTCTACACTATCCAGCACGGGGGCAAGCCCCCGAGATTTTCGCTACGCTCTGTTAAATACGCTAAGTTTTTTAACCCCCGGTATTGTAACCAAGCTAATGTGCCAACTAAGGTATTAATTACAACAATTATAATAAAGCCAATAACACTCACCTGACTTTCAAAAATATAAGCAATTAACAAACTACCTAATACCCAAAGCACATCAGAAATAACAACCGACAATGCGAGCTTTTTTGCTAATGAGGGTATTTTTGCCATAAAAAATAATTGAATAGAAAAAAGACCTAATCCTACTGCTATCCCTATCCATATAAAAGGGGGTAATTGAATATGCGAAGTTAAGTTCATATAAGTAAACATAATAATAACGGCGCTTATGCCTGAAAAAAAACCATTAAATACCAATGCACTTTGTAATGTCATATCAGCCTCAAATTACTTTAAAAAGATATAGCGATATTATACTTTAAAAACATATAGTCAATTTAAAAATAAACTTTTATAATTGGCTAAGATTTTTCTGGGTGTAAATACATAAGATGAAACGAAGTTATCGACAAAATTGTGCCTTAGCATTGACAAGTGACGTACTCACTGAGCGTTGGACTTTACTCATTATAAGAGAGTTATTAATAAGTCCGTGCCGCTTTAAAGACTTAAATAATGTTTTACATTCTATGGGAACAAACCTACTCACAACTCGATTAAAAGAGCTGGAGTCAATGCATTTAATTGAGCGTAAAAATGAAAATAATAAACGCTCAGCATATCAACTCACAAAAATAGGCTTAGATACTGAGCCCCTTGTATTAGCAATGATAAAATGGGGAAACCAACATTTAACTGGCCAAAGTGAATTTACGCACCATAACCACTGGGATTTACTTGCTATGAAAGCGCTTTTTAATCAAAGTGAATTCAAAAAAGAAATTACACTCCAATTTAAGCATCAAGATTTTTGTGGCTGGGCTAAAGTAAGCAAAAATGGGTTTACTTTTGGCTTAGGCGATATAAAAGTCTCAGATCTCCAGTTAAATATGACAATAGCTGAACTAAAAACAGCCATAGACAATAAAGATAAATCAATTTTAGAGAATTTAATATTACCAGACTTTATCCGGTGTTTTTAGACTGCAATTTTAGCTTACTTCATAATACAAAAAGATAAGTTAAATTATTCTATTTTTATCCTAAACTTGAGTTATCTGAGTCCTAAAAATATTCACGATATTTTTGAAGAGAATAACTCATGAAAACAAGAAAAAGAAATTACTCTATTGATAAGCTTAAAATTGCGGTTCTTGATACTCAAGCCGCTAATATCAACATTTTATGTCAAATATTGCGCAGCAAAGGTATAAAAAAAATAGAACGCTTTATCAACGAACAAAAGTTTCAAGAATATAGCGATATAAATGAATTAGATATAATTTTTTTAGAAAATGATCTTCATGGCGAACTCAGTGGTGTTGAGTTTATTGATGAATTGATTTTTGCAAAAAAATTATCCCCTCATACACGTATTATTTTTATTTCACCTTTAGCAACTTCATTAATTTACACTGCTGATCACCCTTTTCAAATCAGTGGTTTTGTAGATAAACCTTATGGTGCAGCATGTATTCAGAAACAACTTGAACAACACCTATGGGTTAAAAATACATTAAGCGATACTTTCTCGGACATTGAAAACTCCGATTTTAAAGCTGCATTTTTTAAACTTAAATCTTTAAAAAAAATACGTTTCCCAACATTTTTGAAAAACATAATTAATCGTATTTTAATTAATTTATTGATTGAGTTAGGTGAATATAAAATTGCAGAGTCTGCTATCACTCCTTTTTGTAATGAGGCTTTTCCGTGGGCACTTTGGAGTTTATTTTATGTTAACCATGAACTAGGACATTTAGAAAAATGTGCGCAATTCCTTCAAACAACCCATATAAAAAACCAATATCCTAACCGCGTTTTTTATTGGCAAATTTTTCTAGCTTTAGAATCAAAAGATTTCGAAACAGTGAGAACACTGTTAGAAGAATTTCCTGCTGTTAATATGCCGCCTATACTTATTAGGTTATGCACTTTAATTTTTATTATATTAGAAGATTTTGAACTAGCGATTGATTTTTTAACGCGAAAGCG
The DNA here is from genome assembly GCF_900112265.1 of Pseudoalteromonas denitrificans DSM 6059. Lineage (GTDB taxonomy): Bacteria > Pseudomonadota > Gammaproteobacteria > Enterobacterales > Alteromonadaceae > Pseudoalteromonas > Pseudoalteromonas denitrificans. Next base: position 8,025 of record NZ_FOLO01000098.1, on the reverse strand, counting down.
CCGAATTTTAGCAGGTAATAAAATAATAAATCAGTTTTTAACTATCAGCTTAATGCGCGTTTATCTTTATCAGGCATTAATTGAAAAAGGAAGTAGTCAAGTATCCCTAATAGCAAAAGCACAAGAATGTCTTAATTCAATTCAAAGTAGTGCTGTTAAAAGTACTTTTTTAGTAGATTTTGAATATATAAACTTACTTTTATCAATATTGAAAAAAAAAGATAAAACAACAGCGCAACAGCTAACTGGATTAAATTCAAAATGGCAAGATTCAAAGTTTGACCCAAGTATCTGTGCGCTCAAAGCCTGCGTGAATCATATTGGAGGAGATGAAAATGCCTGTTTTGAATTAATTTATCGGGGTAACTGTGAGTTTTCAGATCTGGTACATAGCGCTAGACGTATCTATTCTTCTTTACTTCAAAAATTTGCTTTCAACTTTATATACAAAGAGCAGCAACAAGCTGATATCTATAATCAACTGGGACGTCGCCACTTTATAGATAGACAGTATAAACTCGCAACTAAAATGTTCTTTTGTGCAATATCCCTTAATGCAGATAACAAAAATTATAAAATTAATATTCAAGAGTCGATGAAAAAAGGAAAAATAAAAGAGTATTTAGGTATAAAGGTCGAAGAGTAAACAAAGACAATGACATAAATTGAAAAATCGATATTTTAATTCAATAGGCATTTAGCATTCATCACTAAATGCCTATTTAGTGTTTACCACTTAATTCTTATTTAAAATAACCTTCCAACTGAGTACTGAAAACTTTGTTATATAACTTATTGTATAGACTACTATTTATTTTATCGGCAAGTTTAGCGTCTCTAATAGCAATTTGCGTTAAATCATCTTCTCGCTCAACAGTTAATTTTGGCACAGGTCCTGTTAAAGTCATTCTATGATTAACAATGCACTGCCCAGCAACTATCATTAATGGATTTAAATGATTTTTTACTGCTTGCTCTACTTTGTATTTATAACCAGGTTTACCAAAGTCGCTGCAAATCAAATTCACGATAACCCAAGTATCGGCACTTAACAAAAAGTAACAGCCTAATAGCGGGCTTTTTGCAAATATACTACTGTCTATTTCCCATGGTTTTTGAAATATACCTTTAACCGCCTGCATTTCGTCCCAGTCTTTTTTCAACAAATGCAAACTTATCAATAAACGAGAAGCCATGCCAATAATAGATGCGGCGGTTCCTGTTGCAGCACCTGCGTCAAGGAATATGCCAGCAGCTTTTGCGGTTGCTTCTATAGCATGAGTTCCTGCGTTTGCAGCACAGGCATTTCTTTCTCTTTCAATCAGTTTTTTGACCGCCAAAAATGCCGCGGTAGGATCTCCAGGCAATAACCCTTTGTGTGAATTTTTAATACTGTGTGCTGACTTAGCAGCAGATAATGCTAAATAACCGTTATAGGTCGTCATAGATGTCGAATATGCCAAACCCACACCTGGTGTTACCTGAGCAATAAAGTCAGACAAGCTTTTCCCTAATATGTCTTTTATTAAGGCCATCATGCCAGGATCTGTTGCCGCATTGCCAAGAATAAGGTTGACTAAGTTTCTTGCCTGAGTATATGCAGAGCTCCCCACACTTCCTGCTTGATATACCGCTGTTGATGCTTCATAAACAGTATAAACCTTACTCGAAAGTTTTATCTCACGGCCTTGAAATAAATGAACAATATATTGTCGACGATGATCTTCTAAGTAACGTATTGCCGTTTTATCTAACTCAGTTAATTCAAATTCATTATTAATTTGTTTAATTAAATCAACCACAGCCCCATTGGTATTACGGACGCTACTTTTCCAGGTGGCTCCTTTTTCTTCTTGCCAAACTTCAATTGCTGTTGAAACTTCAACTCTGAGTTTTGGTGTTCGACCCTGTAAATGATAATTTTTAAGTTTGTTATCAATATTTTTCAGCGCACTGCTTCTGGGTTTAGTAATTCCAGCTTTAGTTCTTTGTAGCCAGAGGTTATATTCCATCAGTTCTAACATAATACTGATCCTAAATTCGGTTATTGCTTTCACTTATGAAAGATTTTTGCACTTCTAAACCTAACTCACCTTAATTGAGAGGGAGTTAAAAGGAAAAAGCCCCATTAAAACACACGCATTACAAGTCACTTTAACGCACTCAAATATTGCGTACCTAGTGTTTTATTCCATTACCGAAAATTAATATTGTTTTCAAATCTTATAAAAAATAAGTGCTTCCTTGCCAAAAATTAGCTTACTTATACAAGATAGTAAAAAATGAAATTAAAAATGGATATTTTTAATAACTATCAAAAATTAGTAGCTAACTTTTTATATTATGGCATGCAATAAAGGAGGAAATAAGGAAGGGAAGTATACAAGCCATAAAAAACACAAAAATAGTACTAACACTAAAGTCTAAGCATGGGAAAATAACGACCCAATTTTAGGTAACTATCGCTTTATAAAAAGTGCATCTTATTTCGACAAAACTGCACTACAACAGGTGTTATTGCATTCACTTATACAAAAATGACACACAGATTAAGAATATTATATAATGCTGTTTCTGTTGAATAATATTTTTAGGTCAGTGTAATATGAAGCAAAAAGGTTTTACACTCATCGAGCTAATCATAGTAATAGTCATTTTAGGTATTTTAGCTATTACTGCTAGTACTCGGTTTTTAAATATTCAATCAGATGCACGTATAGTCGCATTAAAAGAACTCAAAAGAGGGATGAATTCTGCGGCACACATGATATAAGTAAAAGCCATAATCCCTAAAATTGATAAAATAAAATCTGATAGTTCTCCAACTCCAGATCCAAAAATTGATGATGTAAATATTTCATATGGCTATCCTGAAGCTTTATCCATAGGTGCCAGGCCCAAATTCGAATTAAATACGAGTGGCTGTTAAATTACACTCCGTTTATAAATTCATAAAATATGACTTTCATAAGTTAGAGCCGAGAACAAAAATATTTGTTCTCGGCTCCAGTAAATACTTAAACGTATCTCTTATTTATTTAACGGCAACTGAACCATTTAAATACCCTATAAAACGCCTTATACTTTTTAAAACTTTCAATTTTCAACACTATAACCTCCTACATCCGCTTGAAAACTAATACCAATGCGATTCCATGTATTAATTGTGGTAATGACTAAAGTTAAATCGACAATTTGTTCATCTGAATAAAATTGTTTCACATTTTCAAATAGCTTATCGGATACTCCCCTTTTATGAATTATGGTATTTGCTTCTGCCCACGCCAATGCAGCTCTTTGAGCATCTGAAAAAAAAGGGGTTTCACGCCATGCATTTAATGCATATATTCTTTGTTCTGTTTCGCCTGCCGCTCTTGCTTCTTTTGTATGCATACCAATACAATAAGCACAGCCATTAATCTGAGAAACCCTAATTTTGATCAGATGACACAAACTGACATCCAGTGTTTTTTTACCTTCACAACACATGCTTATATAGTTTTCAATATTAAGTATTGTATTTATGGCTTCAGGGGATGCTTTAAAGTAATTTAATCTTGAGTTCATTTTTTAGCTCTCTTAACATAGGTTAGTTTTTTCTATATTAAGTAACTTTAAAGTTTTGAAATTGTATAAAAGCGACAAAAATGCAAGATATTAATGAAATTCAATTGCAAATGCATGCCCCTTGTACCGAGCTAATTGGCTTTGTACAAACAATATGGTTTGCTACAAATACCTCCAATAAACAAACGCTCTCTTTCAAAATATTGAATGATTGTGCTTCTGGATTCATATTTAACTTTGGCGATGAAATTAATTTAAAAATGAAAGGTGTTAATCAAGTTTCACAAAAAGAATACCTCTTACTTGGCCCTACAACAGATATGCTGACACTGACGTTTAAAAATGAAATTAACTGTATTGGCATTAGGTTCTTCCCCGAAACAGGGCATCACTTTTTAAATGTAGAAATGTCACAGCTGGCAAATAAAATCATATTTAGGTACAAAAGCCATTTTGAAACCGGCTCAGTACTATACAAAGATATAAAACAATTACTGGATAAAAAAGCAGATAAAAAAGACGTTATTCACATAATAGAAGCGTACTTATTACATGTATTGAAAAAGAGTAAAGTTAAAATACATCATAAGCTCAATAATATTTTAAAAGCGATTCAAAATGACCAAGGCATCAATATTTCAAAAATCAGTCATGATTTTAAAATTTCACACCGTGATCTACAAAGACTATTTAAACGCTATATAGGAGTCGCACCCAATGTTTATATTCGCATCAACAAAATCAGGAATTTAAAAACAATTATAGCGAATAATCGTTTTGATTCTTTAACCCAACTTTCATTGGATAATGGCTATTTTGATCAGGCACATTTCATTCGAGATTTTAAAGGTTTTATGCAAGAGACACCTAAAAAGTACTATAAAATTAAAAACCCCAACTGATGCGTAAATCAAAAAATTAAACCAAGTATGTACTTTATCGACTAAAACCGACTTCATGTTTATTTATGATTAATAAATAAAACCTCAAATATGAAATCGGTAATAAAAATGACCGCTTAATTAACAGTACAAGGTATCTGAACATAAGCCTGTATTATAACAATAAGCACGACTGGTCGTTAAACCACCTGCAATCTGCTTTGTCATATCAGAAGGTAGTACTTTATTATCTTTAGATAGGTTTTTAAGTTTCTTTTTAGCTAATTTTAATTTCATTTTTTTGATCCTTATTATTAAAAAAAGTTGCCTGTAAAACGCGAGCCCAATAAAGGTACTGTCAATTAATGAAAAGTAAATGCCGATATCACCTTTTATACGACTTTATAAGTAACAAGAAGTTACTAGATTAAAATCAACATATTAATGCAGGCATTATATCAAGTACTCTTGGCATGAATTATAAAATGAGTCGTTTAAACTTGCTTGTTAAAAGTACTCAAAGAAAAAGATGTGTATCCGATGTTTAAGTCATGAATGAAAATATGATTAAGTTTGCTGGAGAGATAAGGGTAAAAAAGCAGATGTTTTGTCTCAATAACAAAACATCTGAAACTATTAAACGATATTAAAGTGTCGTATGAATTATAGTATTAAAGCCCTATGTGTTTATTTAAAAACGCTAATGTACGCTTATAATATTCTTCACGGTTTTTTTCATTATAAAAGCCATGACCTTCTTTTTCTTTAAATAACCATTCATACGGTTTTTGATGTTTATCTAAAGCATCTTTAAGTAAATAAGCTTGTTCTGGTGGCGTTCTCTCATCTTTTCCGCCATGTACTATAAATACCGGAATATTTAATTTTTCAATATAGTTAATTGGTGAACTTGCCTTAAGATGTTTTTCATCATCACCAAATAGCTCTTTAAATTTATGCTCTATTGAACCATTAAACTTACTAAGATCACCTTGAATAAGTTTATTTGCGTCATAATAACCCGCCATGGCAATGCTACATTTATATAAATCATCTTTTATCAAAGGCGCCATTAATGCTGAATAACCGCCAAAACTTGCGCCCATAATGCAGATCCTATCACTATCGATTGCATCTAATTGTTGCGCCCAAAGTGTGCCATCAATAATATCAAGTTGTGTTAATTTAACTCCTGCTTGATAGGCTTTTTCCTGAAATTCTTTGCCATAACCACCAGAGCCTCTAAAGTTGACTTGCAGCACTGCAAAACCATTATTTGCTAACATTTGGGCTTCACCATCGTAAAACCAAGTATCTCTGATACCGTATGGCCCGCCATGGGGTATCACTACTAGAGGATGTTTTACATTGTTTTTGCCTTGTGGCTTTGTCAGATAACCGTGGATAGTAACCCCATCTCTTGTTTTATAATTTATAGCTTGTCGTTGTGCCATATCTTCAGGGTATAACCACGATTTACGACTTACTAGATATTGCGCTTTTTTAGTTTTAGTATTAAATAAATAAAAATCACCTGCATTTCTATCACTCTTAACTAAAAATATGACTTTACTGCCATCTTTAGTTTGAGACTGAATAAATACGGTGTCATTTGGAAAGCTTTTTGATAATTGTTTACGCAGTTTAACGTAATCGTTATTTTCTACTAAATAATTGGTTTTTATTTTACCCGGCATAGTCATCACAGCAACGGGTTGATTATTTTCTGGTTCATAAATAATTGTATATATATCTACATTTTCATCTTGGAATAACTTAGAGAGATTTTTTGATTTAATTTCGTAATCAAATAAAGAACGTGTTTTATTATCAAGTTTTTTAGTAAATGTGATGTGCTCACCATCTTCGCTTATTCTTTGTGGTTCAAATAAATTAAGTGGATGAGAATCCTCCAACATAGTCCATTTTCTGTCTTGATAGAAATAAGATTTTTTTATTCCTTTCCAATTAGTTCCTGAGGCAAATAAAGGTTTACCTTCCTCACCTAGTATAAAATTCATATTACCAAAAGGTGTTAAGGTAATTCTTTTACGTTTTGCATTATAGGCATTAACACGCCATAAAGAGGTACCCGCATCATAGGTATTATCCCAAGAAGACGAAGCGACAATAAAATGTTTATCATCATTTTCAAGCAAAGATGCAACATAACCCCAAGCTCGAATAGGTCCTTGACTCTTATTTCGACTCGGCCTTTTGGGTAAAGGAACATGAAAACCAAAAACAGGCATGTATTTAGAACCATCAAAGTTCATCGCAAAAACTTCACCATAATCGAAAGATTGTTCATGACTGTCTTTATCAATTGCCTTAGAGAATAAAATACGTTCATTATTCAGCCATTTAAAATAAGAAAGTTTTTCACCTTCTTGAAGTTTAATAGAATTAGCTAAGGTTTTAGTTTCAACATTCATTATGACCAATGAAGAAATGCCTTTATCTGTCATAGAGGCTGCAAAATATTTACCATCTGGTGATAGTTCAATATCTTGAAAAGTTGATTTTTTAGCAAAATGGATTAACGGCAGCGGTTTTGCAAATACTTGGCCCATACCAAGTAAAGTAAACATGATAATTACAATTATATTTTTCATTATCTTCCTGATAGATGTATATTGTTTTTGGTACAAAATAAGCGGGATTCTAATTTAAAATATACATAAATACAATGAATTAAAAGTTTGATTAGAATAAAGCATTAACTAAATTCGATAATATAAAAGTACTTAAAACGGCACTTTATACAAGGTATCACATGCCAAATATCAGGATTTATTAATTGATTACTTTTTGTAACTCAGTTTTCTCTTTATTTTTATGCTCTTTAGCCCCCATAATTAAAAGCCATAAACAGCTACCAATTTCCCCCATAGAAGCAGGCCATTGTACATAACTAGGGATACTAATCTCAGGGAAAAGCAGAGCACAGATAAACTTGATTAAATAGCTAAAACAGCCAGTCATTAATAAGATACCAAAAACCTTTGGCACAAACCCAGATCTAAACATAAGATAACCAAAAGGGAATAACCAAAGGCCCCAAAATAACTGAACAAGCTGAATACCGTTATTATGCGATTTCAATAACAACATAATTTGCGCATTTAACTGCTCAGTTTCAAAAATACTTAAGTACTGAGCACCACTTATCAAACTAAGTACATCATATTTGGTGACAATATTCATAAAAGAAATAGGCACACTCATAACTGCTAGCACAACCATGGCCACAGCAAAGGGCTTATTAACTGAACTAAGTAACCTGAATTCTGGATAAGAAGTGAACTAATTGCCCACCTAGCGATCAGATCTTTCGACCAAGAACGATTTGAAAGCATAACGGTGGGCAGATGAATAAATTAATTGAAATTTTTTGCGATGTCGATGATTTTTGTCATCAGTTTTTACCCGAATGGGAAGCGCTATTAATCTCTGACAGCACTAAAAAGCGTAGGCGCAGTTCGAAAATGTCTACAAGTGAATGTATGACTATTATGATTGCTTTTCATCAGTCAAATCATCGTGATTTCAAGAACTTTTATATTGGTCTGGTCAG
>NZ_FOLO01000087.1 GCF_900112265.1 Pseudoalteromonas denitrificans DSM 6059 | reverse complement strand
CCTTTGGATCTCTCAAGTTCTCAATACATCTCTTTATACATGCCACGGCTTAATAACTCCGCTGACTCGCCACAACCTTGCCCTTTCATGTGCGTTGAATAACGGTTGCTTTGCTTGGACTTCGATGGCGTTACAAACCTCGTCAGTCAGACTGTACTTGTCGGAGCGATACCAGCACTTAAGGGACACGTATCCCCTATGGCCTATATAATTCTCTGTGTACGCTTCGCCTATCTTGTTCGCTTGAAAAACAAGCTCCGCCATAGGCGCAACACGCGATACGGGTGGTTGGCTAAACCTTACCCGACAGGGACTTGCACCCTGCAAGATGCATCAAGCTTCGCTTGACGCACTAACGCCCTATCTTTATGGCCAATTTGAGGAATGAGTTGAGCATGAGGGTGAGTTTCTGCTAAGTGAATGCAAATAGCTGGACTTTCAAAAATCACTGAATTATTTTGTACTAAAGTGGGTATACGACCAGCTGGATTTAATGCTAAATAATCTTGTGATTTTTGAGCGTTATTGTCTTTATCTACCTTAACTAATTCAAAATCTATATTGAGCTCTTCAAGTATAAAATGAGGAGCCATACTTGCATTTAATGGGTAATAATATAATTGATACATACATATTCCATATTTTTATTTTAGTTGCGATAGATATTTAACGAAGGGCCGAATAAGGCGATACCGCTTTTAAGTAAGGTATTTTGCTGAAAAATAGAAACAAATCAAGAAGAAGTTATATAAAAGTAATCAAATGGATGGAGTAAAAAGTATAAGGTTTGTTTTGTCCTTAAAATAATTCGCAAGCATGTTATTAAAAACGTAAGTAAAGTATTAATAATACTTTACTTACGTTTTTGATTTATAGTGCATTAATAAAATTTAGCGTATCTTGATAAATTTTAACTTCTTCCTCAGTAATGTAAGACGACTGTTCAAAACGAGCCATATTATCCGTTAAATAAGTTTGAATAGACTCAAGCTTTTTTATAGTTTCAAGTTTTAAATCTTTCACTTGGTTTCTGATCACAACTTCATTTTCGTCGTTATCTTCTAATACCAGTTTTGCTTGTGCCAAAGTCTCAATAAGTATTTTATTATCTGAAAATGCAACAAATTGCTCAATTGTTGTTAAGAACACCATGCTGTTATTCATTTCATGCATGAGTGAGCTATAGCTAGATGTACCAGTCAATGCGTCAGTAATATTTTCAATATTGCCCAAAGAAATTGTCACAAGATTGAGAATTTCAGCATCAATATTATCTATTACTTCTAATGTTAATTTACAGCCTGGTTTTAAAGCCTGAAACCCTGATAAACCTTCTGCACTAGTCAGTTTTAATTTGCTCTCAGGTAACAAATTGCTAAGCTGTAATTTTGACATTCCATCATCTTCGGAATACCTGAATTTAGGTGAAAATCGCCCGGTGTGAAGTACATCGTCATCATTCATTACTTTATACTTTAAAGAAAAAGGTCGCAGAGATTGACAATTAAATTGATATGCAATTTCATTATTTAGAGGGAATTTTTTCATGTAAATATCTAAAATTGAGTCTGATGAACCTAATTCAACTTCAATATCTGAAATGCTACAAGGTGGGGTATAACGCATACCAGTCATAGTTTCTCTTGCTTTACATTGCTTTTCAGCATCAAACAAAACATCAGGTTCTGCAGAAATATTAAATGAAGCGCACAAAAACAAAAAACCACTGGGTAATAGTGTTTTAAAAAACATACATAGTCCTTTATAAAATGTTATTTATAATTTTAAATTTAACTCCGTACCTATAATAATAATCAAAGGTTAAAAAATCAACTTTTACTTAGAGTTTTTATACTTAATATTAAAATTTTTATAATAAAAGTAAACCCTTGCAAAAAAACAAGGTGGTTTACCTTCTCAGAATTTATTATTTTCCATGGGCAGCGCTAAAGTAAACCTAGCACCACTTAAAGGGCTTTTTTGATACTTTATATTCCCATTATGTAATTTTGCGATTTCACGGGCTAAGCTTAATCCAAGCCCATAACCATTATGACTTGAGTCAACTTGATAGAATGGTTCAAAGATACTTTCAATATTATTTTTACCAACGCCATTACCGTTATCATCTATATGAATGAATAATTTTTTATCACATGACTCTACTGATATTTCAATTAAATCTAGTCCATATTTTATGGCATTACTCAATAAATTACTGATAATACGAGCAACTAAATTAATATCTGCACTTATACTTAGATCATTATCTTGGGTACTTTTAAAGTTGATGTTCTGATTTGTTGTGGCCGACAAATTATCTATAACAGAATTAATTAAAGTGTTTACTTTAAAATTGCTGCGTTTTATTTTTAATTCAGCACGTTCAGCTTGAGCATATTGAAGCAGTTCATCAACTAAATCTTGTAAATAAAATAAATCATCTTCAATTCCTGTTATGTACTTTTGCTGTTTTGCATTGCTGTTTGCTTCTAATAACTCCAGTTGCATTTGTATTTTAAAAATTGGCGTGCGTAACTCATGTGCAATATTATGACTAAGTTGTTTATGGCTTAATAACAGCTTTTCAATTTTGCTTGCCATTTGATTAAAGCCTAAATTTAAATTACCAACAGAATGACGAAATGAGGAAGGCGCTCTAATACTGAAATCTCCAGCTCCAAATTTTTCTGTAGCCCTTTCTAAGTGGCGTAATTTATTACCTAATAGCTTCATCCAAATGAATGTGATCACACCAATAAGCGTAAACATCATTAATAAAATAGTCTTTTCAATCATGACATCGACTTGAACCAATTTGTGCTCATCATTTTCTCGCATTGAAAAATATTGTTTGGGAACAAATGCAGAAAAATATGCTAAATCGTTATCATCAACCCAAACTTGTTGCTGTTTTAATTCCTCTGCAACAAAATCTGGAATGTGTTCATGCATAACGGGTTCAATGATTATCTGATTTAACTCTGCAATTTTTCTTAGATGCTGCTTTTTTTGTTGTTCAGTTATAAATGGCGTTAATTGTTCAAGCATTTGAATTTCAGCTTGAAAATTTTTAGCTTCAATCACGTTATCTATATCTAAAATTAAAAATGTATTGATCCAGTGCGCGGTAAAAACAAATATAATAAAAGTAACGGTTAAGGTTCCATATAATGATAAAAATAATCTTGTCATTTAATTAAACCAATAATCTGGTACAAACATATAGCCTTTGTTGCGTACCGTAATTATGCCTCTAGGCCTTAATGCATCATCACTAAGCTTTTTTCTTATCTGAGCAATTTTATTATCAATGAGACGATTTAAACCATCGTAATCTAATCCACTTAATGATTTTTGTAATTGCTCTCTACTTAATGCGACATCGGGTTGACTTGCTAATAGCCATAATAGCGTAAATTCTGAAGGTGTTAAGGGAACAATTAATTCATTTAAAGTACAGCGTCGAAGCGAATTATTAATGGTTAACTGACCAAAAGTAATTTCTTTATGATTTTGCTTTATACTTGCACTATTTCGTCGCAATAACATGCGAACTCTAGCGAGTAAAACTCTAGGTTGAATAGGCTTTTGTACAAAATCATCAACGCCTAACTCTAGTGCCGCAACCTGATCTATATCATCACCACTGGCACTGAGCATTAATATAATACCTTGATATTTGTCTCTGATTTGCCGGCAAATTGTTAAACCATCGACTTTAGGTAATCGCAAATCTAAAATGACTAAATCAGGAGTACTTAAAGTTATGCTGATCGCTGCATCTTCTCCGCTGGTGATCACTTTAGTCTCAAAGCCAAAATCACTAAAGTAATCATTCAGTAAGCTTGCGAGTTTTAAATCATCTTCGACAATTAAAATGCTCTGTGTCATTTTCAACATAATAAAATTAAAACATACTTGTAAGTTTAACCGAAAGTAACTGTAAAACTATCAGTAACTCATTATTTCCGTTAAAAATTGTCGATAAAACTTAAAATAAAGATACCTTGCATATTAACAAAGTACCTTTTATTTCACGTCTGAGTAGATTATTCAGCAATAATTTTATACTTAATTAATTCTTGCTTAGTCATAACATGAACACTATCAAAGGGTGCCGCATTAATAGTATAAAAGTAAAATTCAGGCCCTAACTCTTTACCTAAAATTTCTCTGAAAAAAGTTAACTGTGCGCCATGTCCTTTATGATCTTTGCCTAGTTGGTCTGCCGGTTTTCCAGCTTCACAGCACCAAGAGTGTACTCCTAATTTTCCACCTATCTCATATACTCTATTAAAACCAGAAACATATAAATCAACACCTCCAGAATAGGCTTCACCAGTACTTGGCATATAAGTTGTGAGTTGAGCATTTCGGATCAAACGCCCAGTATGCATATTAATAGCATCATTGACTGAACCATCAATACTAATAAATTTTATCGTTTTTACACTCGGGTTTTGATTGATCAAATCTTTAATTTGGATATAAGTTTTAGAGCCTAAAGTGCCACTTAAATAAGCTTTTTCATCTTGAATTGTTAATTTACTATTACCACCATTTATTAAAGCTTCATTAAACGTTAATTTAGCGGTGTAATGTGTATTCATCTGAGTATCGATTAAATCCCCAGCATAAATAATATTTTCATCTTGTTCTGATAACAACAAGTCTGTAGCCCCATAGACCGCAGTTATTTTACTTTCATCTGTAATATCAGTTGTGGCTATTACAGTTAGGTTATTAATAGGCTTTTCATTATCAAAATCAAAACCTATTACCAATAGACCTAATTCAAATTTCGCCTCAATGATATTTTTTTTCATATCAAAATCAATTAATTCAATATCATAATCAACCCCATTAAATTCAAAATTCAATTGTTCTTGTTGTAGCTTATAATTTTCAATATAAGTTGCCACATCATTTGGCTGGATATGATGAACTTCTGCTATTTCCGCTATCTTGACCTGTGTTTTTTTTCCTGAACTATCACTACCACAACCAAATATTGTAATTAAGGGAATAAATATAAAAGGTATTAATTTTCTCACGAGCACTTCCTAAACTAAATCGAATTAAAGAAGCAACATTATGAATGGCATAAGATGTAGTCGGTAGTTTGCATAAGTATGAGAATGTAATGAAAGTCGTTACATTTGTAATGAATATAAAGGTTGAAAAATGACAATAATGACACTTTTTAGGCCTACAGCAGAAATACCCTATTAAACTATATTCTGAACATAGAAAAGCCCAGCTATAAATTAATAAGCTACACTTAATATCAATCGCGTTTGTGTATTTAATAATATGTTGCTAATGATCTGTAAGTTGTCCGCAATTATTAAATTTAGTTTTTTATTTATTCTATTGTCATATATTTTCATTTCATTTAGTTACGCTAATGACAATGTTTTTTCTTTGTCCATAGAAAAGTTATTAAACCTAGAGATTGATATCTCCTCTAACAATAAAACAACGATAAGAGAGCAGCCTAGTACAGTCACTATTTTGACACACGATTATATTATGAGCTCTGGATCGCGGTATTTAATGGATTTATTACAACAAGTTCCTGGGTTTTGGATTGGTACAGATACGATTGGTACTTTCTCAACAAGCTTTCGGGGTGTATGGGGAATGGAAGCTAAAATACTCCTTATCATAGATGGTATAGAGCAAAATGAACTGGCATTTGGTTCTTTAGCTTTAGGGGCGCGTTATCCCACAAGTAATATCCATCAAGTTGAAATAATCCGAGGACCGGGTTCAGTTAAGTTTGGTGGTCAAGCTGCACTTGCAGTGATCAGAATAACAAGCTTAATCGCAAATCAGTCAAATCAGTCAAATCAGTCAAATCAGTCAAATCAGTCAAATCAGTCAAATCAGTCAAATCAGTCAAATCAGTCAATAAGTTTGACATCAGATTTAGGCTTAGCATCAAATCATAATATAAACCTTCATTATATCATTACTGGTGATAACCAAATCAAACAACAAAAATTGAAATATGGTTTTTCAGCTTCATTTGGTCATGGTGATTATAGCGATAAAAACTGGACTGCACTGGATGCTTATCAACTGCCTTTAAAGAATAACGCTAACTCAAAGCCTATCAATTTGAATGTATTTTTAGACATCTATCAGTGGAAATTTAACTTACAATATGAAAAATTTGAACAAGAAGACAGGTTACTCTTTGGTGATTCAGGTATATTTTTTTCACCTAATAAGAAATATACTCAAAAAAATCACCTTTCATTTTTACATCAAGCCATAAGTGCCGATAAAAAATGGGTTATAGATGATAACTTTTCATTGGATATAAAATTTACTTATACCAATCAAAAACCTTGGAATAGTAAAGGGCAGTACCAACATAATGTTTCCAGAGGCTTAAACAGAGCACGCTTTGATTTATCTGGTATTTATAACCTATCAAAAAAATCGAATATATTTTTTGGTACAAGTTATTATTATGAAACGGCTGAAATTACGCAATCTTATCTTTTTGATCCTAAAGTACGTTACCAAGGTAAAAACACAGCAAATAATGATGATTATTCAATTTATTCTCAATTTGAAACTCAACTCGATTGGGGGAAATTAACTTTGGGAGGTCGATTTGAAGACCATGAATTTGCAGGAAATGAATTTGTTCCTAGAGTGTCACTGACTAAATTATGGCAAAAATTACATCTTAAATTAGTCTATAATGAAGCATTTAAAATTCCTCAGTTCGATACTGTTGCAAGCGCAGAAAATGCCAATACACCCATCACTAAAATCGAAAAAACGAAAAGTTGGGAGGTGGAAACAGGTTATCAATTCAATCCAGATCTGACCATAACATCAAATTTTTATTTACAAAAAATCAATCATTACATAGGCTTTAACCCTCAATCTGCTAATAATACAACTTTAGGTGATTTCAGTAGTTATGGCGCTGAAGTTCAACTTAATTGGCAACTTAACAAACTATATTTAAATGTAAGTTATTCACTTTTTGCTATAGAAAAAATAACATAGATACTTTTAAAATTAAAAGGGATAAAAATGCTGTATTAGGTATTCCAAATCACATGCTCAAATTCGACTTCCATTATGCTTTTAATAATCACTCATCATTACATTTAATTGGTCATAATACTTCTGCTAGATACGCTTGCATTGATGATTCTGATTGGATTTGCGGAACCCCTAAAAAGCTAGATAATACATTTGATTTTAGAGTTTTTTATCAGTTTAAAAATAACAATTTTTTAGTTAACTTTGGCGTTAACCGTATTCTTAATGATAACAATCATTTAATACAGCCTTATAGAGGAAGTCAGTCTCCTATTTTAGGTCAAGGGCGTCAGATTATGTTCGATATCAAATATACTTTTTAAGCGAGGGGTCAAATATTAGGGCATATCGAGTTTTATTACTTTTCTTGATGGTAAACTTAATTGTGTTTGTATATCTCCCCAATACTTAAAAAGCAGCGCTTCAAATAAGCCGGATTCTTTAGCTTGTAATAATGCATATTCTAAAATAGCCTTTAGTTGATCGTTCTCTTTATTTACGTAAAAATACATATCATTTTGATAAACAAATAATAATTCTTTTTCAATTGCTAAATTTGGGTATCGTTTTGACTCACTAATGATTTCGTTTATACCTCTAGAAAAATAGTCAAAACCACGCTTTTTACTTTCGAGCATAGAATAAATTTTTTCTCTATCTCCAGATAGTTCTATATAAGGTAAATGATTAACTCGCCATACATCAACATCAAACCAGCCTTCCCCAAACACCCCCACTAAATTTGATTTAATAAAATCACTTTTATTATTAATTTCACTGTACTTATATTGTGTCGCTTGAGGGATAAATAAAACTCTATGTGTGATCAATTTATTGGTAAGCCCTTCATCAACTCTTAAATATTTCATATCTCTGACATCTGACTTTAGCCGCCACATTAATGACAGCTTATTATTTTTTAAATATTTATTTTGTCTTTGATAACTCAGTTTACCGATATAATTTATCGTGAGATCACAACCTATATTTTTTAAAGAGCGCTTTAATAGCTCAGAGTAATAACCCAATGCTTCATTACTGCGACTGGATACATTTAAAACTGATTTATTTAATAAACTGCTACAGTCAGAAGATATTTGTTGTTGAGGTGCAGCTAAAGCTTGAAGCGAGTTTATAAAGAAAATGACAATAAATATAAATCGACATTTATACATATACTCCCCTATTACTTAATAATAAACATATATTGAATGCGCTTTAAAAAAGTATAGTTGAATCTCTTTGACTGTTAAAAGTTAATAAAAGGGTATTAAGCACCCTGGTTAATAAATTTCAAAAATAACATTGCATTACTATTTGAAAAACTGTTTTGAGGCCATACCGCATACACAGGAATAGGCTCTACCTGCCACTGAGTAAATATTTCAATTAATTCACCTTGTTTAATCAGTTTATCAATTAAAAAATCAGGTGGCGTTGCTAAACCTCCACCATGAATACATAGCTGAGTCATTAATTCAACGCTATTAACCGAAGTAAACTTGTCATAATGAATAGATATGTATTCTTTTTTAGATTTATAAAGTGTACGTTCTGCTGGCAACATAGATAATTTAATCCAATGCCAATTAGATAACGCCTCAGGTTTTTTGGGCGGAACATGTTTATGAAAATAATCAGCTGAACATACTAGTTTTCTTTTAATATCAAATAAATGCTTGGCTTTTAAGTTACTATCTTGCATTTTTCCAATTCTAATTGCCAAATCAATCCCATCCTGAATGATATTTTGCCTTTCATCACTGCTGATAATCGATATTTCAATTTCTGGGTATTGATTACAAAATAACGTTATTTTTTTTGTAATCAATGAAGATGATAAAACAGCAGGCAAAGTCAGTTTTAATTTTCCAGATGGCGTGTGATTATTTGGTGATATTTCACTTAGCCCTGTTTTTGCACTTAAAAGCATCTGCTGAGCGTGTTGATAAAGGATTTTTCCTTCATTTGTCAGCGATAACTTGCGTGTTGAGCGATAAAGTAAAGCGTTACCCGTTCGCCTTTCAAGCTGTGATACATGATAACTCACAACCGAAGGAGATAAATTTAGAGTTTGAGCTGCTTTTCTAAAAGAACCCTGACGAACAGTTTCTGCAAATATCGCTATTGCTTTTAAATCATCAATCATAACACCACCTGGTAGAACAAAGAATCCTAATTAAAGCACCTTATACTCCAATAAAAAACAGGCTAAATTAAATATACGATAAAAAGGAGTACTTATGAGCGTTATTTTAGCTATGTGTCTATATTCATTTTCTATGTCAATTTCACCTGGTCCCGTCAATATTATTGCGATGACATCCGCTATTAATATAGGCTTTAAAAATACAATGCCATTTGTATCGGGTGCAACGATTGGGTTTATTTCACTCTTTTTAAGTATTGGGCTGGGATTAGATAAACTTACAATTACGCTACCTGTGCTTATGACAGTATTAACTTACATTGGCATTGCTTTTATGGCATATATTGGATTTAAAATAACGCAATCTACAGGGGCATTAAATTCAGATTGCACTAAATCGGTCTCGTTTTCACATGGGTTTTTATTGCAATGGCTAAATCCAAAAGCCTGGATTGCGTCAATAAGTGGCATTGCCGCATTCAACCCTGACAATTTTGAACAGCTATTATTATTTGTTTTAATTTATTTTTGTATTTGCTATTTATCGATTACATGCTGGGCATTTACGGGCACTAAAATGAGTTATTTATTTACAACGGCTAATAACCTAAACATTTTTAACCTTATTATGGGGAGTATTTTAATTTTAGTTGCCGGATATTTATTATTAATGCAATTATATGTGTAATTAAGCTATTACCACTGTAATAAAATTGCATCACAGTGGTTTATTAAGAAGGTTACTGTTATTGACCCCAAGGATTTGATGGAGTAGATGGCTTTTTATATGATGTTTTTGATTTTTTATCTTTAATACGTTGAGCATCTTCCAAGCTTAAATTAACAGGACCTCGTGCTTTATGGTGCTCTGGTACGATTCTGTCTCTTGGTGGTAATTGAAATTGAATATCATCAGCCTTTGGGTAACCTAAAAGCTTATACATATAAAAGGCTTCAACTTTTTCTTTAGCCCAGTCGCTTTTTCTTAAGAATTTTAAACTCGAAGGGATACTTGGATTCATTTTGAAACAATTAATACTCAAATATGCAAATAGAATCTCCCAGCCATAATGATCAACCAATTCATTTAAAATGGTTTCTAATTTAACACCCTGTAATGGATTGTTTTGATAAATTTCTTTTGTATTCATGTCTTTTCCTAGCCAAAAGCTCATTGTTTCACTATCTAAAGATTATAAATACAGAGCACATTTTAAGGTAGCTTTATTTTTATGATTCTTCAGCTATAAATAACCCTTCAGCGAGTGCGATATGCACCATTTCAGTTGAACAACTAATGTTTAACTTTCTTTTAATAATGCTAATGTTATTTGCAATTGTTTTTTCAGATAAAAAAAGCTTTTCTGATGCTTGTTTTGTTCCCAACCCTTCAGAAATACATTTAAATATATCAAATTCTCTGGCTGAGAGTTTATTCATACTGCCTGATAGCTCTGTTTGCATATTAATGTCAGAACTAATAAAGACATCACCTCTAATGATTGCCTTTAAACCATCTAATATCACTTGAGTTTCACTACTTTTGCTAATGTAACCTTTAGCGCCCAATTCAATCACCCTGTTGACCAAATAGGGGTTTTGATAAATACTAAAAATAACCACTTTGAGTTTTGGCCACTTTAATAATAATCGTTTAACTAATTCAATCCCCCCCATACCAGGCATAGATAAATCTGTTATTACTAGATCTGGAACCTGTGTTTTACACTTGACTAATAACGCCTCAGCAGAGTCTAAAGTTTCTATCACTTGAAATTGGCTCTGAGATTCAAGTAATCGGCTTAAACCACTTCTTACAATAGCGTGATCATCTACTATCATTAATTTTAGTAACATAGTGCTTCTTGCTGGCTGGCTTCAATAGGGATCACAACCAAAATCTCAACACCTTTATTTTGATTATTTATTAAATTAAATATACCACTGAGCGCTTCTGTTCGCTCTCTCATATTCACTAACCCCATACTTTGACAATGAATATCGCGACTATCAAAACCTTCGCCATTATCCTCAATATTTAATTGAATAGATGTACTTTCCACTTTTAAAGAATAAATTAACGATAATGATACTTTAACCTGAGTTGCATTTGCATGTTTACATGCATTGGTAAGTGCCTCCTGAACAATACGATAAACAGTAATGGCAATATCATCAGATAAATCATAAAAATCACCATTAAGGTTTAATTTAAATTCGATATTTGTTTTTAGCCTTCGCCAATTTTGAATTAATTCTTTTAAGGCTTCAGTTAACCCTAATTGATCTAAAATAACAGGCCTTAAGTTATTTGTAATTGTACGAGTTGACTTTATTAGCTCCCCCGTAGCATCAATTATGCTTTTAGCCGATACCTGTAATGTTAGCTCTTTAGTTATTACCTGACGATAAATAAAATCCGCTTGCAGTTTAATACCTGTTAGCAACTGGCCTAGCTGATCATGTAAATCCGTAGCTAAATTTTTTCTTTCTTTTTCTTGAAGCTGATAATTACGACGTAATAACAAGCGATTTTCCTGAAGTAATTGCTTGTTTTTTAATTCAATATCATAGCGTTCAGTAATATCTTCAAGCATGCGAATGCAGACCAATCTACCATCAATCCAATGTATCCAATGTACTGTGACTTTGTACCAATCTTGTTTTGTTTTATTATAAAACAACTCACTAGATGTATATTTTTTATTTAAAGAGTTAATATCTCCTCCCCTATATGCTTGAGGAGACAGTAATGGCCAAATAGGTTCTACTTCATCATTTTGCTCTCGTATCTCTGTTGCTAACTTATTAAGATAAATAAGCGATAGGGTCTCAGGATCTATTACTGTCACTGCTGAATTTAAGCTATTCAATACCTTTTGTAATGTTTGTTCTGATTTTTCTAATTTAAATTTAGAGGTTAATCGTTTTGTAATATCAACAACATTTATTGCCATATATTGCGTATTGCCAATTAATAAAGGAAACGCAGATACGTCAGCAAAAAATGTATGTTCATCAGAGCGTAGAAATTGCACCATTTCAATCATTGGCGTTTTAGCCAATATTAAATCATCAAATTGCTTGAGTATTTTATTGTTCTGCATTTTTGGTAATAGATTGTGCATATTAAGTGAGGGTATTTGTTGATGATTAAACCCCATCATTTTGGCAAAACTATGATTGCTATATAACACATTTTTTGTTTTTGGATTTACGACAACAATAGCAGCAGAACCATTTTCAAATAAGCTTTGATACTCCTGTAATTTACGAGAAACACTACGATTAATATCAATAATTAAATAATAACCAAAAATAGAAACCACAATAAAAGTAAAAGCTAATGCAGCGATCCAAATGCGCTTGCTTCGTTCACTTTCAAACTTTAATGAACGAGAGTAACGTAATAAATCTTGTGTTATTTTTCCTTCAAACCACTTTAATCTATTTATTTTTTTTGTGTAAATATCAAATAAATAATAACTATCAATACCAAAATCACCTGAACTCGAAAATTTATGTGCTACGGATTGCAAAAATAACACTTGCTTAAAAACCAACTCAGTTGATAAGTTATTAAAAGCCTCTCTTAACTCAGAAGTGGCAAGCTGGTTAAACTCTTGATAATGAAGCAATTGAATTGACTCAAGTTTGTTCCACAGTTGATATTCTTGAGGTAAGAATTTACCTCGAGTAAATGCATTTCCCAACTCAGCCCTTTCAAGGCCCGTCATTTCCTTCGCTTTTAAAAAATGAACATACGCATAAAAAGCCTGAGTTAATTCAGTATCAACTGTTTCCTTTACAATTAAGCCTATAATATATAAAAGCCTTTTATTAAGAACGTTATAATAATCAATCCCTTGGCTTTCAATCATTTTCACTTCTATGATTAACTTTCTTATATGCATAAGCTGATTTAATTGTTTATAAAAAACATAAAATGCCTGTGTTAATTCTTTACTCTTATAATGTTGTTTTTTATTTTTAAAATAAGATTCCAGATTTTTTTTTGACACATCGCTTAGCTTCTTCTGTTGCACTAAAGCTTTTGAAAACTGCATTCCCTTGCTGGTAAGGTACATTCCCGTTAATCCCCTTTCTTTTTGAAATTCATGTAATAAAGCGGTGAGATGTATTGTTAATGCAGTTAGCTGCTCCAAGTTTGTTAATTGTTCAGCTCGCTTTGAAAGCTTATCAATTTGAATCAAAGAGCTAAAAACAAAAATAACTAAAGGGAAAATAAAGAGTAGCGCTAATTTTAGTTTATGCGCACGATCATAAAAAATATCCTCCTTCGTTTTTTTTAACAATATTAAAGCTGAAACCAATCTATTAGCTGTACTCACAAGTTTGCAACTATTTTAAAATTCTGACCTTAAATAATGCCAATATTAAATTTTTGTATATTGATTATTATCAATAATGATACAGTTCACTTTATATTCGGGAGTATTTCCCAACTCCTGCCAACTTGTATTTTTTGAACTATAAAGAAGATGTAATTTTAGACTTCCTTTCACTTCAGTTATTACACGTTTTCAATAACTTTATTTCACACTATTTTCATGGGGACTTTTTGTAAAAATGAACTCTGCTAATCTGTTGAATATTTCACTCTCGGCTAGCTTCCAAGGATCATAAACGCCTCTTTCCATTGCTTTATGGCATTTAAATAATATTGGAACTGGTTCTTTTCAACACTTGAAAAGTGTGTTTTTTGATCAGTCCGCGCCTATGATGTCATTTTCAGCTGAAGCAATATAGGTTTTTTAGGTTGTAAACGACTGGGCAAATACACCTAGCCCAGTTTTACATTCCAGGGCAGAATGGCATCCAAGTTTTCAGGAGCATGGATAAGATGCTCAAGGCAATGACTGATGTAGTCATATGGCACCAATCCGTTTGCTTTGGCTGTTTGGACTATGCTGTAAAGTACCGCACTGGCTTGTGCACCATTGCGTGTATTACTGAACATCCAATTCTTTCTCCCGATAACAAATGGTTTAACCGCACGTTCGGCACGATTGTTATCAATATCCAGGTGACCGTTTTCAACATAGCGGATCAGTTTTTCCCATTGATTCAAGGCATAATGGATTGGCTT
>NZ_FOLO01000106.1 GCF_900112265.1 Pseudoalteromonas denitrificans DSM 6059 | reverse complement strand
GTGATTTTGTTATCGCGGATAAAGGCTATGATAGTGAAGCGATTAGAAATAAAGTTCGAGAGAGAAATTCAAGCCCTGTGATCCCCAGAAAGCAGAACTCAAAAACGGGTAATGGAGATATAGATTGGTGCTTATATAAATATAGGCACTTAGTTGAAAATGCATTTGCAAGACTGAAACACTTCCGTGCTATAGCTACAAGATATGATAAATTAAAGTTACAGTTTGAAAGTATGCTAGCACTGGCGTGTGCAATGATTTGGCTGCCAATGTGAAAGATCAACAGCCCCTAGTGTTTCGTTATTTATATAAAACAAGAAGTTGGCAAAGTTTACAAATAAGTAAAATCATATTGATTGTTTTTGTTTTTTCTGCGATATCTGGCGTTTTGGTTGCTTGTGTTTTAACGTATTGCACGCAATCATTTATACTACAGCCTCAGTTAGAAAATACTAAACCAGATCAAGTGCTTGGTGTGATTATTGGTCAATTAGTTTTTTTAACTTTTACATATCAAGTAATTGCATGTGGATGGGGGTTTATCTATATATATTCAATTGAAAATCGAAAAGTACACACAACTCAGCTTAATAATTTACGTTTACAAAATAGTTTGAAAGACGCTCAGCTTGCCAGTTTGTCAAATCAACTTAATCCTCATTTTTTGTTTAATTCTCTCAATAATATCCGATTTGTGATTTACGAGAATCAAAAAAAAGCAGATGACATGATCACAAACTTAGCTCAGTTATTAAGATACTCTCTTGAAAGTAGTCAAAAAGAAAAAGTGCGTTTATGTACAGAGCTAGAGATAATTGAAAAATTCATTGAAATTCAATCAATTCAATTAGAACATAGATTGATATTTGAAGTGAAAGTTGAAGCGCATTTAAAAAAGTATTTAATGCCACCTATGTTATTACAGTTATTAGTTGAAAATGCGATAAAACATGGCATTGAGCAACTACCAGAAGGCGGTAATGTGCTTGTAAATATTAATGAGAAAAACAATGAATTGGTATTTATGGTAACAAATGACAAACCAGCTGAAAACTTAAAATTTAGAAGTGATAAAACCACAAAAATTGGGTTAGTCAATATTAAGCAGCGACTTGAATTATTATATGACGCGTTAGCGAGTATAAAAGTGATCAATCAAAGTGACACTTTTAAGGTCATAATTACATTGCCAAAAGAGGTTTAAAATGAAAGCAATGGTTATTGAAGACTCTCGATTAGCACGCCACGGATTAATTTCTATGTTGGCAAATTTTAGTGATATTGAAATAATTGGGCAAGCTGAAAATCCTGAGCAAGCAATCTCCCTAATAAAGGAGCTAGAGCCTGAGTTACTCTTTTTAGATATTCATTTACCAGGTGGTACAGGTTTTGAGTTATTAAATGCAATTCATTATTCGCCTAAAGTAATTTTTACAACTGCCTATTCTGAACATGCAATTCAATCATTTGAATATCAAACAGTTGATTATCTATTAAAACCTATCAGTTTAAATAAACTTGAAGGTGCAATAAATAAGCTTAAAACCGCTTCCGAAATTGAGGGACAACTGGATGATAAACCCATACTTGAAATGTCAAATAAGCTATTTTTTAAAAACGGTGAGCAATGCTTTTTAGTTAAACTAAGTGAGATAGATTATTTTGAAAGTTGTAAAAATTATGCTCGAATATTTTTCGAACATAATAATGCTTTTATAAAAAAACCTTTAAGTAGTATTGAAGCAAGATTACCCAAGCAACATTTTTTTAGAGCAAATCGACAATATATTATTAATTTAAATGCAATTAAAAATATGTCTGAAGCTATCAGTGATGGATATATTGTTACAATGAATGATGGAAAAATGCTCGAAATATCAAGGCGAAATGCCACAATATTAAAAGAGCGTTTGAGCTTTTAATTGGCTTGAAGTTTTTAAATTATTGAGATTGATCTTCAGGCTATTATTTTGTAGATTGGCCTTTAGGCTAATTATTTTGTAGTTTAAATTGCTGTAATTATTCTTAAGACCCTTTAAAACGCAAAGCTAAAGCTTCGCCCACGAAGTGCATTTTTTGTAGATTGGCCTTTAGGCTAATTATTTTGTAGTTTAAATTGCTGTAATTATTCTTAACACCCTTTAAAACGCAATGCTAAAGCTTCACCCACGAAGTGCATTTTTTGTAGATTGGCCTTCAGGCTCATTATTTTACTGCCTTAACTGCTGTAAGTATTCTTAACACCCTTTAAAACGCAAAGCTAAAGCCTCGCCCACGAAGTTCATTTTTTGTAGATTGGCCTTTAGGCTCATTATTGTTTTAACTGCTGTAAATTTTCGTAATATTTCTTAAAACGCCAGGTTAAAATTTCGCCTACAGATGTGAGATTGTATTTCTAACGCTGATTTAAAGCAAAATCAATAAAACCTTTTAATGCGGGATTAATTAAGCGACTGGGAGAATAAACGAGAGACATATTTAAAGGGTTAACTTGATATGACTCTAAAATAGGAATGAGTTCTTTATTATTTAAATATGTTTGAATCATAAACTTAGGAATTTGAATAATACCATGGCCATCAGCTGCAAGTTTTGCGCATAATTCCCCCTGATTTACTTCGATTTTACCTTTAACATTTATATACAAGGTTTGTTGATTTTCTTGATATCGCCAGCGCCAAGGCTGTTTAGTAGAAAGTTCGATGATGCAGGCATGCTGTACTAAGTCTTTAGGATGCGAAGGGATGCCATGTACTTTTAAGTATTCAGGACTTGCAACAAATAGTACTTCTAACTCTTTGAATTTACGTGCCACTAAACTAGAGTCAGGGAGTTCGCCGACCCTGAAAGCTAAATCTATGCCTTCATCAACTAAATTGGTATATCGGTTAAGTTGTTGCCAAGAAATGCGAACTTCAGGGTACAACTTTAAAAACTCACTGATAAGAGTTGAAATGCCAAGCTCACTAGAGTTATTTGGACTGGTTATTGTTAACTCACCCCTAATGATTTGGAGTCTGTTATCAGCATGGAATTCAAGGTTGTCTAACTGACTTAATAAAGCTCTGAATTGTTCAACAAAATACACGCCATCACTTGTTACTTTCATAGAGCGGGTCGTACGATATAGTAACTGACACTTAAAGTGCTCTTCTAATTCTGCGACTTGTCTGCTGACGGCTGATACGGCCAAATTCAGCTGATTTGAAGCGCCACTGAAGCTGAGCTTTTCAACGACCACTAAAAATGTACGCATGGCTTTAATAAGATCTATTTTTCTTTTAATGAGAAAAGTCCTTTCTGATATTAGATATTGTTCCTATATGAACATAAATATATGATATCGACAATATGAATCATTTCTTATTTTAATTGTTGATCCGTAAAGGTTATAAAGATGAATAAGTTATTCCATTTGATAAAAAATATATTAAATGGCGTTTATGAAAGTAATTAAAGGAGTAAATATGAAGTTTAAAATAGTCACATTATTAGTCATGTCATCATTATATGCGAATGTATTACAGGCACACAACAATAAGGATTTAACTGAGCAAAGTATAGTCGAAAGCATTAGATCTCATTATGAATTCAGTAAGCCATTAAATAAATTCTCTATTTCCTATGAAGAGCTTAAACCGATTGCTTTTCAGAGCTATCACTATAAAAAACCAGATTTAATTAAAAGTACATACCTTTTTGATTTTGATATCGAGAAAAAACAATTTTATGTAAACGAACAGTCATATTACCCAGGCGGTTTCATTTTTGATAATGTGTATTTTAGTGAAAAATTACACACCCTTTATTATGATATAAATGGTTTTGAGCAGGGCAAGCAGGTACTCAAATTTGATGCTCAGATGAATGATTTTAAAGAAAGCATGATTGGAGTTGCCGATTTTTTAGTTGTTGATAAACTTTTAGAAGAAGTAAGTACTAAAAAAATTAAGGTCACATTTAAAAAGAATAACCAAGCGATTATACAAGTACCACAAAAAGATAATATGTTTGTACGTTATATTTTTAATACTCATCCAATTGAGCTTAAGTCAGTTTATTTTTCAAAGAAAAATGCAACGTTTACTTATAATGACTTTGTTAAAAGTAACGGAATTACCTATGCAAGCAAAGTTGATTATTTGGTTAAAAATGTATTAAATAAACAGTTTATTATTAATAATGTTAAACCTATAAACAAAATAGAAAAGTCAAAACTGCTTCTCCCTTCAGGATATGGTCCAATTATTAACGAAGAAGATAAACCTCTTGAGTTTATAAAAATTGCTAAAGACTTATATCTCATAAATCATGTCTCAGGTGATAGGCATGTGCTTGTGAAAGAAAATCATGATGGGTTAATGGTATTTGGTGCTCCTATTTCAGATAAAACTTCTAATAAAGTAATATCATTCATTAATAAAAATATACCCGAAAAAACAATAAAGTCTGTTTATATCACACATGCGCATAGTGATCATATGCGTGGTTTGACGGCATATGCTAAAAAAAATATCACAATTTTAGCTGATGAATACAGTATTGAAGCCATTAAAGCATACCCCAAATTTAAAGGTGAGATTGCGCAATTTAAATTTCAAACAATAGTGAATAAACAACTTATAAATGGTGTTAGATTTTATATTCCAAAAAACTCTCACAGTAAAGGGCAAAGCTTTGCATATTTTGAACAAAGTGAAATTATTTATGAAGGAGATTTTTTAGAAGTACCTTTTGACAATACTGTTGCGACTCACATGTCACAAGTTGAAAAAGAGTTTTTTGAATTTGTTAGGAAAGAAAAGTTAAAAATTAAACGCATTGTAGGACACCATCGTAATAATAATATTACATTGTCACATATGAATAGGTATTACTTAGCAAATACACCAAAAACTAAGAGTAATTTGTAATAGTGATATGTTTTTCTGAGATTTAAACTTTGTTGGTTAGCCTTTGGGCTAACTTGCCTGATTTTTTATAAGAGCAAGGCTAAAGCCTTAGGGCTCCCCATATCTTTTCCATTTTATTTAATCTCATTTATGAGGCTTCTTTGAGCCTTTTTAATGATACATTCTGGTATATGATAATTTTTATGTGTCAGAATTCTTTTTCCTAAATAACAATAAGATAATACTCGTCTTTTCTTTATTGTGTTTGCTTGGAAGTGGTAATGATATTTTAATATTTCTGCTGCCTTTCCAATAAGATACAATGTGTACTGAGCAATTAAAGCTATTAATAATAGAGCCTGCAATCGCTCTATATTATTACTTCTACTGCGCTTTAATCCAAGACCATAATACTCATTTTTTGTATCCCTAAATGCCTCT
>NZ_FOLO01000079.1 GCF_900112265.1 Pseudoalteromonas denitrificans DSM 6059 | reverse complement strand
AAGCAATATAGCTTTTAGTTTCGACCACAGCTCATCAGTGAGCATTAATCGGGGCATGACAATCTCGTTTAGTTTGGTTTTGGCGAAGTGAATTATACGAGATTGTCACTTACGCACAAAATTCAAACAAAGATCAACAGCCCCTAGAATTATTTTAAATTTAAGCTTTGATCTTGCGCAATTTTAGGTACGTTCTATTGTGTTTTTATTAAGCTAAAATTCACATCCTTACTTTTCAACTATTTTATTTATTCGCATACTAAAATAGGAGGCATGAATGTAAATTTCGCAATACCCAATAAATTATACTATCTTATCTTATGACTCAGGCTAATAGTCTACATTTAAATAATCAAAGGAAGGTTGATTAAAGTACATCTTATGGAATTATTCTTATGTTTAATTTTCAATTTGTTAACTTCAATTATTTCAGTATATGCTGTTTATTATGTATTCCATGTAGTTATGCTAAAGAAGAAATGAATGAAAAACACGATTTATTTAATTTATCTATAGAACAACTCTTACAACTCGAAGTTATAACAGCCTCTAAATTACCTGAACCCTTTCAACTAGCACCTGCAACAATAATGGTTGTTACTTCTCAAGATATTTTACTACGTGGTTATACATCAATTGAAGATGCATTACGTGATTTACCCGGTATCGACTTTGTTGATGTGCAAGGCACATTTCCACTTATTTGGTCCCCTAGGGGAGCATATGGCGATGAAAACAAACGCACTTTAATGATGATAGATGGTATTGTCGAAAATAATATATTAGAAGGAAATGTATTAGGTGGACCGCAATATAGTTTACATAATGTTGAGCGCATAGAGGTTATTTGGGGGCCCGCATCTGCATTATATGGTGCTAATGCATTTAGCGGTATAATAAATATCATTACAAGAAAAGGTAAAGATATTAGAGGTGCTGAATTTCAAATCGGTGGAGGTTCATTTGGTACGCGTTTAATGAATTTTAGTTTTGGTGATGTTGTTGATAATATTGATTATGTTTTCTCAGGTTCTATCTATAATAGCGATGGACCCGTTTTTAAGGAACGCCATCCAAACTATTCACTCAGTTATATAGATGATGCATATTCTTTGAACGTGAAATTAAACACTGCTTATTTTGGTATTAATGCAAGTCGCTATGATCGCCCTATGGGACATGGGCAGTTTTCTAATTCATCGGCTGAATTTTTTGGTTTACCATTGTACGGCTATAATAATACCGAGGGAAAAGATATTTATGGCACCATAGCACCAATAAGTATTGATGGACAAAAAGGCAGTTTATGGCACTCAATCACCAATACATTAGCCATCACAGCCCAACAAAATATTAATGAAAATTTAATTATTGACGAACGGATATACTACAGAAAGACAGAAATAGCTGATGACAGTTATGTTTATGGCAAACTAAGTGATAACGCATTCAATTTCTTACCTTTTACCCACTCTTCAAATTTAACAGGCATTGAAATACAAACAAGCTACTTTATTAATGACCAACAGGCTCTTATTCTTGGCGTTAATTTCGAAAACAGCAATATTGAACGGGGTTATCGAGGTGTTTCTATCAATTCTGAAAAACCACTTAGTTGGGAGTTTGTTGATGAAAGGATCTCAGATGATTATCAAAACAGAGCCTTTTATGGCCAGTATCAATTTGAAACCAATATTTTAAATTCAACAATTTTCACCTTGGGGATCCGACGAGATCAAAATAATATCTATGGCGATACCACTAATCCTAGAGTAGGAATTGTAAATCAGGTTACAGAAAAACTGACATTAAAAGCCCTTTACGGCTCGGCATTTAGAGCACCGAATAGCTTTGATACCTTCAGTAAAACCACTACCAGAATACCCAATCCAAATTTAGAACCTGAGTTAATGCATAATTTAGAGTTTAGTGCTGGTTATCAATTCAATGATGATTTTTATCTGGAAACCAATTTTTTTAGTAATAAATTAACCGATACTATTATTTCAAACGTGGATATTGGTGATATTGATGGTAATGGTGCTAATAATACTCAAAATCAAAACTTAGGTGATGCTAAAATCAAAGGTATTGAATTTAAAACCCTATTTACTTTATCCAATGATCTAAGTGGCTTTTCAGCGATAAGTTATCAGTCCCCAAAACAAGAGTTTGAGGGCATGTCTGATGACATTCCGAACGTAACAGACATTAAAGTTAATTTTGGTTTAGTATGGCAGTATGATGATAAATCGAGTATTTATATGATCACGCGATATGTAGGTGAGCGAACTACAGCCAAAACTAATCCTCGAAATGAAGTCGATAGCTATCTTGTGATGGATTTACATTTATTAAAACAAAATATTTTTGAAAGTAATATCACAATGTCATTAAAAATTAATAATCTCTTTAACTCATCTATTGCGGATCCTGGAGTACGCTCTGCTGATGGATTAAGTTTTTCTACGCAACATACCTATCCGGGTCAAAATGTCATATTGAAAATCAGTTATCATTATTAAGGCTTAAACTTAATTGAGTATATTTTAAATATTTAGCTAAAAAAATAGCCCTTACTTCTTTGCTGCCAAAGTGCTTTTGCTTTTATCAAAGAAACATCGCTTTTAGAGCCTTCCATCACACTTATCATCACTGCTAAAGTTCCAATGACTGCTGCATCAGCGTAGTCATTTTTATGTGTGTTTTGCCAAACAGATTTTAATAGTGAAATGTTTTCCATATCTGCTTTATATTGTCGACCAGTAAATAACTGTGGGAATTCAATTATTTTATTTTGAGCGTTTTCATCGGTTAAATGCAGGGAAAATTCACGATCGGCTTTCACTTCAACTTCTCCACCTTCGCCTCTAAAACATCCCACATTTTTATCGTTTACTAAATTTGCAACTTGAATATGGCGTTCATCAAACTCTCTATGGTACACGCCATGTAAGCTGGTGTGTGAATTTGTTGGATTAAGCATACGTGCCAAAGTATTAGCGCAAGTACGCAAACCAAAAAGTGAGCGTAAATCTATTAAATGCTTTAGCTTGGGATTAATATCCGCCAATTCCATATAGCAAAAGCCAAACTCTGTTAATGAATCTTTTGCTTGAGTGATATTTTTACTCATGGGTAAGTTAAGTATTTTTAATACTTGTGCTAAGTAAAGCCTTTGTGATTCAGGCTCTTTAGTACCATGCAAAAATATTTTTTTACCAGAATTAGCCAAAGTTAATACGGCTAATAAAAACCAAGGTAATTGGCGGCGTTTTCCAGCATAACACCCTAAGTCTAAAGAAATATTTTTTAACTGAGATAATTCAGGTAAAGTAGTTAGTCGGACGGCTTGTAAAAATCCAGCCAATTCAGCTTCACTTTCTTCTCGTACTCTTAATAGCATTAAAAATGCACCAAGCTGTTCTTTTGTAACATCACCATTTATTATCTGGCTCATAGCATCAAATGCTTGTTCTTGCGTTAAATATTTCCCTGCTTTTTTACCGCGGCCAATATGACGAATATATTCACTAAATGGTGCTAAATATTTATTCATTAACTTTATAGTCTTCTCTATGTTGTTCAAATAGTAAATTTAAGTCTATATTTTGACGTGCATTTACGACATGACCTACAACAATTAATGCGGGTCCTAATAATTTTAACCCTTTGAGCGCTTTAGTGATATCTTTTAATGTACTTGTAAGCACTTGCTGTTCAAGTGTTGCACCTTTATCTATGACTGCAATTGGCATATCCATACTCATATTATGCTCCATCAAGCAGTTACTTATTTTCTCTATTCGATTTAACCCCATATAAAAAACAAGTGTATTTTGACTTTTTGATAAACTTTCCCAATCTGGCTCTGATAGCACACTTTTTTGATGGGCAGTAATAAATTGCACTGATTGAGAGTAATCCCTATGTGTTAATGGAATACCTGAATAAGCGGCGCAGCCTGAAGCAGCAGTTACACCCGGAATAATTGCAAAAGGAATTTTATGTTGCGTTAACGCATCAGCTTCTTCGGCTAAACGTCCAAAGATACTTGGATCCCCTCCTTTTAATCGAGCTACAATTTTGCCCGATAATCCTGCTTGTACTAATAAATTACAAATATCATTTTGTTTAATACTATGTTTACCACAACGTTTACCAACAAATACTTTTTTGGTTTTTTTTGGGATCAGCGCTAACATTTCATCTGTGATCAAACTATCATAAAAAACCACATTGACTTGTTGCAAAATTTTAAAGGCTTTTAAAGTCAATAACTCTGCATCCCCTGGTCCAGCACCAATTAAATATACTTTTCCCAAATCTAAGGGGTTATGAAAATTAACGATATTCATGCTGCGCTTCCTTCTTTTATTACTAAAGGTTTTGTTATTATTGTTTTATTTAACAGGTTATTTATTTCTGATTTACAGGAGCCACAATGAGTACCGCATTTTAGTTTTTTGCCAAGCTTTTCAATGGAATTACAACCTTGCTGTACAGCCTTTGTAATATCATTTTGATAAACTTTAAAACAGCTGCAAATAAGCTTGCCTTTTAAAAACGTATTGTCAGGTTTGGCCGCTAAGAGCTGCTGTATTGTTTTTAAATTAATCGATTCTTGAGAAAATAAATGGTCAATCCAAGGAGATATATCAGGTATTATTTGATTAGAAAGCATTAAAACAGCTTTTAGTTTATTGTTTATTATATAAAGCATGACTTGCTTGGCATTATTATTTTGACCTAAGCTTATCCACTCTCCCGCTTTACCCATCATAGGCTTATACCAATGTGTTGTTATAAAGCCGTTTTTATTATCAGCTAAGTCATAATTAAAACTGTGATTTAAACGCTGCTTTAACCAATACTCTGCTACAGGAGTTAACTGTGCTTTAATATCTGAAGATAATTGTAATTGACCATGATATTTAAATTCACATTTTCTAATTTTTATAGCCGTTTGTTTTGACTCTGGTTGTCCAGAAATTGGATCTGTGATTGCACTATAAAGGTTTGATATAGTAGCGTTTGATGCATATTGTTTATTCCAATGGATAGGTGCAAAAGCCTCACCTAGGCGTATGTGATCTGTTAGCAATGCCGATAAAATTACATTGCCCGTATTTGATGAAGTAGTAACAAGATCACCTGTTTTAATACCTAATTTTTCAGCTTGTATTGGATTTAGACTCAACTGTGGTTTGTTAATATGCTCAGTTAATGAAGAAGTTGTACCGGTGCGCGTCATACTGTGCCATTGGTCCCTGATACGGCCACTATTTAGCAATATTGGATACTTATCACTCGTTTGAGCAACTGATAATTTGGCTTCTACTGCTATAAAATTCGCTTTTTTATTTTTTGTGAAAAACTGTTTATCTGTAAATAAAGAGTCTGTACCCATTGTTTGACCGTTTGTTTTTTTTATAGGCCATTGAATAGGTTTTAATAGATCATATTCTTTAATTGATAAATCAGCCAAAGGCGATATATCAAAACACCGTTTTCCCTGATTTTTATACCCAGATAAGGCTGCGTGTTCTGAAAATATCTCACTTGGATGACTATAATTAAACCCTCCATTAAAGCCCATTGCTTTTGCAACATCACATATTATTTGCCAGTCATGTTTTGCATTGCCTGCGGGTGGCATTATGCCGCGTTGGCGAGAAATACGACGTTCTGAATTAGTAACTGTCCCATTTTTTTCAAGCCAACCAGTTGCTGGTAGCTTTACATCTGCAAAGCTTAAAGTATCGTTTTTATCAACACAGTCTGAAACTATCACTAATGGGCAGGCTTTTAATGCTGCTATAACTTGATTACTATCGGGTAAGCTTACAACTGGATTAGTTGCCATGATCCATACTGCTTTAATTTGGCCCTGTTTTATTTTATTAAATAGCTCAACCGCTTTTGGACCTTCTTTATTTGCAATTTTTGGGCTTTGCCAGAATGTTTGAACAATTTTTTGATGTTCACAATTTTCAATATCTAAATGCGCAGCAAGTTGATTCGCCAACCCCCCCACTTCTCGCCCCCCCATAGCATTGGGTTGGCCTGTAATTGAAAAAGGGCCACAGCCAAGCTTTCCAATTTTACCACTGGCTAAATGACAATTAATAATGGCATTACATTTATCAACACCAGAACTTGATTGGTTGATGCCTTGAGAATAAAAACTCACTGTTTTGTCAGTGGCTGCAAATATTTTATAAAAATGAAGAATGTCTGTTTGTTTTAGCTCGCAAAATTGCGCAACATATTCAATGGTATATTTTTTTGCCATAGCCAAGGTATCATTGAAATTATTACAGTGATTTCCAATAAAATCAGTATCCAATAATTTATGATTTGCTAAATAAGCTAATAGCCCATTAAATAACGCAGTATCACTTCCAGGTTTTAAATTAAGTGTTAAATCTGCAGATTCACTGGTTGGCGTTGAGCGAGGATCTATGACTATAATATTCAACTGTGGGTTTAGTGCTTTTGCTCGCTGCATACGTTGAAATAACACAGGGTGTGTCCAAGCTGCATTTGAGCCTACCATAATAATTAAATCGGTATTGTCTAAATCTTGATAACTATTTGGTACTAAATCTTCACCAAATGCACGTTTATAAGCAGATACAGCAGAAGACATGCATAAACGTGAATTTGTATCTATATTTGCGGTGCCGATATAGCCTTTCATCAGTTTATTAGCGACATAGTAGTCCTCAGTTAGTAATTGACCTGAAACATAAAATGCCACTGAATCGGGACCATACTGTTCAATAACTTTATTTAATTGACCTGCCACGTGTTTAACCGCATTTGGCCAGCTGACGGCTTTATTACTAATCATAGGTGTAAGTAAACGGCCATCATTGGTTATTGTCTCTGCGAGTTTGCTTCCTTTAATGCATAGTTTTCCAAAATTTGCGGGGTGATCTGCCGCCCCCGAAATTGTTACTTCATTATTTTGTGAAACTGAAACATCAATACCACAGCCTACTCCACAATATGCACACGTTGTTTGTTTTAAACTGCTTGTG
Organism: Pseudoalteromonas denitrificans DSM 6059; assembly: GCF_900112265.1. Classification (GTDB taxonomy): domain Bacteria; phylum Pseudomonadota; class Gammaproteobacteria; order Enterobacterales; family Alteromonadaceae; genus Pseudoalteromonas; species Pseudoalteromonas denitrificans. Next base: position 10,654 of record NZ_FOLO01000079.1, on the reverse strand, counting down.
GTATTTTTCATTACAACCCCATCTTGTTATTATGCAACTTTCTGTTGTACTTGTATTTTAACCTGTACTTCTTGATTTATTATTCGAGTTTCAAATACGGTTACTTTTGACTTTTCATCTTGTAAACATTGCCCCGAAACTAATGAAAAATGTTGTTTATATAAAGGTGATGAAACGACAATATCATTATTAATACAGCCTAAAATTCCTCGGTATAATACATTCGCTCTGCCAATTGGATCGTAATTGGTAATAGCAAAAACTTGTTCTTTCCCTTTAAGATAAAAAAGTGCAATTTGTTGATTTTCAATTAAAGCGCAAATACCAGAGTCATTAACTAAATCATTTTGTTGACACACGGTTTGCCAGTTTGTTGTTAGGTTTGTTTGTGTTGTTTTCATGTTTATGCCCTTACACTTCAACAATTGGAATTAATTTAGTTGTGATCTGTTTTTCAACATCAGTTGCAGGCCTTATTTGGGAGCGTTCAGATACAAATTGAATATTGCTATCTATATCATCAGAATTTACAAATTGACGAAAACGTTTAAGAGATGAGGGGTTTTCTATCGTGGTTTTCCATTCACATTGATAGCTATCAACAATATCTTGCATTTGATTTTCAAGTTCATGTGTTAAATTTAAGCTATCGTCGATCACTACTTGCTTTAAATATTCTAGGCCGCCATCAAGTTGCTCTAACCACACTGATGTACGCTGTAAACGTTCTGCTGTGCGCACATAAAACATTAAAATACAGTCTATATATTTAATGAGCGTTTTATCGTCCAAATCTGTTGCAAATAAATCACCGTGTCGAGGTTTCATACCACCATTACCACACACGTATAAATTCCAACCATTTTCAGTTGCAATAACACCTATGTCTTTGCTTTGTGCTTCTGCACATTCTCGAGTACAACCCGATACTGCAAACTTTATTTTATGAGGGGAGCGCAAACCTTTATAGCGGTTCTCAAGATCTAATGCTTTAGCAATACTATCTTGAACACCATAACGGCACCAAGTACTCCCAACGCAAGACTTAACCGTACGTAGTGATTTGCCATATGCATGGCCTGTTTCAAAACCTGCATTAACGAGTTCTTGCCAAATGAGGGGAAGTTGTTCAACCCTAGCGCCAAATAAATCAATACGTTGACCACCCGTGATCTTGGTATATAGTTGATACTTTTTAGCTACTTCCCCTAATACAATGAGTTTATCTGGTGTGATTTCGCCTGCTGCAATCCGTGGGACAACCGAATAGGTGCCATCTTTTTGCATGTTAGCGAGGTAGGTATCGTTGGTATCTTGTAATGGTTGGTGATCTTGTTTAAGAATATAATCATTCCAAACTGAAGCCAAAATAGAGCCCACAGTAGGTTTGCAAATTTCACAGCCATGACCTTTGCCGTGCTCAGCAATCAAGGTAGCAAAACTTCGGATTTTTTCAACTTGAATAATATGAAATAGTTGTTTTCGACTATAAGCAAAGTGCTCACAAATATCCTGTTTTACTGTTACTCCTCTTGTTTCAAGTACTTTATCAACGGTTGTTTTTAATAATGCAGCACAACCGCCACAACCAGAACTGGCTTTGGTACATTGTTTAATTTGAGATAATTCAGTTGCACCTGTATCTATAGCGGCGACTATATCGCCCTTGGTAACATTATGACATGAGCAGATCATGGCTGAGTCTGGAAGCTCAGTCATTGCAACTTCTAAGCCTGATGCTTGTGGTAGTATAAGTGCTTCTGGAAACTCAGGTAAATCTATATCATTCAGCGCATATTGTAATAAAGTATCGTAATCACTTGTATCACCAACAAGCACAGCACCGAGCAGTTTTTTCTGGTCTTCATTTACAACTAATTTTTTATAGACTCCAGTAACTTGATTTTCATAACCATAATATTTAGCCCCTGGCGTTTTAACATGAGCATCGCCAATTGAGCCAACCTCTACACCCATTAACTTTAATTTTGTGCTCATATCAGCACCAGTAAAAGTTAAACTCCCACCCGATATCTGACTTGCAACAGTGCGTGCCATAGTATAACCTGGTGCTACTAAGCCAAAAATACGGTTTTGCCATAATGCACATTCACCAATGGCAAAAATATCATCATCAGATGTTTGGCAGTTGTCATTAATAACAATTCCACCACGCTCACCCAGTGCTAAATTAAAATCTTTAGCTAATTTATCTTGGGGACGAATACCTGCTGAAAACAGTACTAAATCTGTTTCAAGTATTGAACCATCAGCAAACAGTAATTTATAACGGCACTTATCTCCTTGTTCAATCACCTGTGTTGCTTTTTGTGTATGAACAGTAACACCTAAAGCTTCAATTTTATCTTTAAGTAACTGCCCGCCCGCTTCATCAAGTTGAACAGCCATTAATTGGGGGGCAAATTCCACAACATGTGTTTCAAGCCCCAATTGTTTAATGGCATTTGCAGCTTCTAAACCTAATAGCCCTCCCCCTATTACAACTCCTACCTTTGCTGATTTAGCTGAACGGTTTATCGCTTCTAAATCATCAATAGTACGGTAAACTAAGCAATGTTCTTGATCATTTCCAGGGATCGGCGGTACAAATGGGTATGACCCAGTCGCAAGTACTAATTTATCATAAATATAACTTTGACCTGAGCTGGCTGTAACAAATTTTTGTTTTTTGTTTATTTCTATTACTTTTTCATTTGTAACATATTTAACGCCTAAAGCAGTATATTGTTCACCTGTTGTTAGAGCTAAGTCTTCAGCAGTTTTACCTGAAAAATATTCTGATAAATGTACTCTGTCGTAAGCAAGTCTAGATTCAGCACATAATACTGTGATCTCACAAGCTTCCCCTGTTGCTAACATACTTTCTACAAAGTGATGACCTACCATGCCATTACCAATAACGATTATTTTTGTTTTATTGTTATCCATCTCAACCCCTTGCAACAAACTGATTTAGTTTTATTAAACTAGAGGGCAATAAAAGTGCCATTGTTTTTATTGTTATTTTTCAAGTTGTTATGGATTATCTGTTAGACTTAAGATTGAATTTGCACTAAATTGAATGGGTTTTGCACTTAGGGTGTGCAGTATAAATAGACGTGTATTCGTATAATGGTTTTATTGTCAAAGTGTATTCATTCAGCCTTAATCCTACATCAAACTATAAAATCAATTAATTGTAGGATTGAACTTATTTCCGGTTTGGATTATTTTTTTATAGATATATTACGACTATAAATTATTTACAGAACCGCCTACTTGCATGAGACTTTTTTAAAGAGGCTAATTCAGCATTATATTTAATTTGAATACATAATATTTTTTCTAATTTATTATGTTTGGCCAATTCAAATGTTTTATAAATTAGCTTATTTTGGTTTAAGGCAATTGGTAGCTGCTTATAAAACAATGACGTTTGGTTGGGTTTTAGATTATTCCAGCCTTGCATTAATAAACTGAGCGTACCTAAAGTCACACTTTGTTGATACGGGCCATAGTGGAGTGCTGTATCTATATAACTTTGGGTTTCATCGGTTAAACCTTCAATTATAAAATTGACACGGGCCAAATCTATCCAAGGATCAGGCCAAGCTTCCCTAAGTGATAATGATGTTTTATATAAGATTTTTACATCACTAAAATCAAGTTTTTTTTCAAAACCAGCACCGATCCCCCAATGAATAATACGTGCTTTGATATGGTGGTAATGGGGATGTTCAGAGTCATAACTCACCGCTTTATTTATTGCAGCCAGTGCGTTGTTGTAATCAATCTTATTTTTTAATTTTCCTGATTTTGCCCAATCATCAATGTAATAGCTTGCATTAAAATACCATGCATTGGCCATGCCCCAGCTATAAGAAATAACTAAAGTGGTTAAACATAAAATACTTAAAATACCAACAGTGAAATATTTGAAAATAGCGTTTTTAGTTTGAGTCAAAAGTGTACCTTGTTATTTCTTTTTTATTAAATCAGCAAGGCCAAAGGCGAGCCTGCTGCTCATGCATTTATATAAACAAAGACTTTGTAATGTTATAAGGATTTTGCCAAAAAAGTTGGTGCGCTGTATTTTCATCAACTAACTCACATACTTTTTGATATGCATCTTTTAACAATGGTGGCCTGCGTTTAATATTATGACCATCAGATGCAACAACGTTAATTATGCCTTCTTTTAAAAACTGTTCTGATAATAACTGGCAGCTTTCACCAAAACCACCCGTTAAGGATGATGCTGTTAATTGAAACCAACACCCTAATCTTTGTAGCATTTTAATTTTATCAGGAGATTTTAAAATATCTCGATTACGTTCTGGATGTGCAATCAAAGGTGTAATGCCCTGACCTATCAGCCATTTAATTAATTTATCGCAGCCTGGTGGAATATGACTATGAGGTAACTCTAATAATAAAAAGTTTTGCCCGTCAATTTGTCCTAAAAATGGGATCTTTTTCTGCTCGATCATAGGAATTATTTCTGCATCAATGCGTACTTCTGCAGCAGCGGCAAGCTCTAGCTCAATATTTTCTTGAAACATGGCCTGTTTAATTGCTAATAGCTCAGTCCAGATAATGGTTTTTGTATTATCAAAGCGACCTAAATGCAAATGCGGCGTGACCACCATACGTTTAGTGCCGTTTTCTACAGCCATACGCAAAAGAGACAAAGCATCAGCTTCATCTCTTGCACCATCATCAATACCAGGTATTAAGTGGCAATGTATATCTATCATGCAGTTTTTCTTTCGTCGGTATAACCGTAATAATCGTAGTAACCATGATAATTCCCATAGCTGCCTACTTTTTTCATGTCTACTTGGTTTAAAACAATGCCCGCAACTTTTGCATTAGCATCAATTAAACGCCCTAACCCCGTTTTAACCATGCCCATACGTGTACTATCAGCTCTAACAACATATATAAGTGCATCAACATGGCGTGATATAACTAAAGAATCACTTACAGCTTGTACAGGTGCTGTATCTATTACTATGCGGTCGAATTTCGTTTTAAGTACATCTAATATTTTAGCAAAACGCGGTGATGATAATAACTCAAGTGGGTTTGCAGGCATTTGGCCACAGGGCATAATGCTCAAACCAGACTTTTCATCAACAAACATGCAATCTTCTGCTTTTTCTGAGCCAATAATCAAGTTCGATAAACCAGGATGATAAGCAGGTATGCCAAAACGTTTACATACGCTGGGTTTGCGCATATCAGCATCTATTAATAATACTTTTTCCATTTGACCTAATGAAAATGCTAAATTGCTCGAGGTGGTTGTTTTACCTTCATTTGGAACAGAAGAAGTGATAGCAATAATTTTTGAGTCTTTATCCATTTGGCTTAAAACAAAACCCGTTCTAAAGGTACGGACAGACTCTGAAAACTGCCTTGCTTCTTTTTCAAAGAAGTAATGTATGCCTAAGTCTTCCCCTTTTTTATGGGCTATCATAGGTAGTAAACCTAACATACGTTGCGCAAGTTTATTTTCAATATCAGAAGAGGACTTAACCGTATCGTTTAATGTTTCAATTACAAACGCAATTACAATGCCTAAACCAAAACTCGCTACAAATGCAAGCATTACAATTAAGCTCTTTTTCGGTTTAACTGGTTCATTAGGTTTATAGGCTCTGTCGGTAAAACGGGCTACGGCCGCATTAAAATCACTGGTTACTTCAGTTTCTTTTGAGCGAGATAAAAATGTATCAAATAATTGGCGGTTAGTTTGCACTTCACGTTTAAGTTTACGGTAGTCATTTTCTTTACGTGTTACACCTTGATACTCAGCACGAATTCGTTTTAATTCACGCTCTAGTGCTGTGACATTTGCCTGCGAAGTTTTAACTGTTTTTTCAATGCCAGTTACTAATGAACGTACTTGTTTGCTTAAGTTGGATTTTACCGTTTTTAACTCAGCTTTAGCTGTAATCATTTTAGGATGTTTAAAACCGTATACTTGAGCCAGTTCACTTACTTTTCGCTCAGCAGATGCAACTTCTTTTTTTACATCTTGTATCACTTTATGGGAGGTGATTTCAGGTATGCTTTCTAAACGAGATAAATCATTACGACCATATTCATTAATAACACGCATAATACTTTGCAGTTTATTTTTATCATTTCGAGATACAACTAACTGATTGGCTGTTTGTTCTAACTCTTTTGACAATAAACCAACAACGCCTTCAACATCTATTAAGTTTTCTTGTTCACGATACGATTGTAATTTTGCTTCAGACTCATCTAAACGCACTCTTAAATCAATTAAACGACTACTTAACCAACCCGCCGCTTTTTGACTGACATCCATTTTAGATGTCATATGGTTTTCAATATAAACATCACCAACAGCATTGGCGACTTTAGCTGCAAACTTAGCATCTTCAGACTCAAAAGATATTTTAACAAGTTGTGTTTTACGTACTGGGCTTATTGTAAGTCTATCTGAAAAGATGCTAAGCAGAGTTTGCATTTTTTGTTCTGCAACTTCTTCTTGTGATAGAGTTATATTTTTCTGTTTTGGCAAAAAAGGAATACTCTGTCTGATTGATGTTTTTAATGAGGCAAATGTTGACGGCGGTTTATTAAACTCAGGAAGTTCAGAAAAATTTAATCTTTCAATCACTTTTTTAGCAATGGTTTGTGACTTTAAAATTTCAAACTGAGTTAAATAATACTCTTTACGGCCAGAATCCAGACCCATAACTTCTTGAAAATTAACTGCTTGAGCTTGTTCTGCTTCTATAAGTAATGTTGCCGTTGCTTTATAAATAGGCGTCATTTTCATAGCAATTATGCCAGCAAAAATAGCAACAAATAAGGCTAAGAAAAATATTTTAAATTTATATTTATTTATAACATTAAAATATTGACGAAGATCAATTACTTCTTCGGCTTCGGGTTTAGCTTTGCCGTTTAATTCTATGTTTCTCACTTAAAAAAACCTTTGTTCAATTGTGATAGTATCACCAGGGGAAACGTCTGTACTTAACTGCGCTGAAAGTTGTTTATTTTTATCATCTTCTCGAAATAAAAATATTTTCTCTTTTGATGCACGCTCAGTTAAACCACCTGCTAAAGCAACTGCTTGGTTTATTGTCATACCTGGCTGATATGAATAGCCACCAGGCTGTTTAACTTCACCATGAATATAAAATTGACGATACTCTACAACTTGCGTTGATACATTCGGATTGATTAAATAATCGCCTTTTAGACCTTTAATAACAAGATTCTCGACTTGTTTAACTGTTAAACCTTTTACTTTAATTTCGCCTAAAAATGGGTAATTAATAATGCCACTATTTCCTAATAAAGCTTCCACGGTCAAATCATCTTGGCCATAAACTTTAATTTCAATTTTGTCACCAGGCCCTAATTTATAAGCATCTTGGGCGTTAACTTGCCCCAAAATGCTTAAATAAAATAGCACCAAGCCTAAAAAAAGCTTGTTCATTTATTGTCCTACATAGAAACTGTAAAGTTCATGCCAATAACATTCTTATCAAATAAAATGCCATCTCTTGTTGAGTCTTTATCTGTTACATCAATAAATGCCGACATATCTATCCAACGTGTTAATGAGTAATTAACTGAAGCTGAGTAAGTTGTTGTCTCATCAGTACGGCTCACACCACTGTAATCTTCATCTGTAAATGAAGTACCAAGAGTTGAACTTATTTTTTCATTCCAGTTATGAGTCCAGTTTAATGAATATTGACTTTCATTAATGTAGTCACCTTCAACATTAGGATCGCGCGCTGCACGGGATGTATCAAATGCAATTATTGTATAAGATAATGGCTGCCAAATTACACCTGCTTCCCAACTTAAACCACTAAAATTAGCACGAGAGGCTGATTCAAAATCTTTTTTCTGATAACCCAGTTTAGCTGTACCTGAAGTTAATGCAGTTGCTTCCCATTTTATACCGGCTAATGCACGGTAATCATCTGAATTTCGGGTAACTTCATTCGCTTTAGTATTATCGTACTCAATCGCATCTTGATTTACTTCTACAAATACATCAGTAGCAGCATGTGTATTATAATAAAAAGTTGAACCTAGCTTTACAGAGTCAAAGTCACGATACTGAGTTGTATCAGAAAAATTAGTATAACCTTTGTTATAATATTTAACTTCAAAAGCAATACGCGCTGGCGTGCTCAATGCGCCATATTCGTAACCCGCTGCAAAAGTTTGATCTGCATAAGTTAATGGTTCTGTAACATTATCACCTAGGCCTTCTGTAATACCTGTACCACGAGGTTCTGTTACCCAATTTGCATCTAATGCAAAATCAAAACGACTTTGTGATGACGGCTCTAAATGGCTGTTGAAGCTTAAAAAACCATCTAAAAAGTTATCGTCTGAGCTTGAAAGATATGTGCCTGATGTAATGCCAACATCTAAGCTATGCTGATTTATGCCATCATTTAGTAAAAAATTAACAGAAGGCGCAATTGTTACTATCGCACTGCTTTTTTCATCCGTCGCTTTACTAAATATGTTATCGTCTATTTTAGTGCCCATATTAATAATAGGGGTTACGGTAACACCGTTTTCCATATTAATGCCCGCAGGCTCAATTGCATAAGCCATATTGAAAATCGTTCCAGCAATGACTGTTGCTAAAATTGATTTTTTCATTATTTTCTTTTCCTTTAAATTAGTAAGCATTTTTACCTGTAAAACCTTTAAAAACTGTTAAAAAAATTATTTTTATATCGAACCACAAAGACCAATGTTTAATATATTGAAAATCAAATTCAACGCGCTTTTCCATTTTGTCTAAAGTATCTGTTTCACCACGCCAGCCATTAATTTGAGCCCAACCAGTGATCCCAGGTTTCACTTTATGGCGTAACATATAAAACTCTACTTTTTTTCGATATTCTTCATTATGTGAAACTGCATGAGGCCTTGGGCCAACAATAGACATATCCCCTGTGATGACATTAATAAACTGAGGTAGCTCATCTAAGCTGGTGCGTCTTAAAAAAGCACCAAACTTGGTAATACGCACATCATTTTTTGTGGCTTGAACAACGTTACAGCTGTTTTCTTGCACTGACATAGAACGGAATTTCCACACTTTAATGTGCTCGCCGCCTAAGCCGTATCTGTCTTGTTTAAATAAAACTGGGCCTTTAGAAGTTAATTTAACACCTAAAGATACTATGGCTAAGACTGGAGAAATTAAGACTAAAATTGCTATTGCAGCAATAATATCTTCAGTGCGTTTCAGTAATTGGCGAGACCCAAAATAAGGTGACTCAAAAACACTCAATGTATCTAAATCACCGACATGATCGATTCGCGCATGCATTAAGTTAGACATTAAAAAGTCAGGTACAATATGCACATCTGCTGTGGTATCACCTAGATTTGCTAAAATATTTGCAATACGCTCTTCGGCTTTAAAAGGGAGCGCTAAAAAAATAACATCGATTTCACCCTTTTTAGCCATTTCAATGGCTTGTTCTATTGAACCTGCAACCTGAAAGTAGGATTCTTCAAAATAACGGCTAGGCTCTCTGTCTTCAAAAAAACCGATGCAATCATACCCTAATTCATCATGTTCTTTTATTTGATTATAAATATTAGCGCCCGCTTGGGTGGCACCTATAATTGCAACCTTTCGCATGTTTAAACCCATTTTAATACGGTTTAATTTATAAACTCGAAAAGCAAATCGCCACGAAAACAAACTAATTACACTTAAAACAAACCATAAAGCAATTGTGACTCTAGAGAGTTGTTCTGATAATTTAAATCCAAAAGCAAATACAAGCAAAACTAAAAATGATAACAATAATATCCCCCAAGCATGCGTGACCATATGCCTGAATTTTCCCGCTCGCCATGAGCGATATAAATTTAGCGCTTCACTGAAATATAAAAAAGAAAATAAAACAACGAGCAAAACTAATAAATAATTTTTACCTAAAGTTAAGCCGTATAAATTTGCAGATAAAATTAATGAAAGAGTTATAAAAAAGGAGTCTAAAAGCCTGTAAATTAAAAAGTCTGAATTACTAGACGTTTTAAATATTTGTGAGTTGTTCATAACATCCCTGATTTTGTTATTTAACAAAGCTATCCTACCTTGTTAGGTATTTTTTAGAATGCGCATTATAGTCAGTTAATTTATTAATTCAAATGATTATTTGCATATAAAGTATTAGAAAACTAATTTACTTTTGTATTTAGTGAAATATTAGAGTTTTTTATCAGTTTATTTATTTCGGTGAATACAAAACAAACATTACTAAGGTAGAGTTAAGAAGTGAGTATTTTATATCTGATGTTTAAAATTATTAGGCTGAAGCCCAATCTACAAGCCTCTTTGTAGGCGAGGCTTCAGCCTTAAGGATCCCCACAAATTTTTGAAGTGATGCCTGTGATCTGTTAAATATACTTTCGCCAAAAAACAAACCTAACAGATACAGACATCAAATGACATTATCCACACTAAATATGATAGATCCAATTAAATTTGATAAACGAATTAAACAGTCATTAATGGAAGCTGTTGATGCAGTTAAACATGGCGCAAGACTGAGTTTAACTTCTATCGGTAGAGCGTTAGCACAGTCAAATAGCTCAATTGAAAAATACG
>NZ_FOLO01000059.1 GCF_900112265.1 Pseudoalteromonas denitrificans DSM 6059 | reverse complement strand
TGTTACCGACTAAACCGAAGTTAAGAAGGTAACTTAGAACTCAATCTGCAAGAGTGCCCACACAGATGATTACTTATTGTTAAAGAACGTTTCAAGCGAAGTAAACGTTGCCGTTAATTGCTTGGGGTGCGAATAATACACCTTAAAAACCTTGAGTCAACACTTAATTTTAATTTTCTTTAGAAGAAGTTTCTTTCTAAAGAATCGTTAAGTTTTACTTGCCTCGCCAACCTAGCTAACTTGCTACACCCCTTTAAGAATGTTGCTTGCCGTCTGTGTCGGTGGAGGCGCAGTATAGAGAGATTTGGATTGAGCGCAAGTGTTTTTTAAAAAAAAAGTTAAAAAACAATTCTATTGTTTGGATATCACCCAATATGTTGAAATAAAATACAAAACTCTCGTTCGAGTAATATATGTGATGTTCTAAAAGGTTGAAATAACTAACTTCCAGCCTACTTTTTTCTGATAATGGATTTCTTGCTCTAATTCAGAACGCATTAGGGGATGTTGCTCTAACCAAGTTTTAGGAAGTAATACTGATAAAGTATCATTTTCAGCTTGTAACTTAACACTAGGAAAAACATCATTTTTACGTCTCATCGCAAAAAGAACTGATAAACGTAAAATCCTAACGAGTTTTTGACCATGCTTTTCATTTATACCTAAAGATAAAAATTGTTGATCGTCAATATCTGCTCGATGCCCTGATACAAGTGCAACAAGAAGTTTATGTTGAGTTTGACTAAAACCTGGCATTAGCGTGTTTGTTAAAATATATGCTGTGTGTTTTTGATATTGCTTATATTCAATTAACAGACCTACCTCATGTAGCAAAGAAGCTGCATTTAAAATAGAGATACTTGACTCTATATTGTTAAACCAGTGCTCAGATACTTGCACCGCAAAAGAAGAAGCTAGATCTGATACTCTTTGTCCTTGATGCTGATCGACATGATACCTTTCAACAAAACTATCAATAGTACGTTTGCGTATGTCATGGTTTTGTAATTCTTTAACCATGCTATACAAGACGCCTTCTCGTAAAGCGCCACCGGCCAACCCCATAGAATCAATTTCTAATGCTTCAAATAAAGCAATCAGTATAGATAGACCAGAAACAAATACTAATCGTCTATCTTCAACTAAACCAGGTAAAGCTAGCTGTTCAATTGTTTTATACAATACAGCTTGTTTCTTAATGCTATTAAGTTTCTCTAGGGTTAAATTTTCATCAAGACCTTGCGCTATCATAATTTCTTGAATTGCCTGAACTGTTCCAGAAGCACCTGAAACACTTTTCCAGCCAACAGTTTTATAACTTTGTTTAATTGGCTTAATCATGTCATGCGCAGCAGCCGTTGCTAATTCAAAATTATTTAATGTTAAATTACCATCGTGAAAATATTTTTCCAAATAGGTAACACAACCCATATTTAAACTTTTATAATTTAGCGGTTCAAACGCATCTCCGATGATAACCTCAGTACTTGCCCCACCGATATCAACAACAAGTTGTTTACCACAAAAGGCTGAGGTATATGCTACACCTTTATAAATCGTTTTAGCTTCAACCTCCCCACTGATTACTTCAAGTTTATGGTTTAGTATCATTTGTGCTTTATCGATAAATTCCTTAGCATTAATGGCTAAGCGCAAGGTTGCAGTAGCTACAATACGAATATTTTGTGCTGGAATATCCTGTAATCGTTCAGCAAATAAATACAAACACTCCCAACCCCTTTGCATTGCTTCGAGGCTTAGATGATTCTTTTTATCCAGACCTGCGGCCAAACGTACTTTACGTTTAACCCTGCCTATCGTTTGTAAATCTCCTGCAACCGATTTAGCTATCAACATATGAAAGCTATTTGAACCTAAATCAATTACAGCATAAATATTTTGATGCTGATTTGCAGCTACAACCATTGTTACCTCTAATCCCTGTGATTTTTTACTTTTTATCTGTTGCGATGATTATTTGGTTTTCGTCCACCCGTACGATTTCGATTTTGTCCTGGATGACTTCTACGCTTTTGTAATACAGGAACTGTTAAATCATCAAGCAATGCATCTCTGTCATAGTGAGATAGTGGAATTGTATGCTCAATATATTCTTCAACGGCTTGCAGATTATAGGCATATTTTTCACACGCAAAACTAATTGCATGTCCTGATGCACCCGCCCTACCCGTTCGGCCGATACGATGAACATAATCCTCACAATCATCTGGTAAGTCAAAATTGAAAACATGACTTACTTCAGAAATATGAAGGCCACGGGCAGCAACGTCAGTTGCAACTAAAATATCAATATTACCCTTAGTAAATTGGTCTAAAATTGATAAACGCTTTTTCTGAGCAACATCACCTGTTAATAAACCAACTCTATGTTTATCAGCTTGTAACCAAGCATGTATTGTTTCACAACTATGTTTAGTATTTGCAAAAACAATTGCTTTTTCAGGCCACTCATCTTCTAGTAAAGTTAGTAGTAAAGGCATTTTATCTTCTTGTGAAGGCTGAAATAGCTCTTCTTGAATTCTTTTACCTGTTTTTTGAGTCGGGTCAACCTGAACATGCACAGGATCTGTCATATGCTCAAATGCTAATTCCTGAACTTTATAAGATAAAGTCGCTGAAAATAATAAATTTAGTCTATTATTTGCGTCTGGCATGCGCCTAAATAGGTAGCGAATATCTTTAATAAAGCCCAAATCAAACATGCGATCGGCTTCATCTAATACAACAACTTCAATATCATTTAAGCTATAAAAGCCTTGTTTGTATAAATCAATTAACCGGCCTGTCGTGCCAATTAAAATATCAACACCATTTTCAAGTTGTGCCCGTTGTTTTTCATAATCTTCGCCACCATATACTAATCCTAAGTTTAGGTTACAGTGAGGTGCTAATATTTTTGCATCTTTATGGATCTGTACCGCTAACTCCCGGGTAGGAGCCATGATCAGGGCTCTTGGGTGTTTGCTCGGTCCTTTGGTATTTTTCAACAGGTGGTGACACGTTGCCGTTAAAAACGCGAGTGTTTTACCAGTACCTGTTTGTGCTTGCCCCGCAATATCGCGCTTTTGTGCGACATAAGGGAGGCATTCAGCTTGTATGGGTGTACAAAATTCAAACCCATTAGCGTCTAAACCGGTTACTACTTCCGGCGCAATATCAAAGTCCGCAAACTTTTTTTCAGTCAAATGTGTATTATTCATAGCGATAAAGCATAACGCTTAAGCTTGCAATAAGAAACAATAGTGTTTAAATACGCATTAAATAAATTAGCGAACCATAGTGGAGAGCGCGATGAGCGACAAAATTATTACATTAACAGATGACAGCTTTGAATCAGACGTATTAAATGCAACTGGTCCAGTATTAGTAGATTTTTGGGCCGAATGGTGCGGCCCTTGTAAAATGATAGCTCCAATCTTAAGTGATGTAGCCGAAGAACATGCTGATAAAATAACTATCGGTAAATTAAATATCGATCAAAATTCAGCAACGGCACCAAAGTTTGGCATTCGTGGTATCCCAACTTTGCTTCTTTTTAAAGATGGCGCTGTTGCCGCAACTAAGGTGGGTGCTTTATCAAAGACTCAACTAGTAGACTTTATAAACGATAATATCTAATGATATTAAGATAAAAAAGGGCTTTGCCCTTTTTTATTATATTAAATTCGTATAAAGACTGGACGAAAGGCAAAAGTACTGCTAATTTATAAAGCCAAAGAATATTCCAAAGTAATTTCTAATTATCCAATCAAAATTGAAATCATTTTAAACACTAGATAACAGTGAAGAACCCACCTTATGCATTTACGCGAACTTAAAGACAAATCAATTAACCAACTTGTGAAACTAGCTGAGTCTATGGGACTTGAGCACGTTGCACGATTAAGAAAACAAGATATCATTTTTGCTATATTAAAAGCGCACTCTAAAAGCGGTGAAAATATATATGGCGGCGGTGTATTGGAAATATTACAAGATGGTTTTGGTTTTTTAAGGTCATCTGAAGCATCATACCTTGCTGGCCCGGATGATATTTATATTTCACCCAGTCAAATTCGTCGTTTCAGTATGCGAACGGGTGATACAATTTCAGGCTTAATTCGCCCACCAAAAGACGGTGAACGCTATTTTGCTCTACTAAAAGTTAATGAAGTTAACTTTGATAAACCTGAAAATTCACGAAATAAAATTTTATTTGAAAATTTAACGCCTTTACACGCTAATGACCGCCTTAGAATGGAGCGTGGTAATGGTAGTAAAGAAGATCTTACATCTCGAATTATCGATTTAGCGTCTCCAATTGGTAAAGGTCAACGCGGTTTATTAGTTGCACCTCCTAAAGCGGGTAAAACGATGTTGCTTCAAAACATCGCCCAAGCAATTGCACATAATCACCCTGAATGTGAATTAATGGTATTACTAATTGATGAACGTCCAGAAGAAGTGACTG
This sequence comes from Pseudoalteromonas denitrificans DSM 6059, assembly GCF_900112265.1. GTDB lineage: Bacteria > Pseudomonadota > Gammaproteobacteria > Enterobacterales > Alteromonadaceae > Pseudoalteromonas > Pseudoalteromonas denitrificans. Next base: position 29,198 of record NZ_FOLO01000059.1, on the reverse strand, counting down.
AAATGCAACGCTTAGTAAAAGGTGAAGTTATTGCTTCTACCTTTGATGAACCAGCAAGCCGTCACGTACAAGTTGCCGAGATGGTAATTGAAAAAGCAAAACGATTAGTGGAGCATAAGAAAGACGTTGTTATCTTATTAGACTCAATTACACGTTTAGCCCGTGCATATAACACGGTAATTCCATCATCAGGTAAAGTACTGACTGGTGGTGTTGATGCTAATGCACTACATAAACCAAAGCGTTTCTTTGGTGCTGCACGTAATGTAGAAGAAGGTGGCAGCTTAACAATTATTGCTACAGCGCTAATAGATACAGGCTCTAAAATGGATGAAGTTATCTATGAAGAGTTTAAAGGTACTGGTAACTTAGAATTACATCTAAACCGCAAAATTGCAGAAAAAAGAGTATTCCCTGCTATTGATATTAATCGTTCTGGTACCCGTCGAGAAGAATTATTAACTAAAACTGACGAACTACAAAAGATGTGGATTTTACGAAAAATAGTACATGAAATGAGTGAGGTTTCTGCTATTGAATTCATGATAGATAAGCTATCTATGAGTAAAACGAATGCAGCTTTCTTTGATTCAATGAAACGTCAGTAAACTTTTATCTTTATTTTAAAAAACACCTGTCTTTCAGGTGTTTTTTAATTAGAGATCCTTTTTAAGATTAATCTTTAGATAATATAACCTTCAGCTCATCGAGCAGTTTACTCGTAGCTTTATCTATCTCAGCTAAATTTTCCTTTTTAAGATATGACTCTAATTTTTTCGCAGTAGCAGCTAATGACTCAAAACCAAACATTTGAGCAGCTCCAGAGAGTTTATGTGCCTGTAATCCTAATCCAGTTAAATCATTCTCTTTAATTAATAACGTAAGGCTTTTATGCTCTTCAACTAAACTTTCTTTAAATTCACTTACTAGATCCGACATATCAAGTATATTAAGCGCTTGATATGCTTCCGTTTCAGAAGTTTTCAAATCATAGTATTTTGCAATTTCTTCAATAAATATCGTTCGCTCAATAGGTTTTTTTAAATGCCCATCAAAACCAAGTGATAAGTATTGTTCTATTTCATGCGCCATTGCATTAGCCGTTAATGCAATAATAGGCTGAGAGCAGCCACATTTTCGTAATAACTTTAATGCTTCAATACCATCCATCTCTGGCATCTGAATATCAAGTAAAAGAAGCTCTGGATCGTGTTGTAAAAATAATTCAACAGCTTCTTTTCCATTTCTAGCTGAAATCACATCAAGCCCCAAACCAGTTAACAACCGACTAATAAGGCGACGATTATCATCATGATCTTCAGCTAATAAAATTTGTCCTGAAAAAATATGTTTTTGATTTTGGTTAGCCCCCTCCAAACCGCCTTGTTCTACGGTTTCCGCGGATAAATCAGAGTAAGGTAATATTAAGGTGAACACACTGCCTTTATTAATTTTACTTTGTGCGATAATTTTTCCTCGCATTATTTTTGCTAATTGTTCAGATAAACATAAACCCAACCCTGTACCACCAAACCTACGACTGATACTACTATCTCCCTGAGTGAAACTTTCAAATAATCTCTCTAATTGTATTTCGTCCATGCCAATACCCGTATCTGCCACTTTAAAAATCAAGTCATCTTTTCGTACCGATATGTCAAGTTTCACACTTCCTTTGGCTGTAAATTTAATCGCATTGGAGCATAAATTAATGAGTATTTGTTTTAAACGGAAGCTATCTGTATTAATTATAAATGGAGAATTTAAAACATGATTAATTTCAAACCGCAGGCCTTTGCTTTTGGCCTGCTTTTTAAATATATTATTAAGCTCAACAAGTATAATATTTAAATCTTGGTTTTTTAATTCTAACTCTAATTTATTAGCTTCGATTTTACTTAAATCCAAAATATCATTAATTAAGTCAAGCAAATGCAAGCTATTATTGTGAATAATTGAAACTTCTTTATTTACAAATTCATCTTCAACATCACCTGCAACAATTGCTTCGGCTTGACCCATAATAGCTGTTAATGGTGTTCTAATCTCATGGCTCATATTCGCCAAAAATTGGTTTTTTACTCTGCTGGCATGTTGTAACTCTTTCATTAAACACTCAAGTTCTTGTGTTCTTTGCTGTACTTGAAGCTCTAAAGTTAATTTTGAATTACGTTCAATATTTCTTCTGAAAACAAAAAATAAAATTAAAAACATTAAAAATATAGCTATGATTATAAAGTTTCTTTTCTGAGTCACTTTTTCTATTTCAAGCATTTGAAATTGTTTTGATTTTTCTAAATGCATGACTTGCTGCTTTAACTTTTCAGATTCAAAACGCGCGAACTCTTTATTTAAAGCTAAATTAGATGCTTTATTATTTTCTATTTCATATAAATGAAGATTTTTAACCGCTTCAAAAGCATCTCCCTGGGCCGCATTAATTAATGATAACAAGGATAGATTCATCGTTAATTGATCTTGATACCCTATTTTTTCAGCCGTGATATTTGATTGTGTCAAATAGTCAAAAGCTTCAGAGTATTTTTTTTGGTAAAACATTGTTTTTGCATAACTAAATAAACTACCCGCATAAGCGTTTTTATGCCCTACTTGAAGGCTTAATGACATGGCTTTTTTGGCATATTTTTGTGCTTTCTTTATTTCACCAGTCTGAGTATATAATTCAGCTAAATTATGAAATTGAGAAGCAACATTATATAAATCGTCCTGTTTTTGATAATAATTAAGTGATTTTAGTAAATACCCTTGTGCTAAATCATATTCTCCAGCATCTTCGTATGCAGCACCTAAGTCACCATAAGCCAAAGCCAAACCTTTTAAATCACCAAACTTATTACGTTCTGCAATGACTTCCTTCAAAATATCAATTGATATATCAAAGCGCTTTACTCTTAAATAAAGACCAGCAATATTATGGCGAACATCGACTAAATCAACCTCAGTACCATGAGCTCTAAACAATGTTTCTGCTTCTTCATAGCTTTTAATCGCGTCAGATACATTTCCTATAGCCGCATAAACAAGCCCTATATTGCTGAGTAAATTTGCATGTTTTATTGGTTCAACTGAAGGAGGGTAAAATGCAATTGAACTTTGATAAGCAGACAATGCTTTGTAATTATTACCTAAATAATAATGCATTACGCCTATCATTTTATAAGCACCAGCCTCTTCTAGCTTTAAGTCTTGAGGATGAAAAAACAACTGTGCTTGTTCAAAATCAGATAATGCATCTTCTAACTCCCCTAATGAAAAATAAATTTTTCCACGAGCATTTATAGCAAAGGCATACTCTTCAGATTTAGGACTCGTTAAATCAAGTAATTGGTTAATTTGTTTTAAAGCAATTTTTTCATCTGTTAATTGCATTATTTGAGTGATTTTAGTTTCAAAATCAGCATTTTTTGCTGTAGCAGTACCTATGCTACACATACAAATAAAAAAACACGTCAATAAACTCTGTTTAAAACCTCTCATTTACAATACCCTAAAACACACTTTCCATTAATGATATATTGAAGTAACTTCAATACTTTAGATGCCCATCAGTTATATCATTATATCTGAAATCACTAAAGCATTTACTTTAATCTTCTATAATATAGTTTTATGAAATGTAGTGAGATAATACAATTGCACGATAATCCATTAAGCCAAACTATTTTTGAATGCTTGTTACAAACATCTCATTGGAAAATACACACTTTAGCCACATACTTATGTGATAATCATCATATAAAGCAGTTAGACCTCAATTATGATAAAAACATTTTCAAGAAAAATTTCATTATAATGAATGCCTTATATCAACTAGATGATGAACTTTCAAATCACGGTTATAGCTTAATTATTGAAACGCTTGATATCCGATTAACAAAATTAAGCAATACTCTTATTCACAGTAATAGATTAAAAAACTATTATCTAAATTGGCATAACTTCAACACTGACATTAAGGAAGTCAATGCTTTACTAGATTCATTTTGGCAAAGTCATTTAATCAAAACTGTAAAGTATTCACATACAAAAGAAGAGGTAGATTCTGCATTTTCATTCTTTGACTTACCAAAAGATGCTACAGCAGAACAAATAACTAAACAATGGAAAGCCCTAGCATTAAAGTTTCATCCAGATAAAACATCAGGAAATAAAAGTAAATTCCAACAACTACAAGCGCAATGGCAAGTATTAAAAACAACCTTTCGCTAGAAAAGTGCGTATAATATCGCTAAATTTATATTTGCCATGACGACTAGCGTAATGAAATACAAAGACCTGCGGGACTTTATTAAGCTACTAGAAAAAAAAGGTCAGCTTAAAAGGATCACGCAAGAAATTGATCCATACTTAGAAATGACTGAAATAGCCGATCGCACATTACGCGCAAAAGGCCCAGCTTTATTATTTGAAAATCCAAAAGGTTATAAAACTCCAGTGCTTGCCAATCTATTTGGAACCCCCCAAAGAGTTGCCATGGGCATGGGTAAAGAAGATGTTTCAGCGCTACGTGAAGTCGGTAAATTATTAGCTTTTTTGAAAGAACCTGAACCACCAGCAGGAATGAAAGAAGCATTAGGGCAAATCCCTGTATTTAAACAAGTATTAAATATGCCACCAAAGGTAGTAAAAAAAGCCCCCTGCCAAGAAATAATCATTGAAGGTGATGATGTTGATTTAACTAAATTACCAATTCAACATTGCTGGCCTGGTGATGCTGCACCATTAATTACCTGGGGTTTAACAATTACCAAAGGTCCTTATAAAAAACGCCAAAACCTCGGTATTTACCGCCAACAATTATTAGGTAAAAACAAAATAATCATGCGCTGGTTATCACATCGTGGCGGCGCATTAGATTTTCAAGAATGGTGTAAAGAAAACCCTGGTGAACCTTACCCCGTTTCAGTTGCCTTAGGTGCAGATCCGGCTACAATTTTAGGTGCGGTAACTCCGGTGCCAGATACATTAAGTGAATATGCTTTTGCGGGCTTATTACGTGGCAGCAAAACTGAAGTTGTAAAATCAATCTCCAATGAATTACAAGTACCAGCAACCGCAGAGTTTGTATTAGAAGGTTACATTGTTCAAGGTGAAATAGCTCCTGAAGGTCCGTACGGGGATCATACAGGTTATTACAATGAAGTAGATGACTTTCCAGTAATGACTGTAACACATATAACACATAGAAAAGACCCAATATACCACAGTACGTTTACAGGCCGTCCACCTGATGAGCCAGCTGTTTTAGGCGTGGCATTAAACGAAGTATTTGTGCCTATATTGCAAAAGCAATTTCCTGAAATTGTGGATTTTTATTTACCACCTGAAGGTTGCTCATACAGAATGGCCGTTGTTACCATGAAAAAGCAGTACCCAGGTCATGCCAAGCGTGTAATGATGGGCGTTTGGTCTTTTTTACGTCAATTTATGTACACCAAGTTTGTGATTGTATGTGACGATGATATTAATGCTAGGGATTGGAATGATGTAATTTGGGCTATCACTACCAGAATGGACCCTGCAAGAGATACCACTCTGATTGAGAATACCCCAATAGATTATCTCGATTTTGCTTCACCAGTTTCAGGTTTAGGTTCAAAAATGGGCTTAGATGCGACAAATAAATGGCAAGGTGAAACTGATAGAGAATGGGGTGAACCCATTGTTATGGATCCAGAAATAAAAGATAAAGTAGATCAAATTTGGGACTCTCTTAATATTCTCGATTGAGCACCTCAGATTAAGAAACATCACATAAATAACATGTGCCAATGGCACTAAATTAACAGTAAACATAACCAGATTAGCGTCGTAAAAGGTAATATAATGCAAGAGTTAAAGGCAAGTGTTGTTGCTATTAGTGCACTTAGTGAGTTTATTTTCAAAGTTGAATTAAAACCTGAACAACCAGCAGAGTTCTTTGCAGGTCAATATCTACAAGTAGTTTTAGGTGAAAAAGACAAACGTGCTTTTTCGATTGCAAGCCGACCTAGCCAAAATAACTTATTAGAATTGCACATAGGTGCCACTGCAGCTGACACATATGCAATTCAAGCACTAGACCACTTACGAGAGCATCATAAAAACCATACCCAAGCGACATTAGAAGTTGGGTTAGGTGTATCACAATTACGAGAGAAAAGTGATAGACCTATTATCATGCTTGCAGGTGGCACTGGCTTTTCATATGTGAAATCAATGGCAGACCATTTAGCTGAAACAGGCTGTAAACGTCCCGTATTGTTTTACTGGGGAGTGAAAGAAGAGTCAGCTCTATATGCTAAAACTGAAATGGAAGCTTGGGCAGCATCAAATTCACACTTTAATTTTATTCCGGTTGTTGAGCTAGCTGATGATAGCTGGTCTGGTCATTCTGGTTATGTGCATAATGCAGTGTTAAAAGATATTATGTCATTAGGTGCCTATGATATTTATATGGCGGGTCGATTTGATATGATAGGTCCTGTGCGTGATGACTTTATTAATCAGGGCGCTATTCGTGAACATATGTATGCAGATGCATTTGCCTTTATAAAGTAATAACCCCCACTTTGTAAAAATAGTCAGATCAAAACCATATGCTGTTTTCCTGATTATTTTTACTCTATTATCACGTTAAAACTCAGCCCCAAAAGAAATTACCCTACCAGTTAAAGTCTCAACTTTATGCTTCTACGCATTATGATTCAAAGGATATTGTTATCCATTTTTAAATTAATCAGTTAGTATCAAACAGTCTGAAAAATACAATAAGTACTATGAAATATAGATTTCTTAATTTTGAGTTCGATAGTATCAGTTTAATACTTAGCAAAAATGGTGAAAACTTAGCGATCCGCCATAATGAAGCTAAATTATTGGCTTTAATGCTGAGTCAACCTGAACGTGTTTTTAGTAAAGAAGAGATCTTAGCTGAAATTTGGCAAGACAAAGTCGTTTCTGAACAAGCAGTATTTCAAAATGTTAGCCACCTTAGAGGCTTTTTTGGTAATGATGCAATTAAAACCTTTTCCAAACGGGGCTATCAATGGCAACTTGAGCTACAAGAGAATTTAAATAATCACTTCCCCAGGAAAGCTGATATAAATAAAAAAGAAACCAAACAATATAAACCTCTCAAATTAGTATATGCATCAATTTTAACACTCACTCTTGTCTTTATAATATTTTTTATCTTCACTTCAATATCCGTACAAAACAATGACATAGCACCAATTGAAATTGCTTTAATCCCTTTTGAAAAACAAGGTGATAAAACCTTTTTAGAGCTGACCACTAATACAAGTATTAACTTTATTGAGTTAACTGATGTAAGTTACAGAAACTTTATCGCCACTTCTGAGCTTACATACCCAAGTTTAGCAACCAAATACCCTTTGATTCTCACCGGAGCATTCCGAACTCATAATCAACAAACTTATTTAGATTTCATATTAAAAGGTCCTTTTACTCAGTGGGAAGGCCTAATCACAGGTAACTCTCAGCAAGAGGTTACTCATAAATTAAAGGAACATCTAACACAAAGCTTTATTTATGACTTAATAGGCAAATCACAACCGCCAGAATTAAAACTCGCAAATTTATCATTAGCACATCAAGAAAAACCACATGATTTCATTACACTAAATCAACTTATAGAAGTTTATATTCAGATAGATGAGTTAGATAAAGCTATGGTTATGGCCGATAAATTGGCTAATATAGCCAATATCGAATCTAACCCCCTACAAATGGGAATAGCATTTCTTCATCAGAGCGCAATTTTAACAAGAAAAAAACTATATGATTTAAGTTCACAAAAACTAAGCTTATCAATTACACAATTTGAAAAAATTGGAGATTTAAAACGCCAAGCTGATGCCTGGAATGCGCAGTCATGGATAGACCATCAACATGATAACTATGATGCAATTAAAACCAGTTTACTCAAATCTGCACAGTTGGCTTTTGATACAAAAGATAAATCTCGCGAAATAGATGCTCTCACATACTTATCCGTAATGGCATACAAACATCATCAAGAAGAAGATAAATATCTATACTTGCAACAAGCCGAAAATAAAATGCGCCTTTATCAACTTCCAATTTATCACTTTGCTAAAGTCCCCTTTCATTATGCTATTTTTGCTAAAAAGCCCGCTGATAAAGAACCTCATTTAAAACAAGTACTCGAGTTTACCGTCTTAACGCCTGACCATTGGGTGGCACAAAATAGCAGAGAGGAACTAATGCAATATTATATTGCACAAAATAGACTCAATGAAGCTCAAGCCTTAATACAAAACTTAAAAACAGATAACGTATACAACTCATTTTTGAAAACATTATTAGCTCAAGCTCTACAGCAAACAGATCTATTTATTACATATGCTCACAAAACATTTGAGCAAGCTCAGCTGGCCGGAAATAAATATTTAAGTTTAGATACAGCATTACTTTTATGTGGTACTTCAGCTGAACAAGTAAATTATGACTTTTACTCTCAATTTATTAATGAGAATGCCACTCTCAATTGGCAACGTAGAAATAAAGAAAAGCTCGTTGCTCTTAACCTTTAAAGAAAAAGGTAGCTAATGCGACCTTCTCTGAGTTTTTATTAGCTGGCTAATCTTGTTTTAACGCGAGCCAATTTAGCTTCCAATTATTATCTAAAGAATTAAGGGTTAATCTGTTTTTCCCCTTTTTAAGATGAAGCTTACTGCCCTGTTGAGTTTGCCATTCATGATAACCTCCAGTTTCAGTTACCTTTTGAACCTCCAGCTCTTTACCATTAACAAACACAGTAAAACCTTTCGTATTTCTTGGAGATGCCACACGATAAGTCAGTACATATTCACCAGATTGCGCTACGTCAATTTGATACTCCAACTTAGCTTCATTAGAAATACCACCAGCCCCTGTAAGGTTGTACTTACCATCTACATCTGAAGTCCTCCCTACCGAAGTGCCTGAAATCTTTACGGCCGATTCTGCTTCTATTCTTTCCGGTGTTTTCACCCAACCACCCGCTTTCGTTGCAACAAAATTACTATAATCGCTTTGTAAATGCTGCCTTACAGCCACTACGCTATACTCATATTGATGAACATCTGCATTAGCATCTTTAAAGGTTGAGTCCATTATATTTGAAGCAAGTAGTTTAAATAGGCTACCAACACCTGAATTTCTATAAATACGATAGTTTTTCACATCCGCTTCTGTACTTTTATCCCAATTCAAAGTAACCATTCCTTTATCTTGCTTAATGGTAAGGTTGGTAACAGGTTTTGGATAATCAGGCTTTGCATCCCTATGTTTTTGTTCTGTTTGCTGGGCTATTTGTAGTTCTGATTTAAACAACTTAGTTATGCTAGACTCTGTACCACTTTTACCATCAAGTGCAACTCTAAAACCCTCTACTCCACCAATAAAGTCCTCAGTGATACTACCTCGTTGATTTAATGGAAATGTATTCCAATGCCAACTGCCGCCACGGGTCACTCGACGCTCACACTTATCATCTATATGAGCCTCTCCATTTAAAGGTGCTTTTTCATAATTAGGCAAATAACAATCCGCTAAAAACTCCACCACATTGCTTATCATATCGTGTAAACCAAAAGGATTAGGTTTATACATGCCAACAATACTTGCATAGGCCGAGTGATCCACACAATTAGATTTACCATTAGCAAAATTCACATAGCTAGAATTTGAATCTCTTTGCAATATATTTTCACCAGTCAAATCTGCCGTATTTTCATACTTACAAATTTCTGTTTGCGCTAAATCATCTCCAAAGAAGTATTTAGTTTTAGTCCCTGCGCGAGCTGCATATTCCCATTCAGCTTCGCTAGGCAAGCGATATGGTTTACCAGTTTCTTTTGCTAACCATTTAACATAGGCATCTGCAGCTTGCCAGCCAATACAATTTACTGGCTGAAATTCACTGGTTGTTAATTCATTATTGTCCCAACTTCCAGATGTGCCACCTATAAACCAACTATCAAGTTGGTGGTAACATTCTGTCGGAGTCTGATAATTTGTAGCTGTAATAAAACGGCGAAACTCTTTTACCGTAACCTCATATTTACCTAAACTAAAAGCCGGTAATACAACCTTATGAATTGGCTCTGCATCTTCCTCATCAAGGCTGCCCATTTCAAAACTACCACTGGGAATATCAACCATAATTGGCTCTATTGGTGAACCTGCAAAAGTTTGATAACTCATAGTAGATAAACACAGTGCCATTATTATTTTATTAAGATTCATTTTAGACTTCCTTTTTAAAAGATGGGCTAAGAATGAAAAAACACAGTAAATAAATCTTAATAAAAATTTATAATCAATTAAAAATAGAAAAATCATAGAAAACAAAAAACACAAGGAATTGATATTAAATAATTTAATTTCAAGTCATAAAATATAATACTAAAGCTTCAAATATAAAAAATGCGCCATATAGGCGCATTATTTGGTATTTAAGTAGTTAGATTTTAAATCTATAAGCTCTGTAGAGCCTGTTTCTCGGCTTGTGTTAGAAAAGCAATTTCCAGTGCATTTTTTTGTGCTTTAGTCATATCTGCTTGGCTTAAACCTGCTTTAGGTGCCGCTACTTCATATTCATAGCCAATTTCAATACCACTTACACCAGGATCGTCAGTATTGATTGATGCTAAAATACCATGATCTAAGAAAGTTTTAAGTGGATGAGCTTGATAACTAGCAACTGTGCTTGTTTGAATATTACTTGTTAAACAAGATTCCATACCAATCTTATGCTCTGCCAAGTAATCCATTAAACGTGGATCTTCAATCGCCTTAACACCATGACCAATACGCTGCGCACCTAACTCATTAATTGCCTGCCAAATACTTTGGGCGCCTGCAGCTTCACCAGCATGAATAGTCACATTTAAGCCTGCATCTCTCACTTGATTAAAGTGACTCACAAATAATTCACCAGGGAAACCTAATTCATTACCCGCTAAATCCACAGCAATTAAATCATCTTTACAGCTTAATAATGCATCTAGCTCTTGCTGACAGATATCTTGACCATATGTACGAGATAAAATGCCTATCAGCTTCACTTTAACTGGGTATTTTTCACAAGCTGCTTTAATACCATCAACAACCGCCTCAACAACACCCTGTGGGTTTAACCCTTGTGTTTGCGCCATATAATAAGGGCTAAATCTTAACTCAACATAATGAAGACCTTGGTTAAAAGCATCTTCGACGTTTTCGATTGCAATACGGCGACATGCATCATAGTTACCTAACACAGCCACACCCCAATCTAGCTTTTGTAAAAAAGCCATTAAATCAGGTTCATTTTCTAAAACTTGCACATGAGGCTTTAAAGAAGCCAAATCATTAGCTGGTAATTTAATATTGAATTGCTGACCCAATTCTAAAATTGTTTGTTGACGTACGTTACCATCAAGGTGGCGATGTATATCAAGTAATGGAATTGTTTTATCTATCATAATTGGCTCAGTCTTTAAAAAATTTTCAGGATCATACTTGAGTAATAGTTCAAAACCAAATTAACTAATTTTGAACTTGTTTAGCGAGTTAATACTCAGCTATATTTTTGGTATAAAGTCAGTGCTAAAGGCGCATCTTCTTGTTGATTAAAACATGCAACGGCTGAACGCCAATGAGCTTGCTTATATGTTTCAGATTGGTTGAAAACAGCTTTAAATACTTTTGCAGCTAGTGTGTGATCTTGCTGTGCTTTTGCAATATAAGCTAAGCATAACAGCAACTCTGGCTGTTCAGGATATTTTTTTAAGGCTTGTTGCACTAACCCTTTCAATTTATTGCACTGATAATTACTAGAAGCTGTGAGTATGTCTAATAACTCAGTATAACGCTCTTTTTTCAGCATCTTGACCAAGTCAGCTTCAATATCTTTACTTTCACCTAATGCTAACAATGCTTTTAGGTATATATTATTAGCAAGCGCTTTTAAATGCCGACTTAATTGGTTGTATCGTTTTTTTACCTCTGCAACTTTTAATTCACTAAAGTAAGCTCTTAAAACTGCTAGCCATTGCTCATCATTTAGCACTTTCCTTTTCTCTAATTGAGGAAATAGCTCACTCAATTCAGACCATTTATTTTGTTGTATTAACAGCTGGCTATATAAGTTTAATTCAATATTTGAGCTTTTCTTATTTTTAGCCACAGGAGCCAATAATAGTTGCGCCACTTCAACTTGTTCTAATTCAACAAACAATTGAGCGGCATATTTTTGGTCTTGCTCATCTAAGTTATTAAGTAAGTCTAGCGCTTGAGATTTATTGCCTTGCGCTAACGCAGCTTTTGCCGCCGTAGCCTGACTTAAACCTTGCCAACCATTAGGTACCGTTGATTTTGATAGCAATTTAGCCGCTGTCATATGATCACCCGATAAACTTGCCCACATACCTTGTTGTAAATTATCTAATTTCTTTTTTTCACTTCTACTAGTAAAGCGAAATTTAGTATTGCCATAAAGTGACCATAAATATGAAATCAATTTATAAACAACAAACATACCAACACCAGCCATAGTCATCATAATGCCAAAGCTGACAATCGTTCCTTCAATCGTCCAATTATTCAGGGCTATTAATACATAACCTTTCTCACCAATCGCTAAAGGTGCAAGTGCTAATACAATGACTGCAGCTAATAATATTAACCAATTTTTTGTCATAGTGACCACTCCTTCATTAACTGGCTAGAAGCCAAGTTTAATTGCGGATTAAAATTGAGTGGTGTACTTTTAAGTTGATTCAATTCGTTATTTACATTGTGTACTGCGCTTGAATTAGTATCAAAAAATGATGCCAATACTTTATTTGCTTGCTCTAAAGCAGCTTTATAAATAACTACTTGCTGGTTTTGTAATGCAGTTTGGCTTTGCGAAATATAAAAACGTACTTGCTGGCGAATTAAGCTTTGCTCTTCTTTCGTTAATAACGGCTCGATTTTTTCAGTTCTTTCATTCACTTTAATAAAATCATCGACCAATAAAGACCATGAATGCTTTAAGTTTGCTTGCCAATCAGAAATATCTTCAGATAAAACCTCTTGCTCGGTATTATTTACTAAGCTAGGTAGCTTCACCATATTAAGTGGCAATGTATCAACTTGATTCAATAAGCCATGTAGTTTCAAATATAAGTCCTGTACAGGTACATTGCTTAAACCTTTCAGCATTTGTATATCTTCAGCGATCACAGCACGCAACTCACTGGTATCACTGTGTTCTGATAACAAACTATCTAATCTGGTTAAGATATCAACAGCACCTACAAAATCTTTTTCTACTTTAGCTTTAAATTCAGCCATGCGATGTAAACTACGCACTTCTTGTGGGTTTAAAGTGACTTTAATGTTTTTAATTTCATTTAAACTATTTTCAAGTTGCTCAGAAATGTTTTTCTCACTGGCATTTAGCGCTGTTTCAACTTGTAACTTTTGACTAGTTAATTCATTTTTTATAGCACCAGTTAAATTAGCACTGTTATTTTGTATTTGTGCTTTTAATGCATTTAATGATTGCTCTAAACTTTGATTATTCATTTGTAGTTGCTGAACTAAAGCTTGCTGTTGGTTATTACTATAAAAGTTAAACGCAAAGCCACCAGCTGCGCCTAAAGCGATTAATAAAGATAAAATTGCAACAGTATTACCTTTTGGTTTTGAATTTTGTTTATTCGCCGTTTCAGGCTGTTTAACTTCTTTTTCACTGATACTTTGATCACTCATAATGGCAGAGGCCTCCTGGATATGAGATTTGACGAAATTATTTTTTGCTTCGCTATTTTGCTTTATGACTTCTGACAAAATAGCCTCATCAGACGCACCATTACAATTATGAATATTATCTATAGGCACATTAAACGTTTTTAAATATTTAGCTGTTCTTTCACTGACAACATAAAATTGGCATGTTCGCAGCCAGTCACAGCCTTTTACTGTTAAATCACTAAAAATAACATCAACTGCAGCATTACTGGTTAATACTATACTGTCTATTTTTTGTTGTTGCCACTTTTGAAACCAATCACTTACATTGCCCACAACTTTTTGTCTCTGATAAATATTTAAAGTATTTAACCTTGCCCTTCTTTCTTTTAATGTTTTAGCAAGTAAAGGTCGACCTCCCTTACCTTTGATTAAAACTATACTATCTCCATCAATGTCTTGTAACGATTTAAGTTCCAGTAAACCTTCTGAGTCTTGATTATTTGGCACTACGGCTTTTTTATTAAAGAACTCTAAAATTGTTTGTGCTGTTTTATCACCCACAGCAAAAAATATCGCACTTGGATTTATTACTGGTGATAAAGCAGCTAATGATTTAACGGCATCTTGTGAAATAAAAATAAGTTTATCGGCATCTATAAGCGGGCTTAACTGGCTGGAGGTTATTTCTAAAGGCTGTAAATTTAACAATGGAAATGAAAAAGCTTTAAATCCTTTTTTTTCAATAAAACTCACTAAACTTTCATTTTTATTTTTAGGGCGAGTAATGAGAAATACAGACATGCATTATTCCTTAATAAAAAACTCCTACATGAGTGATTTTCATCATTTATATAGGAGTTCTAGACTATCGCTTTGCGATTATAAACCTCATTGATCTATCGACCTAAGCAATGCTTTTAATAAAATACGTAGCAAATTTATTAGGCGTCTCGATAAACTTCTGCAAGAATTTTATCAGCACCTAAACCTAACAAGGTATCAGCTAGTTGCTCACCTAATTGCTCAGCCTGCAAAACACTACCAGATACCGAATCCTGCAAAATAACAGAACCATCGATTGCGCCAACTAAGCCACGTAATGTTAAATTATCACCTTCAACTTCTGCATATGCCCCAATAGGCACCTGGCAACCACCTTGCAGTTTACGATTCATGGCACGCTCTGCTAATACACGTATACGTGTTTCATTATGTTCTAATGGTGCTAAAAATGCTTTTGTTGCTTTATCATCCATTCTACACTCAATACCCACCGCACCTTGGCCATTTGCTGGTAGAGAAGTCTCAGCATCGATAAAGTCACTAATACGCTCAGGCATTTCTAGACGAATTAAACCTGCAGCGGCTAAAATAATCGCATCATATTGACCATCATCAAGTTTTGCTAAACGTGTATTGACGTTACCGCGTAAATCTCTGATCTCTAAATCAGGGCGCAATGCTTTTATTTGACATTGGCGACGTAAACTAGACGTGCCAACAATTGCACCTTTAGGTAATTCATCTAATGTTTTATAAATATTAGAAACAAACGCATCTCTTGGATCTTCACGCTCACAAATTGTATGTAGCGCTAAACCCTCAGGAAACTCAACAGGTACATCTTTCATAGAGTGCACAGCAATATCAGCACGACCATCTAACATTGCTTGCTCTAGTTCTTTAACAAAAAGACCTTTACCACCGATTTTAGCAAGAGGCGTATCTAAAATTTTATCGCCTTGTGTAGACATAGGCACTAATTCAACGGTTAGCTCTGGGTGAAACTTTTCAAGCTCAGCTTTTACAAATTCCGCTTGCCATAATGCAAGGGCACTTTTACGAGTTGCTATTCTCAATACTGTTTTTGTTGCAGTTGTCATGTTTTACCTTTCACTAAAATCTAAAAATCTATATTTCTTAAATTGAGTAACTTCACAGCTATATTTATTCAATATGAAATGACTTACTCGCTAAAATATTGTGCTTTGAATTCACCAGCTCAACTCGCCAACTTCCAACCTGGGTTGCCATAATTTTTTTTGAAGAATATGTTCTATATCTTGTGTTATAGATTTTTAATTCAACCTCGGCCATCAATTTATTTTTAAAATACCAGCGATGCCATACTTTTTGCGATTGCAGCTTATTCAATTCAGTAAAAAAGAATAATTGATTATCAATTTGAGACTGGAATATTTGT
The DNA here is from genome assembly GCF_900112265.1 of Pseudoalteromonas denitrificans DSM 6059. Lineage (GTDB taxonomy): Bacteria > Pseudomonadota > Gammaproteobacteria > Enterobacterales > Alteromonadaceae > Pseudoalteromonas > Pseudoalteromonas denitrificans. The sequence continues at coordinate 13,243 of NZ_FOLO01000059.1, read as the reverse complement.
CCGCTTAATACATCAACAGGCTCTCGATTAACAACTGATGAAGTTAATAAAGCACGAGAAACAAATTGCGGATCAATTAAGCCCCCTACTGATATTTGAGATAGATGCGATTTGTCAATTTCAGCAGGTGTATTATCTTGCTCTTTTAGTTCTGTTTTTTTACTATTTTTTTGTATTACATTAGCAGCATTGTTTAGTTTTTCTGTTTTGATTAACTCTGATTTAACAATAACTGAGCCAGTTTCTTTTAGTTCATTCTCTTTTAATTTTTTTATTTCATGAGTATTTTTTGCTAATTCTTTACCAAGGCTCTCTTTTAGTAAAATAACTTTTTCTTGTTTGTCTTTATCTACTGCTCTTTTACTTTCTGTTGCCGAAACAACAGGGAAATTACGCCATAAAACAACAATAATAATAAAAACCAAAGACAAACTAACTAAAAGGATACGATGCCAATGCCATTGATATTCAATGTGATCATCAACAGCATGAGTAGAGTGTTCTAACTTAGTTTTTATTACTATTCTTTGACTCACAAAAAAACCTACTGAAGTTGCTTAATTAACCAATCACGTATCGTCATGATTTCTTCACCGCAGACTTGATGCCCCATAGGGTAATCATGCCAAGTCACATTCAAACCTTCGCTTTGCATTACGTCATAGGCCTGACGTCCAGCCATCATAGGAACCACTTCATCTTGAGAACCATGCGCCATTAATACAGTTAAGTCTTTATGAATAACCTCATTTGCAAATTTACCTGGTTGACACATATAAGTAGAAAGCGCCATGACGCCTGCCAGTTTTTGTTTCAATCTAGGCGCCAAATGCAGAGCGATCACACCACCTTGAGAAAAACCAGCTAAAATAATTTTATCTGCATTAATACCTGAAGCTATTTCTTGTGTAATGATTTCTTCAACCTGTAATGATGATTCTCTCACACCTTGTTCGTCGGCACGTTTATCTAGATCAAAAGAAACGATGTCATACCATGCTCTCATTTTCATACCATCATTAATTGTGACAGCGCGAATAGGAGCATGTGGAAAAATAAACTTTACTCCTAATTCGTTAGGAATTTTAAGCTGAGGAACGATAGGTGCAAAACCCTCTCCAGAATCACCTAAACCATGTAACCAAATAACAGTTGCCTTATGCGGTCCTTGCGCTTCACAAATAACAGATTTTAAATTCATAGTGCTATTTCCCTTACTTTTTAATTTATTACAGCTGTGACAGCCATTTTATTTCAGCGCCAGCCTGACGCGTTGAAACTTCGGATAAAAACTGCCAAAACTCTGCTTGGCTTCTATTATCGATCCACTCTTTACCATTAAATTCAAAATGATGTCCATTAAACTTTGTGGCAACCCATAACTGATGTAAAGGGGCTTGTTTATTAAGAATGATCTTACTATTATCTGGAAAAATAATTTCTAAAATACTGGGTGCTGATTCATAATCTAAATCAACATCACAGTCATCAACCTGCTCTTCAATAATAAATAATAGATCGTCTACTAGTTGATGATACTCTTGATCTGTCATTTTGTTTCCTAATATAAACCTAGTTTTAACAGAGGAATAAAATAAAAACTCCCCGACTGTCTGCATTTATAAATTTTTCTGTTACTCTGCGATTATAAAGAGTAAATACTTTTATCTAAAGAAAACTTATGCAAAGAATAAAATATCGTCAGTTCATCTTAGTTTCTTGTTTACTGTTCATTGGTGCTTGTGGACAAACAGGTGAACTTTATTTACCAAAAGAAACACAAGAAAAACCTAATATTGCATCCAAAGAACCAAATGAAACACAGCAAGATACAAGTGAACAGGAAAAATAAATGGACTATTTTAATTATCGTTCAGAGCACCTTTACGCTGAAGATGTGAATATAAACGATATTGCCACACGATACGGTACTCCTTGCTACATATACTCTAGGGCAACTTTTGAACGCCATTATAATGCCTTTGTTGATGCAGCAAAAGCACATAAAAACTTAGTTTGTTATGCAGTTAAAGCAAATTCCAATATTGCGGTCTTAAATATACTCGCTAAATTAGGCTCTGGTTTTGATATAGTGTCTCAAGGTGAACTTTCACGTGTCGTTGCAGCAGGCGGCGATGTTAATAAAGTTGTCTTTTCAGGAGTTGCAAAAACCAAACAAGAAATCACCTATGCATTAGAGTTAGGAATAAAATGCTTTAATGTAGAATCAATTGCTGAGTTACATAGAATCTCAGAAATTGCTGCAGAACTAGAGCTAATCGCTCCCATTTCTATTCGTGTTAATCCAGATATAGATGCAAAAACACATCCTTATATTTCCACAGGTCTAAAAGAAAATAAATTTGGTATAGACATAAATCAGGCTATAGAAGTATATAAAACAGCATCAAAATTGCCTGGCTTATCAATTCAAGGCATTGACTTTCATATTGGTTCTCAACTAACTGAAGTGACTCCTTTTTTAGCTGCTTTAGATAAAATTTTATTGTTAATTGAAGAGTTGAATCAATTAGGTATAAAAATAACCCACCTTGATGTAGGTGGTGGTTTAGGTGTGCCGTATCAAGAGGAAGAGCCTCCTCACCCAAGCTTATATGTTGACAAAATAAACGATAAATTAGCTCACTTACCAAACTTAGAGCTTATTTTTGAACCTGGTCGCGCAATCGCAGCAAATGCAGGTATTTTAGTCACAAAAATAGAGTACCTAAAACAAAATCAAGATAAACATTTTGCCATTGTTGATGCAGGCATGAATGATTTATTAAGGCCTTCTCTTTACCAGGCGTGGCAAAATATCATCCCTGTCACCTTAAAAGCAGAAAACACAGCTAAAAGCTACAATTATGATATTGTAGGCCCTGTATGTGAAACGGGAGACTTCCTTGGTAAAGATCGCGACTTAGCATTAAGCCAAAATGAACTGCTCGCTGTACGTAGTGCCGGAGCTTATGGCTTTACTATGAGCTCTAATTATAATTCTCGTCCACGTATTTGCGAAATAATGGTTGATGGCAACCAAGTTCATGAAATTCGCCAACGTGAAACTATAGAACAACTTTATCAAGGGGAGTGCTTGCTACCATGCTAATTAACTTTTCAAAAATGCACGGTCTTGGTAATGACTTTATGATGGTCGATAACATCACTCAAAATGTTTTTTTATCAAAAGATCAAATTAAAAAGCTTGCCGACCGTAATTTTGGTATTGGTTTTGACCAACTTTTAATGGTTGAAGCTCCCTATGATCCAGATTTAGATTTTCATTACCGCATATTTAATGCTGATGGTTCTGAAGTTGCACAATGCGGCAATGGTGCCCGTTGTTTTGCGCGCTTTGTTCGCATGAAAGGCCTAACCAACAAACATAAAATTTCTGTCTCTACTAAAGGTGGAAACATGACCTTATATATTGAAAAAGATGGTCAGATTAGTGTCAATATGGGTCAACCAAAATTAGAGCCAAATAAAATTCCATTTAAAGCAAGTAAACGTGAAGCGACCTATATTTTTAGAGCCGATGAACACACCATATTCAGTGGTGCGGTTTCTATGGGTAACCCTCACTGTGTAGTAGAAGTAGATGATATAGATACTGCTGAAGTTGAATTATTAGGCCCTTTACTTGAAAACCACGAACGTTTTCCTGAAAAAGCCAATATTGGTTTTATGCAAATACTGAGTCGTGAACATATTAAGCTCAGAGTTTGGGAGCGCGGTGCAGGTGAAACTTTGGCTTGTGGCAGTGGAGCTTGTGCAGCAGTGGTTGTTGGCCAAATACAAAATAAACTAGACCCTCATGTTCAAGTTGATTTACCCGGTGGAACTTTGCAAATACGTTGGCATGGAGAAAACCAACCAGTAAAAATGACTGGCCCTACGGAACATGTTTTTGATGGTCAAATAGCAATATAGTGAAGAACTTATTATGAATAAATTATCTGAACAACAAGTGGTCGATTATCTAGAGGAAAATACTGATTTTTTAGTTAATAATCCCAACTTGCTTAGTCAGTTAGATTTAATACAACAACAAACTGGCGTGAGCTCTTTGGCAATACGCCAACAAAAAATATTAAGAGAAAAAAATCAAGATTTAAAGCAAAACTTAGCGGATCTCATTAAAATAGCAAAAAAGAATGAATCTATTTTCCAAACATTTAGTGCTTGTTATAGAGACTTGATGGTCACTGATAACTTTGATGACTTATCAAAACAATTAAAACATGTCATTTGTCAGGATTCAGAAATAAAAGAATGCCAATTAATACAATACCATATTAAACTAAACTCTATTATCACGCACAGACTGACCGAACATAAGCATTATTTAGGTAGACCAACCCAAGATGAAATCAGTATATTATTTAACGAAAATTGCCAATCAATTGCTCTTTACTTAATTGGTGATATTGATTCTCCTTTAGGTGTTTTAGCTTTTTCCAGTGACGACCCTTTTCATTACACACCATCACAAGACAACCTTTTCATTAAAGAATTTGTGCAAGCATTAGCAATTAAGTTGTCTGAACTTTAATTGTGGCTAATATCCTTCCTGTATCTATCCCTGCTCAATGGCAAGACCCTATCAATGCCTTTATTCAATACTTAAAAATAGAAAAAGATTATTCCGAACACACACAATTACAATATCAAACACAATTAAAACAGGCAGCCTTATTTTTACAAGAATATGCCGATAATTGGCTACAAGTACAACCTGAACATATTCGCAGCTTTAGCATGCAACTTAGAGCAAAACGTTTAAGTAGCAGAACCATAAATTTAAAACTGTCGTGCATTCGTAGTTTATATAAATATCTTCAAGCTTTAAAAGTACAACGCGCAGCAAAAAATAAACGAGCCATAACACCACTTAACAATCCAGCAGAGGCAATTAAAGGCCCTAAATTTGAAAAACCACTGCCAAAAAATCTCGACGTTGATCAAATGAATCAACTACTAGAAATTCCTCAAGAAGATGCCTTGGCTATCAGAGACAAAGCGATGATGGAGTTAATGTATTCTTCAGGTTTACGAATCAGTGAGTTAGTTAACGCCAACTTAAATGATGTTAAACATGATCAAGCTGAAATCCGCGTTTTAGGTAAAGGTAATAAAGAACGCATTATACCTGTCGGTAGTAAAGCTTTAGGCGCTATTAAAGCATGGCTCAAATGCAGAGGGGAATTTGCCAAACCAGATGAGACTGCACTTTTTTTAAGTAAACGAAAAAATCGTATCTCAGTTCGCCAAGTCAGAGAACGAATGAAACAATGGGGTATTAAGCAGGGAATATCTGCGGCAATTCATCCTCATAAATTACGCCATTCTTTTGCATCCCACATTTTAGAGTCAAGTAGTGATTTACGTGCTGTGCAAGAGTTATTAGGTCATAGTAGTTTATCTGCAACTCAAGTTTATACTCATCTTGATTTTCAACATTTAGCCAAAGTTTATGATACAAGCCACCCAAGAGCTAAAAAGATAAACAAGTAAGAGAACATTATGAAGATATATAGAAAACTCAGCCAAATAAAAATACTAAGCTTTGACTTAGACGATACGCTTTATGATAACAAACCCATAATTAAATCTGCGATTGCAGCACAATTTGACTATATAAAAAAAATTAAAATATGGGGAAATAAATGGGTAGAGCAAGGCCCTGACTTTTGGCACAAATGCAGAACTACCGTACAAAAAGAAGTACCTGGCATTGAGCAGAATGTTACATTACTACGCCAAACTGCATTAAAATATGGTTTTAAATATATTGGTTTAAATGAACAAGATAGCCAGATGCATGCACATAAAGCATATAAAGCATTTATAGATACCAGAAGCCAAATAATAGTTAAACCAGAAGTATTAACGCTGCTCAAAAAGTTAAGTAAAAAATACACTTTAATCGCGATCACTAATGGTAATGTGGATATCAGTCAATTTAGTTTAAAAAATAGCTTTGAATTTTTACTTATGGCAGGTTTTGATGGCCCACAAAAGCCCGCTCCAAATATGTTTGAACTTGCAGCCAACAAACTTAATGTATCATTGTCCAATATTTTACATATAGGCGATAATTTAGATTCTGACATTCAAGGTGCTAACAATATAGGTTGTATGTCTTGCTGGCTAAATGAAGAGCCCATTAAAACACAATATAAAGGACTAGCAGATATTGAAATTAGTAATATTCTGCAACTTGAGAAACTTTTATAATTAAAATGAAACCTCATAAAATATAGAAAGCGGCAGCAATCACTGCCGCTTAATTTAAAGTTACATCAGTTTATTTTTACGTTGTTTTGATTCAGCCTGAACACTCCTATAAAAACGCCCTAAACTGCGTTCTTTGCTTCGAGTTTCAGCTAAACTCGTAGCATTTCGGCTCTGCTCAGCTAATAACTTACCATAGTTAATGAGCCTGCGTAGTTCTAGCTTACCTGAGTCTATCGCAGCCAAAACAGCACACCCAGGTTCACTTTGATGTTGGCAATTAGAGAATTGACACAGTACGGCTAATTCATAAATTTCAGAAAATGTATCCTCAATTCCTTTTTCACAATCCGTAAGTTGTAATTCCCTCATTCCTGGAGTGTCGATTAACAACCCACCCTCAGCCATAAAATGAAGGGAGCGCTTTGTGGTCGTATGACGCCCTCTGCTATCTTCCTCACGAGATGAAGCAGTTTCTTGTCTATTTTGGTTCAGTAGGGTATTCACTAAGGTTGACTTACCAACTCCGGACGAACCTAAAAAAGCCACTGTTTGACCTTGAGCACACCAGGGTCTCAATACTTTTACACTTTTAGTTTCTAGAGCATTAACAGCTTCAACTACTAACATAGGGTCAAGAGATTGTACTTGCTTAACGTAATCTTGCGGTTCAATACAGCAATCCAATTTTGTCAAAACCACCACAGGTTCAACCTCAGCCTGTCTAGCTAACGCTAAATATCGCTCTATTCGATTAAGGTTAAAGTTGTTATTTAGTGAGCAAACAATAAAAACAGTATTTACATTAGCTGCAATCAATTGCAAAGCAACTTTACTACCCGCAGATTTACGTTCAAATAACGAAAACCGTTCCAACCTTACTTCAAATTGGTTTTCACTGCTCATTAATAACCAATCTCCAACAGTTAAATCTGGCATTCTTGAGTTTACAGGTAAGCTATGGCTGATTGATTGTTCAGTCATAATTTCTATATGAGAACGATGACATTCAATGACACGCCCTAAAGTAGAATGCTCCCACTGCTCAAGTGAAATTTGTTGTTGAAAAAAGGAGGACCATCCCATTTGAGATAAAGAATAATTTTGTGACATGATAAACCCTAACGCTTAAAGGCGTCATAAAAACATAATATAGGGCTTAAATTAATTCAGCCCCGGCTTAAAACCGGGCAGTAAAACGTATGTAGCTTCAATTTTGTGAAAAGCTTATTTTAGTTTTTTGCCCAGTGGGTATTTAATACAAACATCAATTATTCCTTATTTAGATTATTAGCGTATGCTAAAAGAAGATATAACTTTAGCAAACTAACCAAACAGCCACAACATGGTTAAATTATAATTTTACTCTTTTAAAAAACCATAAAACCTATTACCTGTTTATAAAAACAGTATTCTATTTGGACTGTCTATGAGTCCTGTTGTATCATACTCAAAATAAATGATGCCACCTAGTGGCCTAAATAAAATAACGGTTTTGGTGGCATGAATGGACGTTTCTGAATTATTAGATGGCTTAAACGATAAACAGCGTGATGCAGTAGCTGCACCTTTAGAAAATATGCTTATCTTAGCTGGTGCAGGATCTGGAAAAACCAGAGTTTTAGTACATCGTATTGCATGGCTAATGCAAGTTGAAAACGCTTCTCCTTATAGTATTTTTGCTGTAACTTTTACCAATAAAGCCGCTAAAGAAATGCGAACTCGGGTTGAAGAAACCATTAAATCCTCTGTTGGAGGTATGTGGATAGGTACTTTTCATGGTTTATCACATCGCATATTACGTGCTCACCATTCAGAAGCTAAACTGCCCGAGTCATTTCAAATAATAGATTCCGACGATCAACTCAGAATGATCCGTCGTTTATTAAAAGCTTTAAATATTGATGATAAGAAGTGGCCAGCAAAACAAGTATCTTGGTATATAGGTGCAAAAAAAGACGAAGGTTTAAGACCCAAAGACATTAAGGCTTATGATCAAAATGAACAAATGCTGCTACGTATTTATACAGCTTATCAAGAAGCCTGTGATCGCGCCGGTTTAGTCGACTTTGCAGAAATATTATTACGTTGTTTTGAAGTACTTAATAACAATGCAAGTTTATTACGACATTACCAAGACCGTTTTCCACATATATTAGTAGACGAATTTCAAGACACCAATACGGTACAATATGCCTGGTTAAAGTTATTAGCAGGTAAAACAAATAATGTTATGACGGTAGGTGACGACGACCAATCTATTTATGGGTGGCGTGGCGCTAAGATTGAAAATATTCGCCGTTTTTTAGAAGACTTTAGCGCTAATACGATTCGTCTAGAACAAAACTACCGTTCGACTGCCACCATATTAAAAGCAGCAAATACCTTAATTGCCAATAACTCTGAGCGTATGGGTAAAAACCTTTGGACTGAAGGAAATAAAGGTGATCCTATCTCAATTTATGCTGCATTTAACGAATTAGATGAAGCACGTTTTATTGTTGGTAAAATTAAAGAATGGAAAAATCAAGGTAAAAACCTGATAGATACGGCTATTTTATACCGAAGCAACGCGCAATCTCGTATTCTAGAAGAAGCCATGTTACATGAAGGTATTCAATATCGCATATATGGCGGCATGCGATTCTTTGAACGCCAAGAAATAAAAGATGCTTTATCTTACCTTCGTTTAGTTAATAACCGCCAAGATGATGCTGCATTTGAACGAGTGATCAATACACCAACACGGGGCATTGGAAATAAAAGCATTGGCTTAATTCGCGAATGTGCTAGAAATGAGTCACTGCCATTATGGTATGCCGCACACAGCTTGATAGAACAAAAACAACTGACAGGGCGAGCTGCAAATGCAATTTCGAGTTTTATTTCACTAATTACTCATATAGAAACAGAAATTAAAGATAGTGTACTCGCTGAGCAAGCTAAATTTGCCATAAATCATTCCGGATTAATGGCTATGTATCAAGCTGAAAAAGGCGAAAAAGCGCGTTCACGTATTGAAAACTTAGAAGAATTAATCAATGCCTGTTCACAATTTGAATTACCTGACGAAGAAGACTTCTCTTCACCTTTATCGGGGTTTTTATCTCATGTTGCACTTGAGTCTGGTGAAGGACAAGCCGATGAACATGATGATGCAGTACAAATGATGACGCTACATTCAGCAAAAGGGCTCGAATTTCCATTGGTATTTATGGCTGGTGTTGAGGAAGGTATGTTCCCTTCACAGCAAAGTCACGATGATTCTGAACGCTTAGAAGAAGAACGTCGCCTTTGTTATGTAGGCATAACAAGAGCAATGGAAAAGCTATTCATAAGTCATGCTGAAAGTCGTCGTTTATATGGACAAGAGAAACAACACGCTCCTTCTCGTTTTTTACGTGAGATCCCGGATGATTGCATTGAAGAAGTACGTATAAAAACACAAGTAACTCGTCCTCAAGCAAGTAATCGCTTTAGCAACGCAGTTAGTACGGCTGCTTTTGAAGAAACAGGCTTTAAACTTGGGCAAAGGGTAATGCATAAAAAATTTGGAGAGGGAATTGTACTAAATTATGAAGGTTCTGGATCCCAATCTAGAGTGCAAATTAACTTTTTGGATGTTGGCAGCAAATGGTTAGTCACTTCATTCGCTAAATTACAGGCAATTTAATGTCTTTTGACAATTCACTGCCTGTGAACTTGATTGAATACCTAAAATCAATTAAGAATAACAGGCATAGACAACTATTATTACTAACTGGTTCACCTCAATGGACAAGCCTACAAGCAAATATAATTATTGAACAGTTAGCTGGTAAAAAATGCATATTAAGTAAAAATAAAAATATAAAGCATGCTTACTGGCCCGAGCATAATCACCAAGTTTTAGGACAAGAATATCAAGTTGCTTTGTATGATGGCTATTCTGGATTAATACCAGATAAACTTGCAGCAATCACAGGCACAATTACATATGGCGGTATTTTAATTTTCATACAGCCAGATTTAAAGACACTTAACAATTTTATAGACACAGCATTTGAAACCTTTCAATCTGCGCAAATAAAATCTAATGATGTCAGTTTTTTCAATCAAAGATTAAGTCATCTTTTAAGCCAACAAGATTGCATTTATTTAGATCAAACTGATGGCTGGAAAACCCCTAAAATTAATGAGGGTATTACCGTTGAGCAAAATTATTCTCAGCAAGAAAGTGTTGTTACAGCCATTATAAAAACAGCTCAAGGTAGAGCTAATAGGCCCTTATTAATAACAGCTGATAGAGGTAGGGGAAAATCATCGGCTTTAGGTTTAGCAGCAGCAGCCCTTTTTAAAGAAAATAAAAAAATCCTTATATCTGCATCCCAACGACGTTCTGTGGAATCAGCGTTTAAACATTTAGCATCTATTACTGAGCAAGAATATAAAGCCGGTGAGAATACTTTAGCTAACTTACGTTTTGTAGCACCAGACAAGCTACTCAATGAACATCATAATGCCGATGTTATATTTATAGATGAGGCAGCCGCACTACCTGTAACTATATTAAAAAAAGTATTGAAAAATTACCCTCGAGTTGTATTTGCTAGCACTGTTTATGGTTATGAAGGCACGGGGCGAGGATTTACTTTAAGGTTTATACCATTTCTAAAAGAACATTATAAAAATTGGCAGCGAGTCTCATTACAGGATCCTATTCGATTTGCCAAAGGGGACCCTTTAGAAAAATGTATTAATCAACTTCTTTGTTTAGAAGCTGACTGTGCTGTGCATCTACCAAATAAAATAGAAAACCACCACATCATTGAACTAAGCCAAAAAGAATTATCTACAAATGAAAACTTGTTAAATCAAGTTTTCGGCTTGCTTGTTTTAGCGCACTATCAAACCACCGTAAATGATCTTCGGCAACTACTAGATGGTAACCAATTAAAAATATTTATAACTTTAAGTGATAGTAAAGTAATAGCTGCTGCACTTATCGCTCTTGAAGGTCAAATTTCCAATCAATTAAGCGAACAAATACTGCAAGAAAAACGTCGCCCAAAAGGGCATTTATTAGCTCAATCAGTTTCACAACTAGCAAATTCAAACTATTTTTTAATAAACTCCGTTGCCAGAGTTATACGCATCGCTGTTCACCCTGAGTTAACACGACATAATTATGGCAAAGAATTATTACAGTACATTGAATCTAATTTAAGCTCACAAGTAAGTGCCATAGGTGCTAGTTTCGGCGGTTACGCTTCTTTATTAAACTTTTGGCAAAATTCTGAATATCACATAATAAAACTTGGTTTTAAAAAAGATAAAGTGAGTGGTGAACATTCATGTATCGTAATGAAACCTTTAATAAATGAAGCAATCCCTTTTATTAAAAAATTAAAATTACAATTTGAGCAACAACTTCCTTTGTATTTGCTACATAGTTTTTCACACGTCAATCCAAAGCTTATTAGACAAATAGTACTAAAAGTAAATTTAAATGCTGAACAAGATATAGAAAAAGATCATGATAAAAGCGAAGTAAGGCGCTTTCTTTCAGGTCTGCTTAGCTTAGAACAAATAATTCCTAACCTTTGGCGACTGATTTGGTTATATCCTAATATGCTTAGCCAATGTAATTATTTTTCTCAAGAATTAATAATAAGATTAATATTACAAAATCAGCAAAGCGAATATGTGCAAATAGCCATGTCAATAAAAGGAAAAAAACAAATCATAAAAGAGTTACATTCATCAATAACTGAGCTACTGAGTTTTATTAAATAATAAAGCGCTCATTATTATCAAAACGAATATGTTTTAATTGTATTCTAATAAGACTTAAGCAAAACGAGTTTTAAATTAAAATGACTTAAAAATACTACTTTTTTCTTTTCAATAAACCCTGCAAATTTATCAACCTGCACTATCATTAAAATTCAAAGGCATATAATTTTAATGAGCAGGGGAAGCAATGGACTTTATCAACTTTAAGGTAGGCTCAAAAACAATTTCACTTAAAATTCTTGATATTCTAGTCACCGAACGATTTGAAAATGATCTCACTGAATTACCTAACAAAAATAAAAGTTTCATTGGTATTAAAGATTATATGGGAACACCTACACCAGTATTTGATCTCGGTATAATTTTAAATGGGGAGTCAACTTATTCTATTAACTCAGCATTAGCAGAGCTATTGCAAGCCCGCGAAAAAGATCATATAGAATGGGTAAAAGCATTAGAAGATACCCTACATAACGGCACTTCATTCGAAAAAACACGGGATCCCCATAAATGTGCATTTGGGCAATGGTACGATAAATTTAAAACAGATGATGAAGACCTTAAAATCATTCTAGATAAATTTGCTGCACCTCATACAAGAATACATGAACTTGCTGATGAATTAATCAATATGTCCCAACAAGGCCATAAAGAACAAGCTTTAGATATCTTTGAACATGAAAAAAGAACGACATATACTTTGCTTTTAAGATTATTTGAATCAGCTAAAGAGCAGGTCATACTAGACTATAAACCGATTATAATTTTCACAACAACGGATGGTGTTCATCCACATATTGGCTTATTAGTTGATAAGGTGGGTCAAAGTGTTAATGTTAATAAAGAAGATATTAAACCATTAGAAAAATTAACAAGTATTGGTTTTGATATTGATCCACAAACAAGAAATATGATGCGTGGATTAATAAAAATGGAAAAAATACACAGCGTGATCATCGACCCATCAGTCATATTTTTAGAAGAACAAGCAGACAAAGAGCTTGAAGCAGAAACCATATAATATAAGAGCTTGCTTGGCAGTGTACTATTTTTAAAATACAAAAACAAAAAACCCGACACATTGCTGTATCGGGTTTCTCTAATTAGGAGCCTGGCGATGTCCTACTTTCACATGGGAAACCCCACACTATCATCGGCGCTGTTTCGTTTCACTACTGAGTTCGGCATGGAGTCAGGTGGGTCCAAAACGCTATTGTCACCAAGCAAA
>NZ_FOLO01000022.1:11867-76275 GCF_900112265.1 Pseudoalteromonas denitrificans DSM 6059 | reverse complement strand
GGGATTTAGAAACTATTTTGGTCTACCTGACAATAGCCGAAGTTTGTCTCAATTACATAACAGTGTTTTACACAGCTTATATAAGTGGTTAAACAGGCGCAGTGGTAGACAAAGTTATAACTGGAGTAGTTTCAAGAAGATGTTAGAATATTTTAAAATTGAACCACTAAAGGTCAGTAAACGGATTATTCGTGTTGACTGGTATTGAAATGGTAAAAAGGGTCGTGTTTTACACGAGTGAATATATAACTGAAGAGCCGGATGCGATAGTTTCGCATGTCCGGATCTGTGTGGGGTCGGCTCAGTAATGGGTCGTTCTACCACGATTTTTTCCAGTGGATGATGTATTTAACAAACACAGTTCAAGCTGAGTTAATGATTTATTTTTATCCTGATAAACATACAACAAATAAACTTGTGGTTGATGACATTATTCAAGTTCAAGAGGAACGTATTACTGAAATGTTAGCGCTTTTAGATAATGAACTGAGTCAAAGAGCATTTATATCAGGTGATAATATCAGTGTATGCGATCACTTTTTATTCATGTTATGTATATGGGCTGATGAATTGAAAAAGCCACCTCTTGCATTTAAACATCTCGCTCAACACCTTAAAAATCTAGCAAAACGAGAAGCGATTATAAAAGTATGTGAAAGAGAAAACTTAAGTTTGGCAGACTATCAGTAAATAGATATGAGGAAAATAATTAATCAAACAAAGGGCTATAATAAAGGTCTCTTTATAATGTTTTTTAAATTAAATTTAAGGTAATAATAATTAATTACAACAACAGTTGCATATACAACTATTGTTGTATGAGCTCTCCATGTGTTTGATAGATGCCTATATTTTAATACCAGTCACCTTCCAGAATTGTAAATAAAATTTGGAAAGATGCATACGATGAACTGGAGCTTGCGCCAGCGCATGCATATTTTTTTACGTTTGATTAAAAAAATGGGTTTAGTACAAAAAGAAATTTATTTGGCACTTCATTTAGAAAAGTCCACAATTACACGATCAATAGATAAAATGGTTGCAGATGGCTATTTGATCAGAAGGGCATCATCTGAAAACAATCAAAAAGAGCAATCTATTTTTGCTTTGCGTAAAGCAAAAAAGATTGAAAATCGCTTAAATGAAATTGACGATGAATTATATGCGAATTTACCAACAAAAATAAGCAAAGATGACTTAACAACCTTAGTTGTGCTAGAAAGGTTAATAAGTAAAAAACTATAGAGAACAGAAGATATATTATATGTGTTTTATGAGGTTAAATACCTTGAGATCATTTTTTATAATGAAAGTTGTACGTACAGCTAAATATCAAATAAAAGAGCGTTATATGAAAACCGAAATTTATTGGATGACACTAACCGTACTTGCCACAGCATTATTTTGGCTTCCTTATATTATTGATAGAATTTTAGAGCATGACTTGCTCCCTGCATTAAGAAATCCTGAACGAGATACTAGGCCAGAGTCTAAATGGGCTAACCGCATGATGTATGCACATTAAAATGCGATTGAAAATTTAGCTGTTTTTGTGCCTTTAGTTTTTTCTATTTTATATTTAAATATCAGTAGTGAAACAACCATTTTTGCAACTATGGTTTATTTTGTTGCGCGTACAGCGCATTTCTTTTTATATACATTTGGCATCCCCTATCTGCGTACTGTGGCATTCTTTATCGGTTTTTTAGTACAAGTACTACTTGGTTTCACGATTTTAGCCGCGATTTAAAGTTAGATTGCCCTAGTTGTAACATAAGCCTGAGGATAAAATATGCCTTATGTGAATATTAAAATAATAGATGCAAATGTTACGCAAGTTCAAAAGTCTATATTAATCTCATCAATTACCGAAGTACTTTCTTGAGCGTTGGATAAAAACCCAGCTACAACAATTGTCATTATTGAAAGGGTAAGTACTGATAGCTGAGAAATAGGAGCAGAACAGGTCGTAAATAAACTAAAAATAGGGGCCTAATAAAATGTGTATTTTTTCATATAATTAATAAAAGTAAAAAAATTTGAATAAAGGACTATAATTTATTTCACTATAATTTATTTTATCAATCGAACTTTAATAGATTAGTCTCGCTTTGAAAAAGGATATTATAAGCTTGATTATGAGGAGTTTTGGCATGAGCCTTACGATTCGTTCACGCTTATTAATTTTGTCAGTTAGTTTAGTTTTTTTTCCATTGATATTAGCCGTGTCTGTACTTGGAAATAGCGTTATAGAACAGTTATATGATGAACTATATGAATCTAACCAAAGAGCACTTATTTCTATTAGAGAACAAAAAGCTCAGCAGCTAGAAGGTTATTTGGATGTTATTAAAGGCCAAATAATCACTTACTCCTATAACAGCATGATAAGCGATGCTGCCCAAAAGTTTGGTCAGGCATTTATAACTTATAAACCCAATTTAAATAGTGAAGAAACTCAATCTGCACTTAATGATTATTATAAAAATGAATTTTCCAAAAAATACCAGGACCTAAATGGTAAAAACACATCAATTGATGCTTTATTACCAAAAAACAGCTCTATAGCACAATTGTTACAGTTTTCTTATATTGCTAATAACCCGCAACCTCTAGGGGGAAAGGATGCTTTAATAAGTGCAAATGATGATTCAAGTTATAGTAAAATCCATAAAGAGTATCACCCTCAGATACGCCAATATTTAAATGTTTTTGGCTACTATGATATTTTTATTGTTGATCATAAAAGTGCCGATATCGTGTATTCGGTCTTTAAAGAACTCGATTATGCTACGAATTTAAAAACAGGCCCTTATTCACAAAGTGGCTTGGCAAAAGCATTTAATGGTGCTGTGAATTTATCTAAAGATGAATTTTATATGACCAATTTTGATAATTATTTACCCTCATATGATGCTGCTGCTGCTTTTATTGCAAGCCCTATATATAAAGATGGTAAACAACTGGGGGTATTAATTTTTCAAATGCCGATAGGAAAAATAAACCAAATAATGACCAGTAATAATAAGTGGGCTGATATTGGTTTAGGTGAGTCAGGTGAAACTTACTTAGTGGGGTTAGATGGTACTTTACGAAATCAAAGTCGTTTTTTATTAGATGATAAAAAAAATTACTTGTCTGCATTGAGAGCCTCAGGTCAAATAGAAGAAGCAAATATAATAGAAAGAACAGACAATGTTATTTTAGTACAAAAAGTCGATACGCTTGGATCTAGAGCTGCTTTAAAAGGGGAAACTGGCTTTAAAATTTTTCCTGATTATCGAAATGTGCCAGTCTTATCAGCTTATAAAAGGATTAATAGTGGAGGTGAACCATGGGCGTTAATGGCTGAAATAGATGAAGATGAAGCATTTGCTCCATTTTATGATGAAATGGAAAAGCTAATTATTTCCTCATCAATTACAGTACTTATTTTTTTGGGAATAGGCATTGGAGTTGGTTATTTAGTTGCACAAAGAATAAGTTACCATGTAACGACTTTATCAACTGTCATGGATAATATCTCTCAAGGTGATGGTGACCTTACATATTTAATTGATTATGATGGAAAAAATGAATTTGGGGATATTTCTCGTGCTTTTAACCGCATCATTAATAAGATAAAAGAAACATTGCTAGATGTACGTCACTCCTCTAAAAAAATAGAAGAGGCATCACATCAAGTGTCAGAAGGAGCGAGTGATAGTATTGGCATGGTTGAGGAGCAAGGTGATGCAACCCGTAGTATGGCAGCTGCACTAGAAGAGTTTGAAGCAACAGTAAACGATGTTGCACAAAATACAGATAATAGTCAAAAAATAAGCAATCAAGTTGTAGAAGATTGTAAAAAGAATGGTCATGAAGCCAGTTTAGCAGTAACAGAAATAGAGCAGTTAGTTTCTGATTTGAACACCACCTCTAGCGCAATTACAGAATTAAATAAAGAAGTAGGCGAAATCACTTCTGTATTAAATGTAATCAACTCTATTGCAGATCAAACCAATTTATTGGCATTAAATGCAGCCATTGAGGCAGCAAGAGCTGGTGAACACGGTAGAGGGTTTGCTGTTGTTGCAGAAGAAGTTAGAAACCTGGCATTTAGAACGCAAGAATCAACAATTCAAATTCAAGAAAGATTAACTATTTTATCTAATGCAACAAATCAAGCGGTTACTGCAATGTCTAAAGCAAGCGGTGTTGCATCAGATAGTATTGAGCATGTGAGTCAATTAAATTCGGGTCTAGATTCGCTCATTTTACAAGTGAATGAAATGGAGCAAATTATTATTTCAGTTGCAACTGCAACTGAAGAACAAAGCCAAACAATAGGTGAAATAAATACGAATATGTCTAAGGTTGATAATTTATCAAGTGGGGTTTTTAAGCGGACACAAAGCAATCAAGCTTCATCAAATAGTCTGACTCAGGTATCTACAACTATGCGAAACTTAGTTAATAAATTTAAGCTAGATTAAGGCTTTCAAAAGTACAATTTATTGCTGTTTTTATTGAGTTAGTATTATTCTTCATGTTGAATATCATTTCTACATATTTCATATAGAAAATAAAAACACCTAAAACTCACCATTTATTGAGTCAACTCTCCTTTTTTTAAGTTAAAAACCAAATTAACGCATAAAAAATTCAAATGTAAACATTAAAAATACAAATAACATAAACCTCTATTGGGTACTACGCTTAATAACGCTTACCTGAGAACATAATTTATAGGTAAGGAAATCAATTTAATAATAAGGAATAAATATAATGAAAAAAATAATTCTACCTATTTTTGCATCTTGCTTATTACCTATGATCAATGAAGCGAATGCTCAGGTACATTTTGATGCAATTAATCAATTTAAATATGATGAAAAAATATTAAATCAGCTCCCAATTAGCAGCTTACGAGTAATTGATGATGATCAGTTTGTTTTCTCTAATCTACAACTTAAAGAGGATTGGAATAATTTTTTTAATACTCAAGCCTTTGCTTTAAAAAATAAACAGGAAGAGATAATGCATTGGGCTGGATATACAAGTATAAACCCAAAGTTGTTAATTGCTTTAATGGAACAACAAAGTCAGATATTAAGTGATCCTGACTTGGTCAATTTTAATAAGCCTTTTACAACTTTATCGAATAAAACAGGCTTTATTAATCAATTAAAAGATGTTTCTTTGAAGTTAAGTCAGCGCTTTTATCTTTTTTTAGAAGCACAAGAAAATGGCACAATCAAAACTGAAAGTCTTAAAAATACAACAGCAGCTACTATCTCATTAACAAGTTTGCTTTATGGAAATAACCAAAAAAAACACGGTGGTATTAATAGTTCTGATAATAGTAAAAAGATTAATGACTTTTTAAATACATATCAAAGACTTTTTAATCGAAGTGACGATAATTTATTATTACAAAACGCATTACATATCAATTCAAAAGCATCTGACTTAAGTAATATCAGCGCTAACTCAAACTTTAATATGAATTTACCTTGGCAGTCAGGTTATCCATGGGTCAGTGGTGGTGCACATTCAAATACAGGCTCGGGGTATCCATATTCTTCTCTAGATTTTAATAATGGTTCAGGGGGATGGGGAAGTAATACACCTTGGGTGCAAGCATCTCATGAAGGGGTTGTAACACGATATTCAAGATGCAATATACGCATCACACATCCAAGTGGTTATGCAACCAGTTACTATCATATGGATAGTCTACAATATAATACGGGCGATAGTGTGGCCTCTGGTGCTTGGTTAGGTCGTTATGCAAATAACAAACAAACTGCTTTGTGTGAAGGGGGGCAATCATCTGGGCCACATGTGCATTTTTCATTGTTATACAATGGTCGATATACCTCTTTACATAACCATTATATAAGTGGTTATCGTATTGATATCGGAAACTATAACTATGATGATAACTGTGGTCGTTTCTATTTTGAATATAATGGCTCAAGAACCTGTGCATGGCGTTCACTTTGGCGTTAAATTTTAAGTAATTAGCTGTAACTTGGTTGACCAATTACAGCTAATAAAAATGATAAATCGAAATGTGTGTCATACAAGATATTTATTGAGTTATATAGAAAAGTGAAGTTAATATACATTTTTTATGGTTTATCAATTCCATACTCTTTAAGTTTGTTTGCAATTGCGGTATGAGATACACCTAATTTTTTTGCTAATTTCCTGGTGCTTGGGTAAACAGGATAGAGCTGCCTAATTAAATCGGCCTGATATTTTTTAGTTGCTTGCTCTAAGGTGTCGTTAAATGTTTCTATACTATTGACCGGTGTTTGTGTATCTAAAGGCAAGCTGAGCACTTCAGGAGTGAGCTCTGTATTGTCACCCATCATACTGACAGCTTGAAAAATAATGTTTTTAAGTTCTTTTACATTACCTGGCCAGTCATAGTTTTGTAGTTTCTCACAACTTTTTTTAGATAATGTATATTCGGTATCGCCTTGTTTATCTGAATAATGTTGTAAAAAATACTTCGCTAATGAAATGATATCGTCTTTACTTTTTCTAAGAGCGGGTATGCTTAAAGTACATTCATTGATTTGATAAAGCAGATCTTGTCTGAATTTGCCTGCCTTCATTAATTTCACTAAGCTTTTTTTATTGGAGCAAATAATTCTGGATTTTTGTGCATAATGTGCTTGTTTGTGACTTGAGTCACATTGCTCTGAAATTAAATAATTTAATAAGTTAATTTGGTGATCATTGCTAAGTTCGGCTATTTCATCTAAATAGACAGTGCCAGATTGTGCTCGTTTTAATATACCTTGTTCATCATCAAAGAGTTTTTCATGTATGGTGTTTTTATTTAAAGTTGCGCAATTTATGGCAATAAAGGGAGCTTCTTTTCTGCTACTGGCGTCATGACATGCTCTGGCTATGCGTCTACGACCTGTGCCAACTTCACCAATGATTAAGATAGGAGAGTCTAATAAAGCAACTTTATTTGCTTGTAGTAAAGTGCGTTTTATTGCTGAACTTTGCGCTCGAATTGCTTCAAAGCCTTGCATTGTTTCTTTTTTTATTTTGCTTACTGGAGTCGTTTCAGTTTGCAATATATTGAGTTGCTTATTTAATCTGGATGAGGATTTTAAAAGTACTATGCCACCTGAAAGTAGCTTTGATGTTGCAGTATCGTTTAAATAAATAGGTGAAATTTCAGCTAAATAATTAATGCCACAAACTTGTATTTTTACTGTTTGATTTTCACCTTGTTGCTCATCCACCCATTTTGTAAATGAAAAACCCAAGATCCATTGATTAAGGAGTTCATTTTCAACCTTTTCTTTTTCAAGGTTGATCATCGCAGATGCTGCTTTATTTATCCGAGTTACTTTGCCTTTTAAATCAATAAAAAATACAGGATCTGGTAGGGCGTCTAATGCGGAATGCTCTGTTTCTAGTGGCATGTTCTTAACTGTTCTGACATCTATGACATGATCTAACTTACGTATTTCAGGCATTAAGTTTTTGAATCTTTCAAATTCAAGCTCGGGAAAATGAACATGGATAACGCCATCACTATTCGCTTCCATACCATAAAGATTTAAATCATAACGCTCTAAAATTTCGAGTAACTTTCGTGTTATTCCGGTTTTATTTTCACACATCACTTCAAGGCGCATAACTTGACTCTTATTTTAAAAGGTTATTAGGTTGCTTTGAACCTACCTTTACGTAAACGTAAAGTTCTAACAGTGTAAATCCAGAGTTACAATAAAATCAAGATATTTAATGTTTCATAAAGTGAATTTTATATTCGATTTTCAACAAACTCTAATAAATTTAGTAATTTAGGATTTGTTTTTTTTAATCAAGTATACTCTTTTTGGGGCGATGATATATGGGTAAAACATTTTAGTTTTTATCCGTTGTAATTTTATATTTTGATGAGGTTTTTGATGAAAAGTTTTGAAGTAAATTTTGATGGACTAGTGGGACCTACACATAATTATGCTGGATTATCAGAAGGAAACGTTGCTTCACTGAAAAGTGCACTTGATATTTCAAATCCCAAAAGTGCCGCTAAGCAAGGTTTAGCAAAAATGAAGGCTTTGCATGATTTAGGTTTAACACAAGGTGTTTTAGCGCCACAAGAACGACCTGATATACATACTTTACGGCGTTTAGGTTTTACTGGAACGGATGCACAAGTTCTATCTCAGGCTCATAAAGAAGCGCCAAACGTATTAGCAGCCTGTTATTCTGCGTCTAGTATGTGGACTGCTAATGCAGCCACTATATCGCCTTCGGCTGATACTCATAATAATAAAGTACATTTTACACCTGCAAATTTAACCAATAAATTTCATCGTTCATTAGAACCTGAAACAACAGGCAATATTTTAAAAGCCATGTTTAATAATGATGAATTTTTTGAACATCATTTACATTTAAATGATAACGATCATTTTGGTGATGAAGGGGCGGCAAATCATACTCGATTATGTGGTAGCTATGGTGATAAAGGACTAGAGATTTTTACTTTTGGCCGTTCTGCATTTAACCGTGATATGCCAAAACCACAAATATTTGCAGCAAGACAAACGCTAGAAGCGAGTAAATCTGTCGCTAGATTGCATGGTTTGTCAAATGATAATACCGTTTTTGTGCAACAAAACCCTGATGTGATTGATCAAGGTGTATTCCATAATGATGTTATTGCTGTGGGTAATCAAAATGTATTGTTTTATCACGAACAGGCATTTTTAAATACCGCAAAATTCATTGATGAAGTGAAACAAAAGTTGCCACAACAAGCTGTACATTTTATAGAAGTTCCGAGCAATCAAGTTAGTATCTCTGATGCGGTAAATACATATTTATTTAACACACAAATCATAACGTTAGCTGATGGCTCTATGGCCATTATTGCGCCTAAACATTGTGAAAATAATATAAATGTAAAAACTTATTTAGATAACTTAATTATTGGTAATACTCCTATTAAGCAGGTTAAATATTTTGATGTGAATGAAAGTATGAAAAATGGTGGGGGTCCTGCATGTTTAAGATTAAGAGTTGCACTGAATGCGCAAGAATTAGATGCTGTTAACCCTGCATGTATTATGTCAAATAGTTTATTTACACGTTTAAATACTTGGGTTGATAGCCATTACAGAGATACAATTAGCCCAAAAGATTTACAAGACCCACAATTATTAATTGAATCAAGAGCGGCACTTGATGAGCTAACAAAAATTTTGAATTTAGGCTCAGTATATAAATTTCAACAAGTTTAATTTGATATAAGCGAAAGTATATTTATACTTTTGCTTTTTTAACAGGTAAAAACATAATGCAAAAACCTTTCTCACAAGCCTGTGAAAATAACAAACAACCCATAGTTGAGATTTTGCAGCATACTTTTAGTGGCTGTAAAACAATACTTGAAGTGGGTTCAGGAACTGGTCAACATGCAGTTCATTTTGCAGAAATGTTACCTCAATTGAGTTGGCAAACCAGCGACTTAGAAGAAAATCACCCAGGTATTAATTTATGGTTAGATGAATCGAGTGCAAAGAACCTATTACGACCACTAACGCTGGATTTTTCTAAGCCTTGGCCACTTACTTTAGTTGATGGTATCTTTACTGCAAATACCTTACATATTGTGAGTTTTCCTCTGGTCGAAGCCTTTTTTAAAGGTGTTGGAAGGCATTTAAATCCCCATGGTATTTTGTGTCTTTATGGTCCTTTTAAATATAATCATCAATTTACAAGTCCAAGTAATGCGCAGTTTGATTTATGGTTAAAAAATATTGAATCAAGCCGTGGTATTCGTGATATTGAAAAGGTTATCGCGTTAGCTAATAATGAAGGGTTGGTATTGACTAAGGATTTTGATATGCCAGCGAATAATCAATTATTGGTTTTTAAAAGGCAATAAAGTCTGACATTGCTGATGATAATTTTGCATCTGTTGAGACTCGTGTATTAAAAAGTTATCAATGGCGAGTGAAAAATCGGGGTGTACCATTGTATGATTTGAATAGGTAAATACAGGCTCAAAACCGCGTGCTATTTTATGTTCTCCTTGAGCGCCTGAATGAAAGCATTTTAAGTTGTTTTTTATACAGTATTCTATGCCTTGGTAATAACATAACTCAAAGTGCAGAAAATCATAATACTCACTAGCCCCCCAATAACGACCATAAAGGGTTGTTGATGACTTTAAACTTAAAGTTGCAGCGATAACGTTTTCATCTTTTGTTGCGATCATAATGACTAACTCATCAGACATATTTTGTTTTAATAAGCTAAAAAAATCAGAATTTAAATAACCTAAATGGCCAGAACGTTTTAAGTAAGTTCGTTGATAAAACGCAATAAATTGTTCGATAATGTCACTGCTAATCTTACAACCAGTTAACCATTTAATTGAAATATCTTCTGCCACTGCTTTTAAACGTTCTTTTTTAATTACTTTACGTTTTCGAGCTGTTAAACACGATAAATAGTCATCAAAACTTTGATAATCTTTATTGAACCATTGAAATTGCACACCTAAACGTGAAGATACATCTTGCTTGCCTAATAAATGCGATGTTTTCTTATCGCAAAAATTAATATGAAAACCTGACCAGTTATATTTTTTGCTTTGTGCATTTAAAATCGTTTTAATATATTGATATAACATGGATAGATTTGAAGAGTTTGTTGCAATGCGACCCCCTTCAACAGGTGTAAAAGGAATGGAGCAAACCCATTTAGGGTAATAAGTTAAACCGTGATTTTGATAGGCCTCGGCCCAAGACCAGTCAAATACATATTCGCCATAAGAGTGGCTTTTGACATATCCTGGCATCACAGCAATTAAAGTGTCATTTTCATAAATTAAAAAATGATGTGCTTGCCAACCTTGCTTTGAACTTGCCGACAAACTGGCTTCACAGGCATGAATAAAAGCATGTTTAGTGAAAGGGTTATCATCAAAAAAAAGATCCCAGCGAGTGGCTGAAATTTCATTTATATGCGTAATTATTTTATAAGAATACATTTTTTCATGTCTTATTTAAGTTGGCCAAGTCAAGGTGATAATAGCCCCACCATGATTTAAGTTTGCGACTTTTAACTGACCTTTATGATTACGGGTAATACTGTCACATAATGATAATCCGATGCCAGAACCGTTGGTTTTTGTGGTATAAAATGGGGTTAATACATTATTTAAATTAGCAAAACCAGGACCGTTATCTCTAATCTCAATAACTTGAATTTGCTGTTGAGCATATATTTTAATGGATATTTCACATTGCGTTTCAACACATGCTTCTTGCGCATTTTTTAAAAGGTTGATCAATATTTGTGATACTTGAACTTCATCACCAAAGCACTGTGCGTCTCCTTGAAATGTCACATTACATGATTCATTTATCATGCTTTTAGCTTCAGCTAAAACCTCTTTGAAATCAAACCAGATACAATTAGGAGGGGGGAGTTGGGTGAGCTGACTGTATTGGCCTATAAATGAAAGTAGCCGATTACTTCTACTGTGTATCCTACTTAAAACTAATCGTGTTTGTGACTCGTCTAATTGTTCGCTGCATAATAAGGTATCGGCCATAGATGCCATTGGCGTTAGTGAGTTTCTTAATTCGTGTGAAAGTACGCGGATCAGGTTTTGTTCTGTGGTTATTTGATTTTTATTCAGTAATAACGAAATGTCTAATGCTGAAAATAGCCAGTGCTTTTGTTTTTGATGTAAATAGTTGATGCTTTGAGACTGCCATTTATCATCAAATTGGTTGTGGCTAAAGCACGCGTTTTCTAATTTAAAACCTAAATCAAATGCAGGTGTACCAATCAACATTGGCTGTTTAATTTGTTCATTCATTGCATTATTGCGATAGGTTAAATTGAGTTTTTCGTCAAATAAACATACTGGAACGGACCAAGAGTCAAGTATGCGACTTAATAAATTTTCAACAGTCGTATCTTGTTCACTCTTTGTTAAGTTTACTTTAGCTAATGATTCAATTTCTTTTTGTAAAGCAAGCAATAAATTATTTTTGTGCTGTTTTTTATATCTTAAATTATGCTCACCTTCTTTTAGTATTTGGGTATAGGTTGTCAGTTGCATTATCGACCGCTGCCAAAATTGATAGTAACGTGTTGCAAGCCAAATCATAGGGTACAATAAAACAAATATTAAGGTCGCTATCGCTAACAGCTCCCAACCTAAGCTCCAAGTTAAGGCGCTTGCTAAAGCGATGATGACACATATAATGCTTGAAAGTGCGCTTATGAGCCAATGTTCATGACTCATACTTAATCCCAAATTTTTCAAGTCGACGATACAATGCGTTACGTGAGATATCTAATAATTTAGCGGCTTCAATAACCTGACCTGAAGTGGTTGTCATTGCTTTTTCTATGAGTTGACGTTCAGCTTGTTCTAAAGGTTGTAACTGAATACTTGAATGATCGTTGTCTGCGCTATCCAATAATAATTGTTCCTGATTGATTTCATTTGTCATGCTAAGTAAAACAGCACGTTCCATTGTATGACCCAGTTCTCGAATATTACCCGGCCAATTATGCTGTTTGAGTTTATTTATTGCCTCGGGTGTGAGTTTTAAGTTTGATTTTCGATATTTAATACTGAATAGATCTATAAAGTTTTCAGCTAAAGGTTGAATATCATTTAAACGTTCCCTTAGTGGCGGTAAAGTGATCACTAAGGTATTGAGTCGGTATAATAAATCCTGGCGAAAAGCACCTTCACTTACTTGTTTTGATAAATCGGCATTGGTTGCGCTAATGAGTCTTACATTACTCACTTGAGTTTGGCTTGAGCCTAATACTTCATATTGGCCTGTTTCAAGTACTCGTAATAACTTAGGCTGTAAGGTAATTGGTAAAGAGCCTATTTCATCAAAAAACAAGGTACCCTGATCTGCTAATTGAAATCGTCCGATACGATTTTGCTTTGCATCTGTAAATGCGCCTTTTTGATGACCAAAAAGTTCACTTTCAAATAAGTTATCAGGAATTGCAGCCATATTAACAGCAATTAAAGGGTGCTTTTGTCTGGCGGATAGTTGATGTATTCGTTCAGCTAATTGTGATTTACCTGTACCATTTTCGCCTAAAATCAGTACATTTGCATCTGTTGGGGCTATTTGTGTCACCAATTGTTCGATATTTTTCATGGCTTGGGATTGGCAGATCCAGATTTTATGCGATTGTGATTGATCTGAACTTAATAGTTGGCGGTATCCTTGATGTTCTTGCTTTATCTTAGAGAAGTTAAGTTGCTGCAGTATGCTATTTAGTAACTTTTCTTTATTCCAAGGTTTTTCAATAAAATCACAGGCGCCCTGTTTTAAACCATTTACAGCAAGTTCAATGCTGCCCCAAGCTGTCATTAAAATAATAGGGATATTGCTTTGTTTTAGCTGACTTAGAATATCTAATCCTTCTTGACCACTTGTGGTATCACGGCTGAAATTCATATCTAATAAAATAAGGTCAGGTTTTTGTCTATTCGTTTGAATAATCACTTCTTTGGCATTACTTGCTTCTATGGTTTGGTAACCTGCTGCCATGAGCAATAAGGCCAGTGCCAAGCGAATATCCTCATCATCATCGGCAAGTAAAATCGTCGCGTTATATTTTTTGATATTGGTTTCGTGCAAACTGAGCTCCGTGTTTTAAGGCTTCTATATTTTTTATGTAAAAAGAGCAACTTGTGAGCTGCCCTTGACCAATACAACTAGTCTAACCTAGTTTTATTTGTTTTGACTATTCTTCTCTGAGGGCTCTCATAGGTTCTGAGCTAATAACACGCCAGGCAGGTATTATTACTGAAAGTAATACAATTGTTATTAAACCTAAATCAAGAGCAGACATGGCTAACCAGTTAAACTCAGGTAACATTTCAAGGTAAATCTGTAGCTGTTTATAACCAAAAACAGAGATAATAAAACCTATTCCTAAACCTATAATTAACATCCATAACGCATCTTTTAATATAAAGTTTAATAACCGAGTTTGTTTTGCCCCAGTTGCCATACGTACTGCCAGCTCATATTTCTTATGATTAGTCGTCATCTGAGTAAGACCTGCAACACCAATCGCAGCTAAAAATAATGTTAAAACTGTCATAGTGACCACAACCCATAAGCTTACTCTTTGATTTAGTGTTTGTATTTGCCAAACATCATTTAAAGGCCTGACTTGTAAGTTAGTTAAACCTGGAAATTGGCGTTTTAGTTCAGGATCAAGCATATCTGCAGTTAGGTCTTTACCTTCAGGTAACATCACACTGAACTGTAAACCATCACGACCAGCATCAACTCTATGTGTATATACAGCGGGTAATCCATATGCCCCTACGGCACCTGCGCGGCTTATTGTATTTACAACGATACCACTGATTATCATAGGAGGGCGATCTGGACCCTGATTTAGTTGTATTGTTTTACCTATTACTTCTTGATAAGTGAGATCTGGATATATTGTTTTTGCCATACTCTCATCGATAACAATGCGATTTTCATTATTATTAATTTGAGATTGCGTTAAGTTAGTACCCGCTAAAAATCGAATATTAAAGCGTTTAAAGTAATCAGGGCTCAAATTTTGGATTTGATACATGACACGTTCGCCTTTTTTTTCCTGTGAGCGAAAAGCTGAAATGCGAAATCTATCTGATAATGGTGCGCTTGAGGGGATCACGACTTTACTGTCTGCAACATTTGTTTCAATTAAGTTACTGACGTTAGTTAATAAGGTTTTTATTTCACTATTTTGATAATCTTGCGCTTCAAAATCAGCTAATTCTTCACGCCATTTTTCATCTGCAAAAGATAATGTGACATCATAAGTATTACCAAGTTCATAACCCAAATCTTGATAAACTGATTGGTAGCTTTGCATGGTTAACATGACTGACGCTGTTAGTAATAGTGATGCGATTGAAAGTTGAAATACCATTAATAAGCGACTTAACCATTGGTTACTTTGAGCTTGTAACCCTTTACCACTGCTATTAAGGTTATTTGCTAAGGAATGCGTTTCAATATCAACTAATGCCAAAGCACTAAATAAGATACTAAGTAAAAATACAATGATTAAAGTGGCTATAATCGTCATGATATTAATGCCGATAGCACCTATCATAGGCAGGCTTTCACCAGCGATCAAAGGTAAGCTTTTTAAAGCCCAGCCCGTTACTAATAGTCCTGTAATTGCAGCTAATAAAAAGCTGGGTAAATTTTCTAATAAAACTAAGGTTTTAACTTTTAATAAACTGGCACCTAAGCTAATTTGAATTGCGAACTCTTTAGTACGGGTCTGATAATGCGCAATAAATAAATTTAATAAATTGATGGTCGCCATAAGTAGCAGGCCAAACACAGCTGCAAATAAAGCAGTGAGCAAACTTTCACTTTCACCTAACATATTACTACGATAATTAGAATTTATGACTTCTTTATCTGCACTATTTAAAAAGTCTAAAAACCTTTGTACACGCTCCCCTTGTGCGTTGTTTGTCACAAAGTCAGTTAACCATTCGTTTGTTTGAGCTAAGTTAGGTGGTGATTTTTCAGATTTAAGAATTAAAAAATCAAGTGAGTTATCAATATTACCAACATTTGCAGGCGCTTTTATAACTTCTTTTAAATTATTGATGAACCAAACTTGTTGTGGAATAATTTCTTGAGCACTGTTTACAGCCATCACATCTTCAATGACACCAGCAATTACAAATGACTCTTGATCGATTGTTATTTGTTTACCTAATACGGATTTTTTTCCTGAATAAGCTTTTTGCCATAAGCTTTGTGAGATCCAAATGTATTTTTGTGGTGAAGCAACGGTTACATCATCACCTAGCAATAATTCTGT
Source organism: Pseudoalteromonas denitrificans DSM 6059 (assembly GCF_900112265.1). Taxonomy (GTDB): domain Bacteria; phylum Pseudomonadota; class Gammaproteobacteria; order Enterobacterales; family Alteromonadaceae; genus Pseudoalteromonas; species Pseudoalteromonas denitrificans. Next base: position 60,393 of record NZ_FOLO01000022.1, on the reverse strand, counting down.
GCCTAAAACTTCTAATATATTGCTTGAAGCATCATAACGGGTAGTCGCGTAAAGGGTATTATTGATTGTGATATCTTGATCTGAAGGGGAGATCCCAGCCCATTGACCTAAATCAGCAAAATATTCACTGACAGAGGCTAAACGGCGCATATTCCAGTAAGAAACACTTAAATTTTCGGAAGGTTTAAAACGATATTCAAATGTTTGTAATGAAGCTTCATTTTTAACGCCTTGCAAAGGTTTATAGAGTAAGGTTGAAGAAATTGAAATAACGCTTAATACGGCACCTAAGGTTAAACCTAAGGTTAAAATTAACGGTATGCTCAACCTGGGTAATGAAAATACCTTGGCCACGCCTTGTAAAAAAGCTTTTTGATATAAACTCATGCGACCCCCTGAACCTGCTGCATTGTATTTTGTTCTGTCACTATTTGACCATCTAATAATTGTATTTGACGGCTAGCACAGCGAGAATAGCGGCTGTCATGCGTTACCATAACAATTGTAGATCCCGCTTTATTTAACTGCTCAAGTAGTAACATGACTTGATCACCATTCTTGCTGTCTAAATTACCTGTAGGTTCATCAACTAAAATGAGGTCAGGTTTACCCACTAAAGCGCGTGCGATTGCGATGCGTTGTTGCTGACCACCGGAAAGTTGGTTTGGACGATAATTTTGACGATGTAGCATGTCTACCTGTGTTAAGACTTCTTCTACTCTTTGTTTTATTTGAGTTTTTTTTACATTTCTATGCTCAAGAGGCAGTGCGATATTTTCAAAAACAGTTAAGTTATCAATTAAGTTAAATGATTGAAAAACATACCCGATATGTTCATTTCTGATTTGAGTTCTTTGATCTACCTTAAGGTTTGAAGTATTTATATCTGCAATATGGTATTCACCTTCTGTGGCTGAGTCCATTAAGCCCATAATAGATAATAAGGTAGATTTACCACAGCCTGAAGGCCCGGTAATAGCGACGAATTCTCCTTGCATTATTTCTAATGAAACCCCCTGTAACGCATGGGTTTCAATTTGTTGACCATCATAACGTTTATGGATATTGCTCATAGCGACGACTTTTTTCATGATTATTTCCTTCAAATTCTATTTATTATTGTATAACTGATAATTGATTAAATTGAACATATTTATTGGTATCTGAACTCACTATTTTATCTCCTGAATTTAAACCATTGGCAATGACAAGCTGACCTTGTGATATTTCACCAAAAGTAACTTCTTTTTGTTCAAGCAGGCTGTTGTTTGTTTGCACAAATAAAGCTTGCTTGCTACGTGGGCGAAGACCTGAAACCTGATCTATAAAGAGTGCATCTTTTTGATGTTTTATAAAAACTTGAGCCGAAACAGTTAATGAAGGGCGGGAATTTGATGTTAACTCGCCATCAATAATCGCTTCGGCTAATATTGAACCATTTGTAACTAAACTCTCAATGCGAGAAATATGTGCCTTAATCAAACCTTTTTGTGTATCTATGATCACAGGTGCATTAATATCAATTTGGTCTGCTTGATGTTGAGGCAGCCTTAAGCGTGCAATCAGTTCTTTATCACTGCCAACTTTCGCGAGCGATTCACCAAGTTGCACACTTTGGCCTAATTCAATTTCTAATGTTTGCAATGAACCTGTAATGCCTGCTTTAACTTTCATATCTTCTAACTGTTGCTCTAGTAATAAAACCTGAGAGATTTGTTGGGTAATTGTGATATCACGTTGGGTGAGTTGATAACTTTGCATTTCAATAAACTGTTGATATTTTTCTTTTTCAAATTTAAGGCGTTTATTTTGCTGTTCAACTGAGAGTTGCGCACGTTGTAATTCAATTTGAGAGGCAACACCTAAGTTAAGTAATTTCTGGTTTACCGATAATTCAAGTAATGCTTTTTCTATTTCTGCTTCAATATCTGCAATACTGCTTTGATAATTGAGCCTTTCGTTTTGTTGTTCATATTTGAATGCTTCACGTTGTGCTTTTTGCTGGGCAAGTAAGCCTTGTGCTTCACTGACTTCTTGATTTAACTTAGGATTAAATAAATGAAGAATAACAGTATCTGGTGTTACTTGGGTGCCTGGGCGAACTAAAATTTCAGATACTTTACCTAAAGCGGGCGCCGTTAATAAACGTTCTTTTGCTGAAATAAATTCTCCATAAGCAGTCGCATAAATATCTATCGGTCCACTTTTTACGGTTTGAAAACGCAATGTATCAGCCGAAACTGATTTTACGGATTTACTGCTAACGGCATAAGCTGCGTAAGACAATAAAGAAACAAAAAGAGTGATTAAAACGCCTTTTTTCCATGATTTTTTTTGGTTTAGTTCTATTTTCATAATATAAACACACTATTTTTCAGTAATTAATTTCTAATAATGAAATAAGCATGCCAAAACTAAATAAGCTTAAAAATTAGTGTGTTAGGTGTTTTTGTTGAATGTTTAATGAATTTTATGTTCGGTTTTAACTTGTGTATGTTCGCAAATGGTTATGGGGTCTATTCTGTGAGTAAGGTGCATTCTTAAATTTGTATCCAAGTAGTTAAATCATAGGTAATGGATTTGTTCTTATCTAGCTAAGATTTTAACCTTGGTTAATATCACTTTTCTGAAGGTTTTTAGCTTTGCACTAATGAGGCATGAATTGAGATCACTCAATGCAAAATTAGGACAAAATAATATATGCGCATATTGAAAAATTAAGTTATGACGTTAATACTTAGCTAAATGGAGAAAGCTTTTTAATTTAATGCTCAGAGCACGTTTTTATCAATACAGAGTAATAAAATGAATCGAATTTTGAAAATACTAATGTGTGTATCGAAAGTATGTTTGGTCACTTTTTTATTGTCGAATTATATTTTCGCTGAAACGCTCACTATTAGGGTAAGTAAAGCCGATTTCCCATCTACCTACTTAAAGGGTGGCAATTGGGAAGGTATGGATATAGAACTCATAAAAGAAATTTTTTTACGTGCGAAATTAGATTATCAAATAATTGAAAGACCATTTGTAAGAAGTTTAGTTAAAATTAAAAATGGAAAAATAGACCTGATCCCTAATCTTGTTAAAAATAAAGAACGGTCAAATTATATGAACTGGTTGGGACCAACTCGAATTACTTGTATTGGTTTAGTTGTTTTAAAAAAGAACAAAGATATGCCAATCAAAACAGTTGAAGACCTGATAAAAGTGACTCAACAAAAAAAGAAAAAAGTAGGATATATCAGTGGCGCAAGCTATTCAGAATTTTTTGACAACAAGCTGAAAAACGACCCGTTATTAACTGAAGTGCTTTATATTTTAAATGACGACACACTCAAACTTAAAATGCTCAAAAGGGGGCGGATTATTGGCTATTTCTCGGATGCGTTTGAAGTGCGACAGCGTATGATAGACCAAGATTTTTCTCACCAATATACAAATGTGGCTCTACATTCTTATCGTATTGAAGAATCATGTACAGGCTCTTATTTTGGGTTATCTAAAATGCTAGATAAGCAATATTATTTAAAATTGCAGGCTGCTTTTCAGTCTATGAAAGAGGATGGAGCTTTTGATAAACTTCATCTAGATTGGGTTGGGTTGAAACCTGCATTTTAAAATGAAGGTGAAACTTTTCAGGTCGTGATATATGGTTTTTACTACATGGATAACAACAAATTGTTTAAGAAATAATGACTACTTTTGGCTAAATTGAATCGTAAAAAGAGAATACATTCTATATGCAGTGCAAAAGCATGATGGAATATCAAGACGCAACTTTTCAAAAATGATTGCTCCCTTCTATCTATATTCTATATTGCCCGAAAAATTGAATTAATATAAAGGGTTATGAATTTCACACTGATGTTTCTGAGCTTGAACGTTGGTTTCAGTATAAAAATATTTTAGTTCTAAGGATATAGCGGGTAATCATGAAAAATTATCGAAACGGTGTTTTTTCAAATGTTTTTCAATACTTTTCAATGAATTAACAGCTTATAGTTTATTTCGTTGTCTTAATCTTTTCTTACCTGCCAGCTTAAGAATTCGTAGAAACTTTGGGCATTCAAAATGGTTTGGAGCAGAGCAAGCCGCGGCATGACGCAAACCGTTACGCATTTTGGTCATTTCTTTAATCTTTTTATCTAGCTCATCTGCTTTAGCTGATAGTAAAGCTCTGTTAATATCAGGACCATCAGTATTAAACATATCTCTTATCTCATCAAGAGAGAAGTCAACTCTACGGCCTAATGCAATCAAAGCGAGCCTTTCTAATATTTTTTGATTGAAAAGCCTGCGTAAACCCTTTCTACCATATGATTGGATGAGTCCTTTTTCTTCATAATAGCGAAGCGTTGAGGCTGGTAACCCTGTCGCTTTTGAAACTTCACCAATATCCACTATTTCCACCTTAAATATTTAATTTTGATAAATAGTACTTGACCTAAAGTCGACTTTAAGTTGCATCATACCGCTGAACATTACGTCACACAATACTGAGGCTTATAGTTAGCTGATAGGTAATTTACGAATAGATTATTTAAGGATCTGATATGAAAGAAAGTTTTTGGCATAACAAATGGGATAAAAATGAAATTGGTTTCCATGAAAGTGAGGTGAACTCCTTATTAATAAAACATTTTAAAAAATTGAATTTGGAAAAAGGCAATCGTGTATTCATTCCTTTATGTGGTAAAACTTTAGATATTCATTGGCTACTTAAAAGCGGATACAAAGTTGTTGGTGCTGAATTAAGTAAACTCGCTGTTAATCAGTTATTCAAATCGTTAGGTGTTGAACCAAACATATCAATAAAGGGCAAGCTAGAGCACTATCAAGCAAAGAATATTGACATATTTATTGGAAATATTTTTAACATATCTAAAGAAATAATGGGCTCTGTTGATGCTGTGTATGACAGAGCTGCTTTGGTTGCTCTGCCACAAGAAACTCGAAATGAATATGCAAATCATCTGGTAGATATAACAGGTAAGGCTCCTCAGTTATTGATTTGCTATGAGTATGAGCAAAATATGATGCAAGGCCCACCCTTTTCAATATGTAATGTAGGCGTTAAGCAACATTATGCTGAACTCTATAATTTAAAATTTATTGAGTCAAAAAGTATAATTGAAGGTTTTAAAGGAAAAGCGAAAGTCGCAGAAACTGCATGGCTATTACAAAATACAAGCCCTTAGATAAGGGCTTTTCTGAGCTTGGTATAGTATCCAACTGTGATTATCTATTCTCAGATTGTTTAGGTTATGTGTTAGTTACATACTAATATGCGCTTACTTACGTATGATTTGCGTTTTTGTTTCGATGCAACGAGTTGTTTTATCTTATTTATCATGCATTAGATGTTGTTGATTTAGTGTGCTGAGAATATGTTTTTGATAGACGGATAAGGTATATGGATGTCCAGAGTAATTCGCAATTTACTTAGGCGTAATGGACTTTTTAGGTTTCACTTGACAGATTAAAATACCTAATAGCAAGTATTTTAATTTGACTTAGCAAGTTAAATGGGCGTTTTGGTTGTAGAATAATTAAAAATTCAATTCTACAGCTGAAAAATGAGGTCTTAAATGTATTGGTTAAGTCTTTTTTAAACATAGAGTGAGATACACAAATCCACTTTATATTAGTTTTAGCTTTTAGATAAATTGAATAGGCTCGTTAGCATACTTTATTTAGGATTATGGTTATCTATATGGAATATTTAAATGAAATTGATATGTAAAACGATTATTTTAGGATTTTTTTTAGGTGGGGTATTATCTTGTTCAGATGGCGCTCAACAATTTGATCCTGATTTTATTCCCAAAAATACTAAAACGAGCTTTTCGAAATTGAATAGCCCTATCGTGCTTATTGATGAGGCGCATAATAATTTTCTCACAACAAATGGCAGGTATAAGCCATTTTCTCAAGTTCTGTCTAGTGATGGTTATACTGTTAAACCAAGTAAAGAAAAGTTTACTTTAGAATATTTAAAACAAGCTGACATCCTGGTGATTGCAAATGCGCTTGATAGAAACAGACAGGACTGGACTCCTCCATTTGGTGATGCATTTGAAACAGGAGAAATTGAAGTTGTTAAACAATGGGTATCCCAAGGTGGTTCGCTTTTTTTAGTTGCAGATCACACACCTTTTCCAAAGGTCATTGAAAAGTTATCAGCTGCTTTTGGTTTTGAGTTTAGTAATGGACATGTCCGTGTCGCTGTCTTTCGTCTTGATGATAACTCTTTAATGGATCATTCAATAACGAAAGGTGCGCCTCACTCCGAACGTATTACTCAAGTTAAAACATTTGGTGGTTCAGCTTTTCAAATACCAGAGACTGCAAAACCCCTTTTAATGCTTGGCAAAAGTGCAACTTCTCTCGTACCAGATGTACCTTTTCAAGTAAATGCAAAAACGCCTAGAGTATCAATGAATGGCTGGTATCAAGGAGCCGTTTTAGAGGTTGGAAAGGGTCGAGTTGCGGTATTTTCTGAGGGAATGGCGTTCTCATCACAACTTATTGTTTCAACTGGTAAGAAGCACGGCTTGGTCTCAGGTGGTGCAGAACAAAATGAACAGTTTCTCCTCAATGTCATGCATTGGCTGTCAAAGGTGATATAAATGAGAGCTGTGCCAGTATACTAATGCTAGCCATATACATTAAATGTTTGTCATGTGGCTATTAAGCATCGTTTACCACAAACACATATAGAGGCAGTCTTATTACAGTTTCATCTTAGCCTGTTCTTTACTTTTAATTCTGACAAAATGTGTTTTTGTTTTTTTAAGCGGTTAACAAATCAACTCGGCATCATTGGCATTATTTTTCATTTTGACGATTAAAGTATAAAAATTTAGGAGCCATGATATGAACATCGTGTCCAAGTTTATAAAAACCTTTCGTCCAGCAGTGAGCGTCAGAGCTGATTTACAAAGTAATAATACAGTTTGTAGTTGAGTAATTTTCTACTAGTAGCTTATCTCGATTAATTGTTCTACGTAAGTTACACTTGTGATGTTCATCAGCAGCATAGATACTGAAAACTAATTTAGCGGCCTTAATTTTAAAGAATGTATGCCAACTACTTAAATTAAAGGCATATAAACCCTCCCTTAATTGAATGTTCTTCTTTCAATATGGCACAATTATCAATTAGATGGGGAGTCCATATAATTCGTTAGGTGTGATGTATAAATTAATAATATTAGTCGTAGCATTTTTATTCACTATCTCTTCTTGCGCTGATGAGATTTTATGGCGAGTAGACAAAAATGCATTCGCTTTTTGCAATCAAGCTAAACGGTCAACTTGTTTTGTTATAGTTAATAATACTTCTACGGATGTAAGCCTTATTGAAAATAAAAATGTTGGTAAGTTGGGAGTTACATCCAAAGAAAAATACAACCGTATTGTAACTTTTCCATCCAAATGGCAACGTACTGATGATAATGGCGATTTGATTATATTTACTACTCAAGCCTGGTTGAATGGTCAACGGTATACCACGAGTGGTATGGTATTTGTTGATAAGCAGGGTAAATACGTGCATCAATGAATCGTATTTAATAACGTATTAAATCTGGCGTCATACATTTGGTTTACGTTCATTTTTAGCTAATATAACCAAGCATTATCCGTATTTTATGCGGGTACTAGGTTACACTGAGGTTCCATATAAGTATGAATATCTTTTTAATCGCTGCAGGTGCGTTGAGTGCCATTGCTGCAATTTTACATTTAGGTTGCATTTATTTTGGAGCATCTTGGTATCGTTTCTTTGGTGCTGGAGAGCAAATGGCGTTGCTTTCTGAGCAAGGCAGTATTCAACCAACTATAATAACGAGCGGCATTTTTCTTGTGCTTTCTATTTGGGCAATGTATGCATTTTCTGCTGCTGGTATTATTTTTAAACTTCCATTAACTCGATTAGCGCTTGTATTAATAACTCTAATTTATTTTGCTCGTGGGATCGCAGGTTTCTTTTTAATAAGCTCACCTATGGGGCGTTCGCCTGAGTTTTGGATTTGGAGTTCTGCTATTTGTTTATCTATTGGTATTGTTCATTTTATTGGGTTAAAACAACAATGGGCAAGCTTATGAGTAAAATAAAACGCAGCCTAAAAAAAGGCTATCGCTTTATCGATATAAAAACTAATCTTATTTTTTGTTTTTACGCCATAGTTTAATATCTTCAGAGGGTAAAAGTGAATATTCTCCGATAGTGATTATGGGCGTTAATGAGTGTTTTTGTTCGTTTAGTAAACCGAGACTAATACTCATTTTTCGAACTAAGCAGCCAAATTACATTATTTTATCTTTTTGGTATTTCCCGACTCAATATCAATAGTAGGAATATGCATTATTTTTGCGACAGAAGTAGAAAAGAGCTTCTTTTTAGTAAAAAAAAGCCAAGATTTGAATCTTGGCTTTTGGTTATCTAATTAAATTATAAAATTGTTTTATAACAATCATTTTTAGAGATTTTTAATGCCCATATTATATAAAGTGAAACCATATATATCGGCATATTGCTCTATAATTTTACTTGTTGGTGTGCCTGCACCATGGCCTGCATTTGTCTCAATACGGATAAGAGTTGGATTATTACCAGCTTGCTTTGCTTGTAATTGAGCTGCAAACTTAAATGAATGCGCGGGTACAACTCTGTCATCGTGATCACCCGTTGTAACCATAGTTGCTGGATATTTCACCCCTTCTTTAACATTATGAACAGGTGAATAAGCTTTTAAATAGTTAAACATTTCTTTACTTTGATCGGCTGTACCATAGTCATATGCCCAACCCGCCCCGGATGTAAATGTATGATAACGCAACATATCGAGTACGCCAACTGCGGGTAATGCAACACTAAATAACTCTGGACGTTGTGTCATCACGGCACCCACTAATAAACCACCATTAGAGCCACCATTTACAGCGAGTTTAGATGTTGATGTGTATTTTTCATCAATTAAAAATTCAGCTGCCGCTATAAAGTCATCAAATACATTTTGCTTTTGTAACTGAGTTCCCGCTTTATGCCATTTTTTACCGTATTCACCGCCACCCCGTAAATTTGCAACAGCATATATGCCGCCTTGTTCCATCCAAGCTGCACGTGTAGGGCTAAATCTTGGAGTTAAGCTGACATTAAAACCACCATAAGCATAAAGAATTGTAGGGTTAGAGCCATCGAGTTTTATCCCTTTTTTATGCGTAATGATCATGGGTATTTTAGTGCCATCTTTAGAGGTATAAAATACTTGATTAGATTCATATAGGCTGCTGTCAAACTTAGCACTAGACTTACGGTATATATCACTTTCGCCTTTAGTCACATCTAAAGCAAAAGTTGTACCCGGTGTTTTATAGTTAGTGAATGAATAATATAAGGTTTCATCGTCAGTTTTACCTTTAAATCCACGTGCAGTGCCTACACCTGGTAATTCAATTTCACGTATTAATTTACCATTTTTATCTAGTTGTTTTACTTTTGAAATAGCATCAACCATATATTTAGCAAAAATATAGCCACCACCAGTTGAAACACTGAGTACATTTTCGGTTTCAGGGATTAAATCAACCCAGTTTTCAGGAGTTGGTTTTGACGCATCAACAGTAATTACTTTTTTATTAGGAGTATTTAAGTTGGTTACTAAATATAATTTGCTACCGTCATTATCTAATATATATGTATCAGAGTCTGTATGATCTAAAATAGAGACTAGTGGGCTGTCTTTTTTATTTAAATCTTTAATAAATAACTTGTTACCTGATGTTGATACAGAGGCTGAAACTAATAAGTAGTTATTATCTTCGGTAACTGTTCCGTCAACATAGCGATGCTTTTCACTATCGACGCCACCAAAAGCTAAAACATCGTCTTTTTGTGGTGTGCCTAATTTGTGGAAGTAGAGTTTGTGTTGATCCGTTTTGGCACTTAGCTCACTGCCTTTAGGCTTATCGTAACTTGAATAATAGAAGCCTTCATTACCTAACCAAGAAATACCACTAAATTTGACATCGACTAAGGTCTCTTCTATTTGTTTTTTTGTTTTGACATCTAAAATAATGACTTTACGCCAGTCGCTACCACCTTCTGAAATTTGGTATGCAGCAAGAGAACCGTCTTTAGAGAAGCTAAGTCCTGCAAGTGAGGTTGTACCATCTTCACTAAATGTATTTGGGTCTAAGAAAACCTCAACTTTACCTTTTCCTTTTTGGCGATACACAACATATTGATTTTGTAGACCATCATTTTTATAAAAATAGGTATAGTCACCTTCTTTAAAAGGTGCGCCTACTTTTTCATAATCCATTAATTTTTTAAGACTCGCTTTTAATTTATCGCGATAAGGAATTTGTGAAAGATAATCAAAGGTCAGTTTATTTTGCGCTTTTACCCAGCTTGCTGTTTCAGCACTCATGTCGTTTTCAAGCCAGCGATATGGGTCTGCTACCTGAGTATCAAAATAAGTATCGACTACTTTGCCTTTTTTTGTTTTTGGATATTGAATAGCATTAGCTTGAGTTGAGGCTTCTTTTTGAGTATTAAGTTCATGGTTTTGAGAGACTGTATTTCCACAGCCAGAAAGTGCTATAAATACAGCACACGCAAGTGCTTTTTTTATCATTGGATTATTCCCTTGCCTTATTTAAAGCCAATTAAACTATAGGGAAATAGAAGTAAAGTCCAGCTATTGTCGATGAAACTAATTTTGTTAAAGAACAAGTTGTTAGTGCTAAATGATATTGAATTCATGCAGTTGATTTACAATCATTTACGAGAACTAAGATTTGTGATGTTTGATTATTATCAGATGTAAAGGTATTGAATAAATTCATTATCTTTTACTTTCATTATGGCTAATATAAATGATAGCCAAACCATGAGCAAAATTCGTAACGGATATCGCTTAAATAGCATGATATTTTGGTGAAAAATAACCAAGCATAGTCAGATAATCAAACAGGCAGTGTATTTTAAAATTCAAAGCACTGTTCACGTATAACTGAACATTGAATTAAACCCTAGGATAACTCGGATAACACAAGATGTATTTTGATCAAATTGAAAGTGCGATAAATTTTTTACAAAATGGAAAAGAGCACTGATTTTTAAGTACTACTTCATTTTTACTGCAGTATTAATTAGTTGTTCAATATTAAAAAATCGCTTAATTACACTTTTATTTAGTTTTATGTTGTAAGGAAGTCACATGAATGAGTCGTGGCGCACGCTTTGTACCAATGCGACTCTATTAGAGCGTTATGTTTGACTTATTAAGTAGGAAAACTGATTATTTTACACACTCTTCCCTAAATGAAGAAAGTATTAGAATAAATCAAAATAACTGAGAACTGTTACGGTTTATAGAGGGAAAGTAAATAGAAGTATAATGCAAATCAGTGACGTTTTTTTGAATGGCCTCAGGCTACCATTTTTGTATTAATGATGTTGTATTAAGTATCTTGAGTTTAATAGGCTATAATTTAATCATAATGAAGTAATATTGTTTACATAAAAAATTTTAGCTGATTATTAAACTGATCGACAAGGATGGATTTAGTTTATGTTTAGGAATATTAAAAAATTAAATGGCTGTAAGGTTTTAGTTGTCGATGGTTCTTTATCTGTTAGGGAAGTTATCGCACGTTGCCTACATGAAGTGTGTGAGATTTATACTGTTGAATCTGCTGAGCCTGATTTAATATTAATGAACTGGATGTTAGGAAGAATACCTGGACTTGATGCCTGTAAAAAAATTCAATCAATGCCCTCTTTATCAGAAATTCCCATTATATTTGTTACCGCTAATACGAATGAAACACATCAAGAGTTATGCTGGGATGCAGGTGCGATAGATTTTGTAGGTAAACCTATAGTTCCTAAAACGCTAATCAATCGAGTAAAAACCCATCTTAGGTATAAATTACAAACGGATGCTTTAAAGAGAGACTCTTTTATTGATGGGCTAACAAAAATTTACAATCGTAAATTTTTTAATATTGAAATAGTCAGATTATTAAAGCAATACTCTCGTTTTAAACAAGCATCATCAATGATTATGATCGATATTGATTACTTTAAAGAGTACAAGGATACATACGGGCATTTAAAAGGCGATGATACATTAAAAGCGATAGCAAAAGAGCTGAATGATAACCTAAGAAGACCTTTAGATTTGGTACTTCGATATGGTGGGGAGGAATTCGTTATAGTATTACCCAATACCGAATTGAAAGGGGCGTCTGTAATAGCGGATAAAGTGATATGTGCAGTTAAAAATTTAAACTTAGCGCACTCTAAAGGTTTTTCTGATGTCATGACGATTAGTGCAGGCATTAGTGCTGCAGAAGGTTTTAATGTCTGTGATGTGAATACATTCATAAATAATGCTGATAAAGCATTTTATTTAGCCAAAGAAAATGGAATAAACAGAAGTTATCCTGAATTCATATCGTGTTAGTGTGTTAATGAAAGTCGAGATTTAAAAGATTGTTTTAGTAGTATCAATAAATTAGCGAGGTGAATATGTATCATATATTATTGATAGAAAATAATGAAATCGAACGAAGTTCAATCTCAAATAACTTAACTAAAAAGGTATCGTGTGATTTGAGTTTCACACTTGTAAATCATAATGTTAACAATGTGGGTTTAATTGACGAAAATAAATTAGATTTAGTCGTATTAAATTTAAACATGCCAAATGTTATGGGGTATGAAGAAATAAAAACTTTTAAGGCTGATGACGATACGCCGATTATTGCTTATAGTGGCGCTCTTGGTGAGGTTGAACCTGATTCTTTTTTAAAGATAGCTGAGCTTTTAGGTGCTGACTTTGTACTGCCTTCTGAAAAATTAGAAAAAGAACTGCCTCTATTAGTTGAATCGATTTTATTTTAGATAACTCTAAAAGAAGTCGAGACTAATACAACTTATGTGCATTGTGTAGGAATTAAAGTTTCTAGCAAAGCCTAGACGGTTTAGTCCACATTATTTAGCTGAACACTACAGCTTTTACAAAGGAGTTTTAATTGTTCGGTTTGATTAAAAAAATATTTAGAAAATCACCTATTGAAATTATCATTAGGGGAGTAGGTAAAGCGACCTTCAATTTTGAAGAAAAGGCTTGGGAGCTAAATGAACGACCTGAAGACTTAACTAATGGATTAGATTTAAATTTTTGTTGTATCTATGGTGATGAACAAGGACCAAACCAGAAGAGTGTTCAGGCACTTATTCGCTACATCAACGCTCCTGATTTATTGTGGAAATACATAGACAATCGGTTTCAAAAAAAAGCTGCTGAAGATATACCTGAAATCACAATGAATAACTTTAAAGAGCACTTTTATATTTACAGCCTAACGCTATCAAGTCCGAATGAGTTTGAAGTTGGTTTTCATGCACGTAATATAGATATTTTTATAGAGTTGTTTATTGTTAATGGCCTAATTTCAAATATAGAGAAAGATATAGGGTGCTGTACCTTATAATAAGGTTTTTAAAACTGGAAAATGACAGTGTATTGTTGTTCATATCTCAATAAGTTTTTCTTCACTTTTATATATGGTCGTAATGTGATCATAATAGCTTCTAAAAATCACCCTAACGGTATTATAAAATGCTTACTACTTAAATTTGTCATGTCATTTATGTGGGAATGATTGCAGTAGACTTGCTAAAAAAATTTATAATTTTTTGTTCAAGCTACTTGTGCAATTTATTCTAATTTGAAGTGTGTTTCTAGAACTAAATTCAATTTATTGATAGTTTTGAATTTTTATTAAAAAATTTGACTGTGAATTTATTTCATACTATAAAGTCTAAAAAGAAATTTTAATTCATGCTTATAGAGTATCTAAAATAGTGCTCTTGTAATAGTCCTTAAATACATATTAAAACTAGGTAATGAAATGAAAAATTTATTGAAAATACTTTTAAATAATAATAACCATGCTTTAGCGCCATTTATATTAAGACTTGTTTTAGGCATTATATTTATAGGGCATGGCTGGGGTAAGTTATTTGGTGAAGGTAATCCAGATGGTTTTGCTGGTTGGTTAGCGAGCATGGGGTTAGAACCTAGCTATTTACTAGCCGTTGCAGCAGGTTTATCAGAAACCTTAGGCGGAGCATTATTGATTGTAGGGTTATTAACACGCGCAGCTGCTGGTAGCCTAGTTATCGTGATGTTAGTGGCTATCAGTTTTGTACATTTAGATGCAGGCATGTTTGGTAAAGGCGGTTATGAATTTCAATTATTACTGATGGCGGGTGTGATGAGTCTATTAATTCAAGGCCCTGGAAAGTATTCATTGGATGAAGTTATCAATAAAAAATTGTGATTTATTAATTATTAAACTCACTTAATTTATTTTGAGTGAGTTACTTCCAAGCTTTAAGGCTTTCATTTGAACAATTATAAATTATTACCTGCTCTTATTTCATTACTGCAAACACGTAATTTAACTGAATCAGCAAAAGCATTAAATGTAACGCAATCAGCAATGAGTAAAACATTACTGCAAATACGCGAATCATTTCATGATCCTATTTTGATTCGAGAAGCGAATCAGTTTGTTTTAACTCAAAAAGCACAAGAGTTAAAAGATAAGTTACCAAGCTTATTACAAACTTTGGATAACTTATATTTACCAAAAGAGCTCGATATTACCCAGTGTAAGCGCCAGTTTTCACTTGCTTCAAGTGACTATGTTTCACAGTTTTTATTACCTGATATTTGCAGCGAAATGCTTAACGTTGCAGCAGAGATCAGTATTGAGTATCAACTTTGGCAAAAGAGTTGGTTATTTGAATTATCTGACAGACCGCTTGATTTAGTCTCAACTATTGCAGATTCAATACCAGAAAATTTATACGGTAAAAAAATGGCTGAAGATCAATTAGTCATGGTAATGAAAAGGTCACACCCAAAAGCATTAAAAGCACTATCTGTTAAAGATTATGTCAATTCACAACATATTGTAATAAGTGGAGGAGGAGATAAAGACAGTCCTGTAGATGATGCATTATCTTTGATCAACCAAAAAAGAAAAATATTTGCGTCAGTGCCTTTTTTTCAATCTGCAATGGCTTTATTACAACAAACTGATGCTATTTTAACGACTCCTTTGCATATCGCTGCTGATTTTTCGCATCATTATGATTTGCAAATAAAACCTTTGCCGATAGATATCAAAGCACATCAATATTATATACTTTGGCACGCTAAAAATAACCTAGATCCTGAGCATAAATGGTTTCGTGAGATATGTTATAAATTGTTTAAAGCACATTTAGATAAAACGATAAATTATGGTTTGAAGTTACTTCAGCATAAGTAACTTCGGTTAAATTATTTGAAAAAGCAATGACTAAAATTGATACTTTAATTCAATGCCTATTGTTCTTCCTGGTTGAAAATCTGCATCCTCATCAGCTGAGCCATAATAGAGTTTATCAAGTAAATTATTAGTATAAATACTTAAGTCTAAATGTGAGTCTAACTGGTATTGCCATTTTAGATTCCAAATAAAAGCGCTGTTAAGCTGCTCTTCACCATCACCAAAATCAGAGTAAGTTTCTCGATAACTAAAGTGGTTATGAAAACTCGCGTTATCTAATGCTAATGTACTGCGAAAATGCCATTGTGATGGGTTTAAATCTGATAAGGTTTCATTATTTTTATTTTCACCTTGCTGCCATTGGTAACTGAGTTGATGAGATAAATAATCGTTCAATTGAAACTCATAACTTAACTCTATGCCATGAATTTTAGCTTGCTCTATATTCCTATAACTTCGTAAGTCACTATTTATGCGGTACCTTTCAATGTAGTTATCTAAATTTTGCACATAACCACTTAAAGTCAGCTTACTGATATCGTTTTGATAGTATAAATCTAGAGAAGCACCTTTACTTGTTTCAGGTGCTAGGTGTGTATTACCTAAAGTTGAGCCTCTAGGTGTTTCACCGTTAAAATATAATTCAGATAAGGTCGGAAAACGAAATCCTGTACCATATTCACTGTGTAGCTTTAGCGTATCAGATATCTGCCAAGTGGCAGCAAAACTCGTATTTAATTTATCCCCATGACGGGTAGATTTCTGGTATGTATTTTTTTGAGAAATCGTATCATATCGGATTGCAGCCATTAAATTAACTTGATCAACTTGCCAATGATCATCAATAAAAAAACCAATGTTATCCTGTTTACCATCTAACAGCGTATGAGAGAAATTAAGGTGACTGTTTTGGTCAAGCTCTTGCTCTGAAATATTGACACCACGTCTTGCAACCCACTCAACGCCCATTCTTCCTTCGCCGCTTAGAAACTGATGCGATTGGTAGAATAAACTACCTAAAGTATTTGCCTGATATGCGGTTAAGTTTGTTCTGGAATTAATACGTTTTACTTCACTGTCCCAATTTTGGTAGTGATGGTAAAACTTTATGAGCCAGTCTTTTTGATAGCTTAATTGGAATTGGCTTAGACTATGAAACTCTTCAGGGTAAACCGTAATACGTTTATCAGGGAAAAGTTCACTGCTTTTTCCTATATCTTGCGTATTACTGGCCAAAAAGCTGAGTATGAAATCATATTTATTAAGGCTATCCTGATACTTAATTAAACCAGCTGTTTGTTTGAACTGAGTATTTAGTTCTTTATTGTTAGCAGCCAAACTATTTTCAGAATTTCGGTAAACTAAACCTGTTTTAATTTTTTCACTGCCATAGCTCATGGCTAAGCTTGTTTGATCGCCATTCGTTTGCTGATTTATTGACAGGTTTAGGCTTTCAGGTGTGATAGTTGATAAAGCTATCACGCCACCCATGGCTTCAGAGCCAAATATTGTTGAGCTTGGGCCTTTTTGAACAGATACACTGGAAAACAGCTCTGGTGGTATAAAAGAGATTGAATTTCCTGCTCTTCGGTCTGTAATAATAGGAATACCATCAACTTCAGTTCTGATCCTTGAGCGACTTAAACCTCTTAAGCTATAACTTTGCATTAAGCCTCCTTGGCCGTTAAGACTAAGCCCTGGTATTTGCACTAACCAATCACTAATACTGCGATTTAAGCTTAATTTTTCATCAGAAAAAACTAAATCTGTTCTCCCTGAACTTAATGTTTGAGAGTGAAGTAAATTTCTATTTGCATTTACTTGAATGCGTTCAATGAGTTTTAAATCTTGAGGCTCAATGATAGAACTGGCAAGGAATATATAAGCAGGAAAAAGGATCATATTTAAAAACAACTTCTTTAATACAGGTTTAAACCTAAGAATAGATACGCATTATACAGCTTGTTTTAATTTTGCGTATATTATCCTCGCTTTAACAATTGTATCAAATGAATAATGAATATTATTAACTTTAAATTAAAAAAATCATACTCTTATATGATTTTTAAGTAATATTTAGCTTACCTTTAATTAAATTAATCTTTACAACCGTTTACAATGTTTACCTTATTTAATTGACCTTATTAACAAAAAAAAGATACAAATGCTTCCACTTTGTTAGTCAATATACAAAGTACACATAAATAAAAACGCTAAAACGACAAAACAATAAAATGATACAAAGGGAAAATTATGGGAAGTTTCATGTCTAAATCATTGGTTGCAACGGGTGTAATTGTTGCACTTGGTGGTTATTTATATCAATCAAATGAATCAGTATCTAATCAATTACAGTTACCTCAAAAGTTCCAGGATAAGCTTGAAAGAAAACGTATAAATAAAACAAAATACAGTAAGCCAAATGAAGCCGCTGAATTTTTTAATTCAAAGCGTATGCCAATAGGCATGAAAACTTTACCTGTAGAAAAATATGATACAGCGCGTTTGCTTATGCAAAAGCAACCTCATTATGATTTAGCTGCGCAATCTTTTGTATTACCGCAAGAAAATGGTCTTTATCGCTCAAGTGTTGCTGCAAACGATAATGTAGATCGTTGGGAGGAGCTAGGTCCAGGTAATGTTGGCGGTCGTACTAGAGCTATTTTATTCCACCCTGATACACCAGATATGATGTATACAGCAGGTGTTGCTGGTGGTGTATGGAAAACAACTGATGCAGGTGAAAACTGGCAGCCTCTTGATGATTTAATGACACACTTAGCTGTTACAACGCTTAATTTTGAGCCTGGTAATCCAGATGTTATTTATGCCGGTACAGGTGAAGGTTTCCGTTATACAGGTATTATGCGTGGTAATGGTATTTTTGTATCTTCAGATGCTGGTATTTCTTGGGATTCAATCAAATCGACCGTTAATAATTCAGACTTCCATTTCATTTACCGTATTGCCGTTAGTCATAATAATCCGAAGACTATGTATGTAGCGAGTAATGGTGGTTTATTTAAAACTGAAAATGCAGGAACAGATTGGACTAAACTAATTGACGCTGCTGATTTTTCAGTTGAAGCAGGCGATCGCATCTTCCCAGTTGGTTGTTTAGATATTGAATTGAGAACTGATAAAGATGTTGATTACTTAGTTGCAGCTTGTGGTAATCACACTGCGCCTAGCAAGGTACTTATTTCTAAGGATGCAGGTGCAACTTGGAATGTGACCATTGACTCTCTTATTGAAGGTAATGAAGACTTTGGTCGAATTGAAGTTGCATTATCACCTTCTAATCAAGATTCTGTTTATGCTTTAGTGGTAGATGATAAAACAAGTGCATTGCACTCATTATTCCGTTCAATGGATGGTGGTGAAACATGGACAACTCAGGTTAGTCGAGATTCTAGGCCTGAAGAAGCACCTATTGCACGTAGTATGTTAGGATATACCTATGCTGATGGTGTAATAAATGAACAATGTTGGGGAGGGGGTAATGCTATTGGAACCGGTCAAGGTTGGTATGATTTAACCTTAGCTGTTGACCCTAGTGATGCTGAAAGAGTGTGGGTTGGTGGTGTTGATGTACTTCGTTCAGATAATGGCGGTAAAAACTTTGGTATTGCAAGTCAGTGGTGGTTAGATCCTGATGATGAACGTTATGTTCATGCCGATAACCATGTTATTGCATTCCACCCTGATTATGATGGTACAACCAATAAAACCATGTATATAGGTAATGATGGTGGGGTTCAACGCACATTAGATGCACAAGGTAATGTTTTTGCTGTTGTGTCTGATATGTGTCATCTAATGTATTCAACTTGGAATGACGATAACTCAATAGGTTATGCACAAGAAGAATATATCAAGTTTGAAAACATGAATAATGGTTATGCTGTAACGCAGTTTTATCATGGTGGTGTAGCTAGTGATGGCAGTAAATATGCTGCTGGTGCACAAGATAATGGTACTCAAATGGGTACCGAAACAAATGGTCAAGTTTGGGCTGAAATTCGTGGCGGTGATGGTGGTTATACTTCAATAGATCCAACTAATTCAGATATTATTTATTCTTCATATGTTTATAATTCACTACAAGTGAGCTATGACTCAGGTCAAACTTGGAATGAAGCAAGTGTTCAAGGTGAAGATGCTGGCTTTAGATTTATTGCACCACATATTTTAGATGTAAATAAACCTGAGCGTTTATGGACAGGCGGTAATTATATTTGGCGTACAGATGATAGAGGACAAAAGTGGACTCGTGCTTCATCGGCTATGCCTGAGGGCAGTAGTATTACTGCATTTGGCATCGCTACAGGTGACTCTGACCATGTACTAGTGGGTACTTCTCGTGGTTATATTGTTCGTAGCCAAGAAGCGAGTTCAGCTGCAGAGGCTACACAATGGCATCCAGCACAACCAGTCCAAGGTAATGTTTCTTCAATTGCATTTGACCCCAATAATAGTCAAATAGCATATGCGACTTACTCTACTTTTGGTGTTAATCATATTTGGAAATCTGAAAATGGTGGTATTAGCTGGAAAGCAATCGATAATTTAGCCCAAATGAATGGTATTCCAGATATTCCGGTTCATTCAATTGTGGTAGACCCATCTGATAGTAAAAGACTTTATGTTGGTACTGATTTAGGTTTATTTGTATCATTTGATGGTGGTGATAACTGGGTTGTAGAAAACACAGACTTTGCAAATGTAATGACTGAACATTTAACAATTGTTGATAATCAATTGTATGCGTTTACCCATGGTCGTGGTGTATTCAGAGTACAGCTTGGTAAATTACCTCAAGTTCAACTGAAAGATCACATGCTAGAAGTTAATGAAGATAGTGCTTTCTCATTAACACAAGCATTAGTTAGCGATGATATTGCTGACTCAGAAGCTGTAACACATATGTATATTGAATCACTCCCTATGCATGGTACATTAACATTGGCTGATGTTGCTCTTGAAAAAGCACAGCATATTACCTTAGCTGAATTAGATAATGTTAAATATACTCCAGAAGCTAACTATTATGGCGCTGATGAAGTTTATTTACGTGGTAGTAATGGTACTGAGCATAATACAACAAAAGGTCGTTTCACTTTTAATGTTAAATCAGTAAATGATGCGCCTGAGTTCAGTGTTAGTAATGCAAGTATTTCATTAGAAGAAGACTTTTCAACTGCGAGTGATGTTACAGTCACTGCAAGTGAAGTACCTGAGAACGAAAAAGATCAAGTTGTAAGTTATTCAATTTACCCTACAACGTCGACTTTAGTAAATGTTTCATTTAACTCTGAAACAGGTGCTTTAAGCTTAACTTCAATTGAAGATCAGCATGGTAGCGCAACATTTACCATATTAGCTGATGATGGTCAGGCTGTTAATGATACTGCAAGCCAAAATGTGAGCGTGACAGTTAACAAAAAGAAAAGCAGTGGCGGCGGGTTTGGCTTTGGTATGTTAATGATTGGTCTTGCGGGGTTATTTACACGTAGGCTTAAACGATAACGTATAGGTTAAGTTGAATTTTCAGGCTTTAATTCAGCCTGAAAATTCAGGTGTCAAATTAGAAAATTAAACTATATATTTATTAACGTCATTGGCTCTGTCGCTTTTCGGAGCCAATTGTTAAGGAAAACGTAATGAAAAAATACCTTTTTTTATTTGCGGCAAGTGTGTTACTAACGGCTTGCCAAGATGAAAACATTAAATTGGAACAAGCAGTGGAAGAGTCAAAAATACAGGTTGCGGCTTCACCTGCTGAAACAAGCCTTAAGGTGATTGCTTTTAGAGTCTTTTGTTCCGGAAATGTCGTTGACCTTGATGCTAAAGAGAAAACACAATGCAAAGAAAGTAGAGTAAAACAGCAGTTTAATATTTTTGATAGTAATCGAAATCTGATTAAAAAGTTTGAAACAAGTAATGATGAAGCTGTAACACTGATTTTACCTGCAGGTGAGTATTATGTGAGTAATGTCGCAACACCCGTAATGGAACGACAAGAAACAAAATTCATACTTAAACAAGGTCAACAAAAAGAGCTTAATTTAAAAGTATCAGTTACCCTACCTCAAAGTCAGCCTTTACTCAGATAGACTCAGTTGAGGGCAAATCGGTATCTTTTTTTGATGTCACTTAAAACACACTTAATTTTTGTTGCTCCTCATTAAACTAGAGCAACTCAAATTAAATGCTCGCGCACAATTAGTTAGTTTTCAAAATGAACAAAATTGAGATTTTAAAGAACAATTGACTATTCAAAAAGAAAACGATCTCGCTATCGATATGGTGTTTATATCTCTTTCCATGAAATTACTTCATGGCTGTTAGTCTATAATTTAATTTATTTTCATGTTTGAAATTGGTTAGACTAAGTACTTAGTGAAATAAATAGGAAATAACATGGAACTCACAGCATGGTTCTCTTTAGCTACAATCTGTCTTTTAGGTGCTATGACTCCAGGTCCAAGTTTGGCAATTGTTTTAAAACATACAGTTGCAGGCGGAAGATTGAATGGTTTGGTTGCTAGTATTGCACATGGTGCGGGTATTGCCTTATATGCGATTTTAACAGTCATTGGCATGGCTGTTATTATTAAAGAAACACCTTGGTTATTTAATATCATTAAATACTCTGGGGCAGTATTTTTACTTTGGTTAGCTTATAAAGCCTTTACATCAAAATCATCTCTCGGTGAACTTAAACATCAAACCGCCACAGTTTCACTAAAACAAAGTGCATGGGAAGGGTTTATGATTGCATTTCTTAACCCTAAGATAGCGATGTTTTTTATCGCTTTATTTAGTCAATTTATTGATGCTAATGCGAGCTTACAACAAAAAGTAATTATGGTGAGTACGGTCGGAGGGATTGATACAGTTTGGTATTGTTTAATTGCCCTTGCTTTATCTAAATCTAAAGTATTAGAAAAACTTCGTAATAATGTGCATATTATTGAAAAAATAACAGGTGTTGTTTTGTTAGGTATTACAGCAAGAGTTTTGATGTAGGTCTTAGTTGCTCTGTGAGTATTTGATATAAGTAATGTAGCTCTATCGGTTTATTGATACGAGCGTTAAAGCCTAAGTGTTGAAAATTGCTAATATCATCTTTAATTTTATTTTCACTAATAGCAATAATCGGTAAAATTTTATTTATTTCTCTGATCTGTCTACATGTTTCAATGCCATTTAAATTTGGTAACCTAGTATTCATTAAAATGATATCAACTTGTTTTTTATTTAAATAAGATAGCGCTTCTTCACCGCTTGAAACTACATCTACATCTGCATTTGTTGCTTCAAGCATTGCTTTAATTATTACTTTACTTATTTTGTCACTTTCAACCAATAATATGACTTTATCATTAAAGTGAGGTGCGACCTCTTCAGTATGTAATTGTATTTCTGAAAAGTTTTTGTCTTCTTTTATCAAAGGTAAAATGACTAAAAAACATGAGCCTTCACCTTCGATACTGCCTACACTAATTGATCCATCCATGAGTTGTATCATTTTTTCTACTATTAATAAGTCTAGGTCAGAACCATCGCATAAGTATGTTGTTAGTTTAGTTCCTTGGTCTATATGGTTAAAGAGGCTTGAGACTTTATCTTTATGCATGCCTATGCCAGTATCCGATACTGAAATTTTGAGTGACTTTCGATTGGTTTTAGAGTTAATAATATCAATGTGAATGTCAATTTTTCCATCTTGGGTAAACTTTAATGAGTTAATTATCAAGTTTAAAACTATTTGCCGGATCCGAACAGGATCTGCTAACCAGCCATCGGTAAAATTGCTTGAATATGTAAGCGATAATAGGACATTTTTTTGTTCAGCAATAGGTGTCATATCAAGCATTAATCTATGTAATAGTTGTTTAAGGCTAATGACAGACTCTTCAATAAATAATTTATCATCTTCTATTTTTGAGAAATCAATGATGTCATTTATACTGCATAACAATGATTTAGAGGAAAAGATTGCTTTTTCTATTAAGTCTTTATTTATATGTGAATCACTTTCGTGTTGTAATAATTGTAAAACACCATAAATACTGTTCATAGGGCTTTTAATTTCATGACCCATATACTCAATAAATTTACTTTTAGCGAGTTTTATAGATTCAGTTTCACATTTTGCTTTATCAAGCTGTACTTCATTATGTTGTTGTTGTGATATGTCTTTAATAATACCAATAAACAGCTGTTTTTTAGCACTTAAAACTTCAACTAAAGTAATTTCAATTGGAAACTCTTGTTGGCTTTTTGTGAGGCCTTTGAGGCTTTTCCTTTTAGTAATAATTGATGTTTTTTTGTTAGCGTTAAAGCCTTGTACATGTTTATCATGCGCTAAACTTAACTTTGTTGGCATTAATAAATTTACGCTCCTACCTACAATTTCTTCTTTAGTGTAACCAAACAAAGATTCTGCTTTATTTGAAAAAGATTGAATAATGCTTTTATTATCAATTATCACAATGGCGTCATTAATGTTTTCTGCAATTGCATTGTTAGTCTTTTTATCATCAGAGAAGCGTTCTTTAAGTTTGCTAAGTTCATGGGACTTTTGTTGTAATAAATACCAATATTGAGAGATAAATGCAGATAAAAGTGTGGCAAAAAAGGCCGAGGTAAATAGCCAAGCTGGTAAAAAAGTTGTGATGTTTTTAAAAAAACTCAAGTTTGGCGTTATGATAATGCTCCAAGTTGAACCCGCGAGTTGAATATTTTGTTTTAAAGAAAAGTAATTTTCATTTTTTAACTGTGTATTGTTATAAAACTCTTGATAGTTATGGTTCAGCTTTATAGATAAAAAATGACTTGTATTATTTAGGACTAATTGTTTAAAAAATAAATCAATATTAATATAAACAACTGTAAAACCTTTAAGCGGGTCATCTTTTGAACTGTCACCGTTTAATAGATTCGGTATGATAACTAAAATTGACTTATTATTTGATTTTGTTTCAGTTATAACGCTTGATGAAAGGGCTTTCGTTTTTTCAACGTGTTCAAATAATTCTAATAACTCTGAAGATAAAAAGTTTTGAGTATTAGCCTTTGGCAAACTAAATACATTAGAAGCGCTATTGATATTAAACCATTGAATACGCGTGATCCAAGGTGTGTTTAAAATAAGTTTATTTGTGTTTGTTGGAATGTTATTTGAATTCGTTTTGATACTTTTTATGTGTTGTAATTGTGTATCTAATTGCTGCTTTATTTGGGTTCCAACTAGATGCATTTCTTTATTTAACTCGGCTTTTATTTTAGTGTTTTCTTGATATACACCAACTAACCATATCGCTAACAATACTCCGCTGACTATAAAAATTTCAAAAAGAGGTTTTGAGTCTTTATAGTGATTAATAAAACTAAATTTAAGACTGATGCCAATACAAATAATGCCTAAGGCAGTATGAATTGCCATGGGAGAAAAGTAACTCCAAGCAAAAGTGAAGTTTAAATTGAAAACATACCCAAGTAATGAAATAACAGGTAATGACAGTATAAAAAAAGTGCAAGTTTGACTTAAGGTTAATTTTATTTCTATTGGAAAGGCACTTGATGAAAATAACAAAATAATAATTGAAGAGAATAATAAACATATGGCTGTGATAGGAGACATTCTACCTGGTAGTAGGTTATATAAGTTGCCTTTTTGTGCTAAAAAAAATTGATCTACACCTAAATTAAAATCAAGTATAAACTGCATTAAAGTTATGAAACTAATGAAAAAGACTAAACTTGGTAAAATGAAGCTCCATTTGTAATTGACTGATAATATACCAACTCCCAGCAACGATAAACATAAGGCTGTATTATAATGCATAGGTGCAAGAGAAGAGTGTAACTGGGTAATGACCGCCTGATTAAAATACCAGCCAAGTAAAACGATTAAACCTAAAGTAATGCTAAATATTGCAAATGTTTTACTAAGCAAAGATAAAGTGATAGAGGCATTACTTTCATTGTTTTTGATATTCATTGTTATTTTAAAATAATCCCAAATACAAAAAATAAAACTTTTATAAATATAGTAAAAAAAAACAAGAATGAAACTAGTGAACCCAATTACAGCAATTTAATCTATAAGATATCTAATGCTAATTAATGAAATTTATCTATAATTAATCAATTATTTATTTTACTAAATAGGCATTTTGATGGCTTTACCAATACTCATGAGTTATGACGAATGGAGAGAGCAAACATATGCAGGGAAATTATCGACTCGTAGTTCCTTATTAAAGGAAGTCGATACAGCAATACAAAACTATGAAACTGATAAATGTGAGGATACGTTATCTGATCTTAAAATTAAATTTGGTCTTTGGTGTCAATCTAAAGAGGACTTTCGTTCGTCTATACGCAGTACAAGGTCTGATGCTCCTTGGAAATTGCATTTACAATTGTTTTTTGGTCCAAAAACTGATGCGCAAACACTGCGTGAATTAGCGTTAATGAAAGAAGCGCAACGAGATGTTTGCATGCAAATTTTTCGTGGTTGCAATATGAAATTTAAAAGTAAACTTAAAACAGCTAAAGACTTTGCTTCAGATGTAAAAAGTTTATTAGAACAATTAGGTTTTAAAGGGTTTAGTGTGCCTTCGATGGTACGGGAGATCATAGATAAAGTTAAGGGTGGAGTGAATAGAGCTGTTAGTGCTGTTGGTAAGTCAACAATAGGTGGCATAATCAATCATGTGGTTAATTTTGTATTGGGTTTGATTAAATCATTGCAAATAACAGTAATGCAATTCATTGATATGCTAAAAACTGAAATATATAAGCTTTTAGAAAACTTACTTATGCACCTTATTCCATTAGCAAGTACTGCTAAATTCATTCTTGAGTTTGCTCCCAAAGTTTATGCCTTAGTTAAAAAGCAACTTGATATTAGAAAAACACGTATCGCTAAGTATTTTTTTGCACAAGGAGATCCTAAAGCGGCAGTTGATAGCTTAAAGCAGGCGCTACAGTCAGAACGTAATGCTATGGCGGTTGATTTAGCCGCAGATTTAGCATCTGCTGCAACGGATGCTTTTGCGCCTGCTGGTGCACAAGCCGTAAAGTGGGCTAATGATTTTAGACAAACACTAACAAGTATCATTAAAACCATTACGCATTGTAAAGAAATTAAAAAGGTTAATAAATTATTTAAAAGTTTATATGTTTCTTCTTTTGACCTTAATATTTTTAAAACAAGCCCATTATTAGCATGTTATGTGATCAGTAGCTGTAGTCAAAGCCAGCTTGTAGCAATGTTACCGGGAAATGCTTATAGTTTTTCTACTTGGATAAGTTATACCAAACGGGTTATTGATGACCATGTACGGCCAATGCAAGAAGAGGCACGTAGGGTTATGGAAGAGCACCCTTGTGAAGTTGAAGGCGTAGGTGATGCTTTAAGAGAAGATGCTGACCAACTTAGAGAAGCAATATTAAAACATAAAGAGCTTACTTCAGGCTATTTGGGGGATATACATCACGCGGCACATCTAAGTGAAATTCGCAGGTTTGATAAACCAAGTTTAACTCACGCAGGTACAAAAATAGGATCTGGTAAAGGTGTGTTAGATGAAATCACTTGGTTCAAGAAATCAAAGTTAACAAGTACGGATACTAAAAAAGTTAACCCTGTCGCAGTTATGAAAGAGTTTGAGTTATCTCTAAAAAGTATTAATAATCAAATTTTATCTAAAACTTGGTTAAATGAACAAGCATTTAAACGTGCTATTTTGGGGGATAAAGTTATTGATTTAGCTAAATGGAAAAAGCTAAGTTGGGTTACTTTTGGTAGAAGGCATGAATATACTCAAGCGATAGATAAAGGGTTAACAAGTTACAGTCAATTATTTCAAACAAAAAAAAGTAAATATGGTGCAGCAGTAACAAAAGCGCAACTTAATACTTGTTTACAGGACATTCAAAACAGAGTTGATTATTTATCAACAAAAATATTGGTACCATTACACAGTTGGTTAGATCCAAATAATAAAGTTCATCAAACTTCAAAAAGGCTAAAAGCCATGCAGCAATTACGGATATTAATAGATAGTGAAATATCACAGTTAAGTCTATTACATAGCCAATATTCGACTAAAAACCATCAAGCTAAGTTACTTTATGGTTAATTTTTTCATGATAGCTTGACTGAGTAGTTTTGAATGTTAGATTGTAAAAAGATTAGATTATTGTTGAGGGTGAAATGCCAATAAATACTAAACAAATACCAGAAGTATCTTCATTTGAAGATATAAAAATTCAACAAGCGATTGTAAAAAAAAATAAAGCTGCCGTGATGGCAAAAATAAATTTACAAGGACGTATGTCTCAAGGGTTCCGTTTAGTCAATAATCAAGCGTATGAGCAAAAACTTCAGAAACTGAGATTAAAAATAGCAAATTATCAGTATAAAAATGAATCAAATAAGCACCAAGATGAATCTATGCTAAGCATAATGACAACTAAAGGGGCTATTACTCATTATTTGGATTCAAATACTAATAAGAAGTTAAACAATAAGGAACTTGATTTTAAAGCAAGAAACCAAATTGCCAATACTCAGCTAAAAAGAAAGCAACTTTTTGTTATGTTTCAAAATACCTGTGAAGCTCAGGAAGAATTAAAAGAATATGCAGTGCAGATTTCCTCAGTATGTAATGGCATAGTTAAGCAGCCTCCAGGTGCTTATTTTGGTGTGAAAGACTTTCATGGTGCCTTAGATAAAATAACAAATCGTAAAAGAAATTATGATATTGGTGATTTGAAAGATGCAGCTCGAATGACAATCATATTTGATAATATGGAAGATATGGTTGCTGCAAAGTCAATGATTTCACTCACAAAAGAGTTTAGCGAATTACAGCATTTTCAATCCGCAATGAAAGATAGATATGGTACAGGTAAAGGTGCCCATTCAAAATATAATTGTGGTGCAACAGATGCAGGATATAAAGATATAAAATTTTTTTTAAAAATGAGCAATGGTCATATTGGTGAGCTGCAATTAAATACAAAAAATATGATGGTAGCTAAAAAGAATGGTCATATAATTTATGATGTATTAAGAGATGGTGGCGCATTAAATAAACCTTTTACAATTACAAATAAAGAAGTGATTGCTAAAGTGCTCAAAAATATGAGTGAAAAATGGTTTGATTTTGTAAAGACTCGCGTACCAAAGGCACAATTAGAATTAACTGAAGTTAAAAAAATAGTTAAAAGGTTAAATGATAATGTAGAACGTGGAAACCAGACTCTTACTGTGAGTTTAGATGAAATAAAATCATTGTCGGCTGTTAGCTTATTAATATATGAGCAAGGCGATAATGCGAGAGTGCTTTTAGATTGATCTATAAAAATAAAATAAATTCGCGACTTATAAGGACAATGCGTGTCATATCAATTTGAAAATAGAGGGTTATATTTTACTGACTCTAATAATAATACTCACTTAGGTCATAAACTGACAATAAATGAAAGTTTATCAGACCCATTTTTAATTCAGGGTGTCCTTGTCAGTAGCAACTTTTCTGCCGATGACCAATTAGGACAACCCTTAAGTTGTCACTGGAATGAAATAGCAGACAATAAGCAAAAAGAAAAACGTGTATTTCACGGGTACTTAACCGAAATTCAGTTAATTGAAAGTCAAAGTGATAACAATTATCAACGTTATAAATTTGTTTTGCGACCGTGGTTTTGGTTACTGACATTTAGAACAAATTATCGGGTTTTCCAACAAAAAACTTTATCAGATATTATATCTGAAGTATTTGATGATGCAGGCTTCTCTGGTAATTATACGTTAGGAACTTTACCCAGTGATGAGCGTAATTACTGCGTTCAATACAATGAAACAGACTTTGACTTTGTACAAAGATTATTATCTGAACAAGGCATTCATTATTATTTTACACATACGAGTAATAGTCATCAGTTAAAATTACAAGACCCTAGTTCACCCTATGAAGATGCATCAGTATCTAAACTTGATTACAAGCCAAGTCGAACAGGCGAACAAATGCTGGTTACTCAATGGCAGCCTAAATTGAAGCTTCATGGTAGTGCTGTTAGCAGTGTGAATTATGATTATGAGAGTACACAAATTGTAGATAGCAGCGACAGTAAGTCATCTCATAGTATCGCAAACAATCAAAAACTAACTCAATATGAGTTTGGTACTAACTCAGTTAAAGGGGATATGAGCGACTTAACAGCTTCAGTGGTTAAAAATAAACTTAATCAAATACAAAGTGACTTTAGTTTAGTGGAAGCTAAAAGCATAGTAGAAGAGTTAATGCTTGCGACACAGTTTGCTTTATCGGCTCATCCAGATGCAAATCAATTAGGTAATTATGCCATAGAAAAAATTACCCACACTATTGAAGCCGCAGAGCAATCAGTGACTTATCATAATCAATTTATTTGTCGTCCAAGTAGTTATCCAAGTTACCCCAAATTTAAGAAAAAACCGATAATCAATGGTTTGCAAACTGCAATAGTCATAGGTGGTGATACAGGTCAGCCACAGCATGATATAAGTGGGAGAATAAAAGTACAGTTTCACTGGGATAAAGTGGGTGGAGATAGCCCTAGTTGTTGGATCCGAGTATCTCAACCTATGGCAAGTTCAGGTTTAGGCATGCAGTTTATACCTAGAGTTGGCGACGAGGTGTTAGTCAGTTTTGTTAATAACGATCCCGATCAACCTGTGATCATAGGAAGTGTATATAATAGCAATAATCCGCCACCTTATAATGAATTAAATAGTACACAAAGTGGCATCAAAACACAGCTTGGTGAGACCGCAAACGAAATTCGTTTTGATGATAAATCAGATAATGAACAGTTATATTTTCATGCGGCAAAAGATCATTTAACTGAAGTTGAAAATAATTTAACACAAACAATAACAAATGAATTTACCAGCACCACAGAAAAGGCGATTTCAGTTACGGGCAATGATAATTATTCATTGACCATTAAAGAAACCTTGGCAGAAAAAGCCAAAGAAATTACCATGACGGGCGATGATAAAATCACCTTAACCGTTGGTAGTAATTCAATTGAATTGAGCACAAGTGGCATTGCTATAAAGTGTGACAAGCTTACAGTAGACTCTACCGGTGATGTTCAAATCAATGGTGCAAATATTAAATTGAATAGTGATGCTGAAACCAAAGTGAGTGCAGGTAGCAACTTTTCAGCAAGTGCTAATGCGAATGCTGAACTGTCTGGTAATGCAGGTGTTACTGTGAGTACATCAGCGCAAGCAAAAGTCAGTGGTAGTGCAGGAGCTGAATTGAGCTCTTCAGCAATGACAAAAGTATCTTCTTCAGGTATTACGCAAATTTCAGGCTCCTTGGTACAGGTAAATTAATGTATAAAAAAATCCCAAATACATCAGTAGCTTCAATTTTAAGTCGTTATGAATTATCTGAAGATGCACAAAATTGTACAAACCCTGATATGACTCCAGCTCTTGCGATTGAAAGTTTGCAAACGGCAAAGTTGTATAATGATGTTATTCAATTTATAGCACATGCATTACCTATGGTTGATGCGATAAATTGGGCCAGTATTGTACTGGAGATAAGAGAAAAAGAATGGAGCGAAACCCAAGTTCATGCCATAAATAGTGCTAGAAATTGGTTAAAACAACCGAATGAAACATATCGTATACGTGCAAATCAATTAGCGGATAGAGTAGGGCTTGAAACCGCGCCAGCTTGGGTTGCTAAGGCTGTTTATTGGTCTGGAACAGGATCTATTGTTGCTCCAGAATTACCTGCGGTAATGCCGCCCGCTTTTCTGTATGGACATGCGGTTGCAGCTGCAATAACAGTCGCTGCAGCAGTGCCACTATGGCAAAAAGAGGACATGGGCTATGAAAAGTTTTATATCAAAGCAATTCAATTAGGTCTTGAGATTGCGAATGGTCAAGCTGTTACTACAACACTTTTAAGTATTAAAGAGGAAGCCTGATGGGACTACCAGCAGCAAGAATAACTGACATGCATGTATGTCCAATGCAAACACCTGCTGTGCCACCGATACCACATGTTGGAGGTCCAATAATAGGTCCTGGTGCACCCACCGTATTGATAGGGAGTTTACCTGCGGCTGTAATGGGGGATAATGCTACTTGTGTGGGTCCGCCAGATAGCTTAGTAATGGGGAGTACTACGGTTTTACTTGGTGGTAAGCCTGCTATTCGTATGGGTGATACCAGCGCCCATGGTGGATCAATCGTAGCAGGTTTACCAACTGTATTAATAGGTTAAATATAATGATTCAAACTTTAAGTAATATTGCTAATAGCCACTTTACCAATATCTTCATCGCTTTGTTTTTAACAGGCACAAGTTTGTATCAAATTTATACGCAATTACAAACTGATTCCCATCAAATAGGCGCACATCATGGTGTAGCCTTATATGGACTGGTGCTGTTAATTAAAGAATTTTTAAATATGCTACAAACAACAGATAAAGCAATTACACATATAAAAGAAAGTGAATAAACTTTTACGTTATGGATTTGACACTCTCATTTTCAGCGGTAAATGGCTTTCATTCATTATTTTATCGTAGTCACCTTTTTCAATTCCTGACCTGATAGCATCATTTATTATCTTTTGTAAAATTTTATAGTTTGGGTTTTGCTTTGATAAAGCAACATGCGCTGATCTTCTTTCAGCTCCTGATGTTTGGAATTTAATGTTTTCTGAAATTGATTTTAATTCATTATTTAGCAAATATTTTCCATAACCTTCTGCCAAAATAAATTTCCCAATTTTCTGTTTCGCCAGTTGCTTTAAGCCTCTTTGAGCTGTGGCAATTTGTAATAATTCATTTTGCTGTTGGTTTGAGAGTATTTGATCTAAATTACCAATATTAACTGTGCCTATTGCTCCTTGGGCGTTTTTATTCAATTTATTTATGAAAAAACCAAAATAGTCATAGCCTAAAGGAGAGCTCAATACGGCCCATTTTTCTCTTCCAATAAGATTTGCAGCCAAAAAAAGCCCATCTAGTTTACCTTCTTGAACGGTAACAAGTGCATTAATTGAAGACTGAGAAAAAACACTAACTGTATGGCCTGATTCTCTTAATGCTTGAGTTAAAAAAATCCAACTTGCACGATAAAGAGGGTAATTATCTGAGATCATACGGCTATGATCTAAACCCACAGCTAAACGTATGTTTCTGGCACTTGATGGAGGTGAGATGAAAGTACAAATAATAAAAATAATAAATAGTTTATTCATTTTGAAAACTTCTAAATAACAAGAATGAAAATTGAATCTTAATTATAGTTAATTGAAATAAATTATGAAACATAAGACTTTGTAACGCGTATTGTAAGGTTTTTGTGAAAGTTAATAGGGTAATTGTTTGAAGCTTATTTTATTAATAAATTTGATAAAAATATTTTATATTTATTTTCTGTGATATTTTTAGATTATAAAAATAAAAAAGGAATATTTCAGATGAATATTTTAGTTAGTACACTTTTAAGTGTATGTGCAGTCTCATCAAGTTTTGTGTTCTCAAATGAAACAAATACATTTAGTTATATGGGGATTTCAGTTCAAAATGTGAATTTTGAAAATGTGAATTTCACACCTAGTTTAGATACTAATTTACAAGAACCATTAAAGTATCAAGAAGATACTTCGTCAGGTATGGGAGCTCGCATTTTTATAGGTCAAAATTTCAATGAATTTATTGCAATTGAAACGGGTTTTTCAATGCTGCCAAAATCTGATTTTAAGGTAATAGAAGACATTACAAAAACTGATGGGACCACTGAAGTCAAAGTACATCATAAGGGCGAATTTAGCACTTTAAGTTTAGATTTTAGAGCCATAGGTTCATATCCTATCACTGATAATATTTTTTTAAGAGCGCAGCTTGGTGCTTATGCATTTGATAATCAATTTGAAACATTAACTCAGAATGTTGATGGTTTACTCATTGTTAATGAAAAAGACCGAGGAGTGTCATTATTAAGTGGCATTGGATTTGGTTATGGTTTTAGTAAAAATATAGCCATGACCCTTGATTTAGAAAATACAAAAGTTGCAGATATTTCTACTAAAATTATATCCTTAGGCATTATGATAAGACTATAAATGTAATAATTAAAAGCAAAACTCACGACATCATAAATTTCAAAATAAACTAATAAAAGGTTTCTAAAATGACTAAGTTCTTTTCATTTTTTGTATTTATCGCAGCAATAAGTTTGTTAGGCTGCTCTGATCCCCAAAGCCAGAATGAAATCAATCAATCAAAACAATCAACATATGAGGAAGATAAACACTACCGCATTGTTGAAAATATAAATTTTGGTGATTTAAAACCGCCATTTCTGATTGAATATTTTTGGTTGGGTTGCCCTCATTGCCAAAATTTTGAGAAACCATTACAAAAATTCAAATCCGAGAACCCAAATATAGGTTTTATTAGAAAACATGCGGTTTTGTCTGAAAATTGGGCTAATGATGCACGTATCTTTTATGCACTTCAAGAAACTAACAATATGGCTCATTTTTCAGAATTGTTTGAGTTATATAAAGCAGGTATTGATCAAGAAGGTTTTGAATCTTTTTTTGTTAAAAATAAAATAGATAAAACGCAATTCTTAGAGGTTGCAGGAAAAAGTGAAAATGTATTAAACAATATGAATGAAAGTTATGAAGAAATGACTGAGAATAAAATAACCAGTGTGCCTTCAGTGGTAGTTAATGGTAAATATTTGGTTATTGCATCAGAAGATACCGATAATAATGAAAAGTATTTTAAACTTGTGAAATATCTTCTTAAAAAACCATAGAAACTAGAAAGGATAAGCATGTTTATACAAGGCTTACAAATGACAGTCAGTGGAGAAGATTCAATAATGAAAAATCTTTTTCAGTGTCATAAATTACACAATAAAACTGGAATTGGACCTTGTTTCTGTTTATTATTTGTACTTTTAAATGACTTTTAAATGACTTTTAAATGACTTTTAAATGACTTTTATTTAATGGCTTGTGAATAAATTATTCACTGGATCTTCTTTTTAGCAATATACTCATTTCTAAGCGAATTTCTTGTAAATATGAATCGTCATAGCCTAAAGCCAAAAATTCTTCTAAACATGCTTTGTATTGGCTTATTCTTTCTAGAGTCGATCCTGGCTGCCCTAAAAATCCTTCTTGTTGATATGTAAAGTCCATTTTAAATCGCCTGTATTAACATAAGTAAGTAATATTAATTTTAGGTTAATTTAGATAATAAAATAGTACCCATTTAGTTCATCATATAAATGAAATATGGGTGGTTGAATATAAAAACAATAAAATACAGTGTGTTATGAGTTTTTATTGTTAATTTAAAGTTTATTTTATGACATGACCTATTTGTTTTTGAGATATATCGCACAAATAGATATGAAAAAATCTGAATATGTAGGGTTAAAGTTGATAAATAGTGTTTATTAACTCCGACCCCTTTTTAATTATTCTGACTTGGGGTCGCCTTTTATGAAGTAAAGGTCGCTAAATCCCATTTTTTCAAATTCAGAATCTCGATAATTTCTTACCGCTGAAGAGCCTTTAGAGGTCATTTCTATTTGTTGCACCATTTTTAAGTAATTGGTTAAATCTATACCTTCTTCAGCTGCAACAGCTTCATGCATATTATGATATTTGTCGTAGGCGAAATTAATTTCTTTTGCTTTGTTTTTAAATTTGTAGGTGATTCTGCTCGCCATTTTTATTGCCTCTAAAAGGTTTATGATATTTAAAAGATACCTAATTGCAGCGTATTTTAAGCTTTAATTACTTCAAATCCAGCTTTTATTTTCTATTGTTTTTGTATTGC
Organism: Pseudoalteromonas denitrificans DSM 6059; assembly: GCF_900112265.1. Lineage (GTDB taxonomy): Bacteria > Pseudomonadota > Gammaproteobacteria > Enterobacterales > Alteromonadaceae > Pseudoalteromonas > Pseudoalteromonas denitrificans. The sequence continues at coordinate 25,120 of NZ_FOLO01000022.1, read as the reverse complement.
ATATTGCATTGTTACAAAGGATCTCTATTTGTATCGCATCATACACTTTTTAATAATAGTTGGGTTTATACCATTTTTAAGTCAATCAAAAATTTGTAAAACGAGTTTTTCTATTGGTTTAGGGGCTTCCTTGGTCACCTTATTATTTTGAAATAAATAAAAAGTCTATGGGCATAGATATTGAAATCATTAAAACTATTTTTTAACAGTTAAATATTTGATCTATCTATATAAAAATGTCATCAAGCGTGCAAAGTTTACCACAGCTAAAAAAGGAAGGTTGACCTGTTTTATGCCGCGAGCTTTAGTAAAGGCTGTAATAGGTCTATTTTCAGAACCTTATCACGATGAAAATATGCGTTTTTTTGGAGTTCAAGTGAAGGCCAAGACTTAAATAATTTGGGTTTAGTCGGGTTATTAGAAGGGAATTTAATAGAAGGAAATTTAATAGGGGTCATTAACCCGGGAAGTTATTTTGGATCGCGTTTTAATCAAGTTTCAAAAATAAATCAAACTTGGCTAATCGTTAAAGCTGTGTCTATAGTGCAAAAAATGGGAATGATATTACATAAACGAGTCAACTTTACGATAGAGGATGCATTAGCCGGAAGATATTATTTATATAAAAATAATATTGATAATATAAGGTTTCATTCAGTATCGTTTATCTAAATCAGGTATCTCTGCTGTTTAGCCGTAAAACTGTATTCATAGAAGAAGTTGAAAAAATAAATAAAGCACTTTCAAATAACAGGTATAAAATTAAAGAAATAATCAAATGTTACTTTGGAGACTTGAGTCATTAAATTATCGCTATATTTCATCAGCTAAATTTTAATGTCACAATTTGTGCTTGATCTATTTCATTTTTATTATTTTAAAAATTGTGTTTTATCTTGTCGTTTATGGAGTACATTTTTAATATCAAGCCTGTCATTTATTTTGGCATTTTTAATTTTAATGCCTTCATGTTTTAATAACCAGAGTTTACGTTCTATTCCGCCGGCATAGCCAGTTAAAGTACCAGTAGCACCTATCACCCTATGACAAGGCACTATAATACTGATGGGATTACGACCATTTGCACCACCTACAGCTCTCACTGATTTCGGATTATTAAGTGATATCGCGATATCACCATAGGACAGTGTTTCACCAAAGGGAATTTTTGTTAAACATTGCCATACTGATTTTTGAAATTCAGTGCCTTTTTGATCTAGAGGTACAGTGAAAGTCTTAAGTTTACCGTCAAAATACTCAGTTAATTCTTGTTTACACAGTTCGGTAATATGATTGGTATTTACTTGTGTTTGACGGTTTTTATCGCCACAAAAAATAATTTGAGTTATGCCTTTATCTGATGCCTTAAACTCCATTAAACCTAAAGGGCTGAGCATATAATCTGTATACATTAAAGTTGGCTCCATAATTGAAAAGTTAAATAGCTTCTCCATGGAGATGCCTGTTCGGGTAAAAAATTATAATCTGCATTGCCAATTGCTTTTTTAATGCCCAGATCGCCACCCAAAAATATATCAGGATCGCTCAGCCCTCGCATTTTTGCATAATTAATTGTCCAAGGTCCAATACCTTTGAGCTTGAGCCATTGTTCGGCATCATTTGGATTGAAATGTTCAAGGTAATGACTTGCTAAATTTTTAAGCGTTTGTTTTCGAGAGTTTGGAATTTTCAAAAAACTTAAATCACTTTCATTAATTGATTTAGGTGTTGGAAATAGTGTGTTTTCTCCGATAGATTGTCCTAATGTTTCTACTAAAGTTGTCACTAGATTTCTCGCTGCAACAACGGATATTTGTTGACCTAAAATGGCTCTGATCCCGGCTTCAAACATACTCCAAATACCGGGCAAACGTATCCCCGATTTTATTGGAAACTGGTCCTTAAAGTTTTGTTGCAAGTCGTATTCAACAAGAGACATATCAACATCTAAGTCTAATAATCGTCTGATGTTATTTATTATAGGTTTTAACTGTTTGACATCACTTAACTCTACTGAGACATCAAACCTATTTTTATCTCTAATATGCTTGGCTGTAAAGCTACCGACTGTACCGAGCCATTCAAATGTGCGACCATAACTATTTTGATCTCCCCATTCAAGTTTATTAATACGCCTGGTGCTATAAAAATTAAGTATAAAACTACTGTCATAAGGTGGTCGGTAATATAACTTCAGTTGTAATGAGTTTGACTGGGTTGCACTTGATTTTCGCATTTGAGATGGCGTTAAATTAAGTTGGCTGACAAAGCAGTCATTAAAGCGCCTTATACTTGAAAAGCCACTTGCTAAAGCAACTTGTGTGATTGGAAGCTTTGTCTGGTGTAATAACTGTTTTGCAAATAAGCATTGCTGGTAAAGTGCATAGGTCTTCGGAGATGTTCCTAAGTGCTTTTTAAAAACGTCTCGGAGATATCTATCGCTTATACCTAAGCGTTCTGATAAAGCTTGTAAGTTACCTTCTTGCAAAGCCCCTTCATCAATGAGTTTAATGGCGCGTTCTAAAGTGGTGCTCACACCCTTCCATGCTGGAGAGCCAGGTGCACTGTCGGGTCTACAACGTAAACACGGGCGATAACCTGCAGTAGCTGCGGCAATAGCAGTTGAAAAATAGGATACATTTTCTTCCTTAGGCGGAAATACAGGGCAAATAGTACGACAATAAATCCCCGTTGTTCGTACTGCAGTAAAAAATTTGCCATCAAAGCGTGGATCTCGCGACATTCTTGCTTTTTGACAAATTTCATCATCTAAAGGAGGATTGAGCATCAAAATAATATCTGAGTTAATGTTAAAGTAACTATAACTTAGCAAAATTTAAATTCTAGCCATAATCGGAAGTGAAACCTGAAATAAAAACTTTCAAAATAAAATTTAATGGAATAAAAATGACACCAAAACTTAATTCAAAAAACTATATCATACGTGCTTTTAAGTATTCTGACTTACAAACGTTTGCTGATTATCGGGCTAGACCTGAAGTTGCCCAGTTTCAGAGTTGGTCCAGTTATGTTCTGGAAGATGCGATTTCATTATTTGAAAATATTGACTATAAAAATTTTGCTGTGGCCGGTAATTGGTATCAATTAGCCATAACTGACATACAAACAGATAATATATTAGGAGATTTAGCGGTTTATTTTATTGATGATCAGCAAGTTGAAATTGGTTTTACCATAGCGCCTGAATTTCAAAAACAAGGCATCGCATTTGAAGCGATTAATTGTTTACTTACTTATTTGTTCACAGAGCTCAAGATACATAGAATAATCGCGATCACAGATGCTAACAATACAGCAAGCTATAAATTATTAGAAAAAATTCGTTTTAGAAAAGAAGCACACTTTATTCAAAATGTATTTTTTAAAGGTGTCTGGGGTGATGAGTTTCAATATGCATTACTTAGTACAGAATTTAAATAAACTAAAAGTGATAAAATCATTTTTACTATTTAACTATAAGGACATATAAATGTTAGATTCAAATTCTTCCAGTTGTTTATGCGGTAGCATTAAAATAACTGTCGCAAATATCAACCCTAAATTTAGTGTATGTCATTGTGAAACATGTCGAACTTGGGGTGGGGCACCATTTTTTGCTGTGCAATGTGGTACAGAGGTAGAAATAGATGGCAGTCAAAAACTTAATGTATATGACTCATCTCCTTGGGCATCTAGAGGGTTTTGTTCTGAGTGTGGAACACATTTGTTTTATAAATTAAAACAAACCGGTGAATACAATATGCCAGTAGGCATGTTCCCGAATTTAAAAGGTTTAAAAATGAATATGCAATACTTTAGTGACCAACGTCCTGATTATTACTGTTTCGCGAATGAAACTAAAGAAATGACAAAAGCTGAAATTTTGACTTACTTTGCATCAAAAATATAAATACTTTATCTACTCAATCAATATTAAAGTCCAAAGGAGAATCATGTGAAAAATGAATGGGATGAATACGCACAAAATTGGGATATTGATCCTTCAGTTTCCTTATATGCTAACAAAGTCTTTACACAGCTTAATCGGATTGTTGATATAAAAGAAAAAACAATTCTTGATTTCGGATGTGGCACGGGAGCGCTTACTCAGTTAATGAGTCCAATAGCAGATAATATTACTGCTATTGACCCTTCATCTGAAATGATTAAAAAATTAGCACAAAAAAAACTAAAAAATGTTGCTACCATCTCAGATTATTTATCTGAAAACTTAATCCTACAATACCCAGCATTAAATAATCAATTTGATATTATTGTAGCTTCATCAGTGTGTGGTTTTGTACCAGAGTATGAAGTCACTTTAGGGTTATTAAAATCACTATTAAAAAATGATGGTTTATTTGTTCAATGGGATTGGCTTTCAGAAGAAGACAATGCAACGACAGGGTTAACTGAACTCAGAGTCAAAAATGCGTTTGAAGCTATTGATTTCAATATAAAAGAATTATCTAGCCCTTTTATAATGCAAAGTGAAAAAGGCAGTATGCCCGTTTTAATGGCTGTCGGTGAAAATGCGGTTAAAAATTAGCTGTAACTTCTATATATAAAAACCGCTATACGCGGTTTTAAGGTTATGAAGTAAAAAAACTCAAATTTAGGGGAATGGCTCAGTCAATCAGGACTCATAATTGATGTCATATAAAAGTGAATTTTGATTATCATTTAATGTTTTTAACTCATTCTCTTATTGACTAAAATTAAGACTGTGCCAGCTAAATTGCTCCATGATAAAGCTCTCTATTATTGCTCATATCCATTACCATAATACCTGGCGGACAATCAAAGTATACTAAGGTACCGTATAAATCTTTTTCTTTGGTTGTGGTTTGCAAAGTATGGCGTAAATCATTCCAACTGGCTTTTTTAAGCAAATAACTTTTATATTGTATTTCAGGCATTGTATCAGCTCTTATAACCTGTAAAGACTGTTCCGTCATGCTATAACTTGGGTGAAATTTAGAATACATTTCATTCATAGCAACTTTGCCTAATGTTGCTTCTATTTTTTCTTTTTCTACTAAATACCCATCTTTTAAAGTGGGTAATAATCGTCTTTGTGATGTGGTGGTTTCACTTTCAACACCTATAAATAAATCTGGGACTGTGCGGCCTTTTTTTGCTGGTTTTTGTCCACTAACATAACCACAAGCACCTACGCGACCCACAATGCTCACTTTGTAGGGAGCTGAGTTTTTAAGTCCTTTAAATACCTTATAAGCAAAGCTGGTAATGATGTCGTGTTTTCGCACATCTTTAAGTTGAGGACCTGCGTAGTTCGCGGTTCTTGCTGCATAACAAATCATTAAATCTATATTAAAATTGCCACCTGAAAGCAAGAAGCATTTTAAAAATTTAACTAATTGAGTATGTGAAAAAATCACATCGCCTTTAGTTACTTTATTAAAACAATGGTCGCTGTCTTTTTCGGTGCCATGAGCAGAAATTACAATTTTTTTTGCGTTAAATAGCTTCATGCGAACATCAGACATTTCTTCTAAATAGGTTTTTACTTTTTTCTTATCGGAATGGAAAATATTACCTTTTTTGAAATTGAATACATACTCTGCAGCATCAATCACTTCAACCTGTGTGCCAGATGATCGGTTCATTTCTATTAAGCCTTGTTCAAGCTTGTCAAAAGCGCCATCTGATTTATCGGCGAGTAAATTTAAAATCACTATAGACTTTGGCATATTAAATCCTTTTTATTTAAATGATAGAAATCATGATTTTGGAACAATATTTCATTAGTATATGTAATGTTTAAGGAACAAATGTGGAGGAAATAAGGAAAATATCTTTAATGTATTAATTTTAGGTAATTATTTATTCATAACAGTGAAATATAAATTTAAATGGAGACTTGAATGTTTATAGTATCTTTAACCTATAAAACTCAGTTATCACAAGTCGATAACTATATAAATGAGCATATAATATATTTGGAAAAATATTATAACTTAGGCAAGTTCTTAGTCTCAGGTCGTAAAATTCCTCGTGATGGTGGGATTATTTTAGTTAATGCCACTGACCGCAGTGAACTTGATTTAATTATAAAAGAAGATCCTTTTTATATTGCAGATATCGCAAATTATGACATCACAGAATTTATGCCAACGATGACCAAGCAAGGGTTAGATATATTTAAAACCTATATATGACTAAATTAATGGCTTTCAATTGATTTAGGAAAGCCATTTTATTTCATTCAATTCATCCAGTTTCCCATTATTCGGACTTTATATGTTTTTTCATTCCCATCTTTGGGATGAAACTGAATTTAGTTTACATAATTCTAAGTTACTTCTTTTATAACAATGCCTTAACAATGTGGCGTGTTACCTGCAATCTAACGTTCTATATTAACAATTAAACTTTAGCGAGCTTGAAATGACATTACCTCCACTTGTACTTATTCACTTTATTGCAGGAGCACTCGCAATTTTAGCGGGTTTTTCAGTTCTTATTTTCCCTAATAATATTAAAATTCACAAAACTGCCGGAAATACATTTTTAATCGCGATGCTGATGTTAGGAGTTACATCAGTTTATGTGGCATATAGCAGAGGCATCATGTTGTCACTGATCAATGGTATTTTTATTTGTTATTTAATTTCAACTTCTTGGATGGCCATTAAACGTAAAGCGAATACAATTGGTTATTTTGAATATATCTCATTTATTGGAGTTGTTTTTATAACAGTCATGTTGGTTAAATATGGCTGGCAGGCTGCTATGAGTGAAACGGGGAAATTAAGCGGTTTTGGACTCGGCGTCTTTTATTTTTTTGCCAGTATTGCAGCATTCGCTGCGATTCTCGATTTTAAAATGATTTATCAAGGCGGCACCCGTGGATCTCAACGTATTGTTAGGCATGTTTGGCGTATGTGTTTTCCAATGTTTATGGCAACAGCCGCTTTCTTTTTAGGGCAAGCTAAGTTATTTCCTGAGTCACTTAGAAAAATTGAATTTTTAGCCATCCCTGTTGTGTTAGTTATCTTATTTTCGGGATTCTGGCTATTACGTATTAAATTCACCAACTTTTATCCTACGATGAAAAAGAGAGCTGTATGAAGATATTCAACCTAAAAAAACTTGTATTAATCACATTCATTTCAGGTACTTTAAACTTACCCATACATGCGAGTATTGGCGAAGGCATTACTGCTTTTGAAAATAACAACTTTGAATTTGCTAAAGTCATGCTGCTTAAAGAAGCGGATGATAGTTTTAAAAAATATTTATATTTAGCGCAAATAGCAGTAAAAAATAATCAACTTGATGAAGCTGAAAAATATATAGAAATAGCCGAAAAGATGAACCCTAAAAGTGATGAAGTGCAATATTTTTACGGTATGATCATGGGCTTACAAGCCAAAGAGTCAAGTATTTTTAGCAAAATGGGTTATGTCAATAAAATGCATGAGGCCTTTCGTGCTGCAGTTGAAATTTCACCTGAAAAAGTTGACTATCGTCGTCGTTTAATGGGGTTTCATTTAATGGCGCCAAGCTTAATGGGAGGAGATATTGATGAAGCCTTAAAGCAGGCTTTTGCAATTAAAAAGCTTGATGTATTGTCTGGGGCGTCAGCACTTATACAAGTGTATGCTAAATTAGAAGACCATGAAAAATTGGAAAATGTTTTTAATAATGCGCTTAAACTATTCTCAAATGAACCTGAATTGTTTTATCGAAGAGGTATGTATTTTCAACAACAAAAAGATTATGTAAAGGCTCTAAAAGATTTGCATAAAGCTGCGGATATGACTACATCAACAACCAGACAATATGAGTCTAAGTTTAACGCTTTATATCAAATAGGACGAATAAGTGTCATAAGTGAAGGTCATTTTGATGAAGGTGAAAAAGCATTAAAGCAATATATTGAAGGAACAGAGGTAACATCATCTATGATAGAAAAAGATTGGGCTAAATATCGCTTGGCTAATATTTTTGAAGCTAAAGGTGATAAGAAGGCTGCAATTGCATTGTATAAAGAGATTGTTAAACAAACAAAAAATAGTGATTTAAAAAGCAAAGGGGAAAAGCGGATTAAAAAATTAAGTTAAATGTTTTGTCACACCTTCATTTGTAGAAATGTCTAAGTTTATATGCATTGAAATGATTCAATGCATTTGATATTTACTACGAGAACAACAATAGTTGAGTTTACGTCACAAAGCTGCGGGCTTGTAAGTCGTAGTGCAAACTGTCGTTGTGAAAAAAGCTGAAAGCTTCGTTAATACAAACTCAGCAAAGCCTGAAAAACCTTGCATTAGAAAAATCGATTAATCGCTACAAGCGTCCTGTTAAATTAAGTTCAATAATTGACTTACTTGTGGCTGAAAGTATAAAAATAATACAAAGCAAAATGGAACTATTCAGTGAGTGTTTTTTATCTTTAAAAGTACATAACTACAACTTGAAATTAGCCAGTACATAAAATCAGATATCTTATTGGATTTAAACTCAATATAATCATGGCGTCATTCTCAATCAAAGAATAAAAAAATGAAAAAAGTAATCGGTTTAACTTTGCTAACCTCAGTTTTATTAAGTGGCTGTGGTTCGAATTCTGAAAAAACAAATACGGCGGTAGATATAACTGCCAGCTACAATAGCATAAATAAAGTGCAGTTAATTGAGCATATAAAAGTGCTTGCATCAGATGAATTTGAAGGGAGAGCACCATCAAGTAAGGGAGAGGAGCTTACGCTTGACTATTTAACCAAGCAATTAACCGCTGTTGGTTTTAAGCCTGGAAATGGTGATAGTTTTTTACAAGCCGTTCCTATGGTGTCAATTGAGGCATCGCCTGATATGACATTATCAATTGGTGGTAAAGACTATCAATATGGTCATGATATGGTGATGGGCTCTAGCCGAATTACTGAGTTTTCAGAATTAAAAAATTCTGACTTGGTTTTTGTGGGTTATGGCATTAATGCACCAGAATACGATTGGAACGATTACAAAAACTTAGATGTAAAAGGTAAAACAGTTGTTATTTTAGTTAATGATCCTGGTTTTGCGACTCAAGACCCTGCGATATTTAATGGCAATGCAATGACTTATTACGGTCGTTGGACTTACAAATATGAAGAAGCGAGTCGCCAGGGTGCTGAAGGGGCAATTATTATTCATGAAACTGCGCCTGCATCATACAATTGGTCTGTGGTTGAGCATTCATGGACAGGTCCTCAGTTTGGTTTTGTGCGTGATGATTTAAATAAAGGCCGTGTTGCTGTCGAAGGTTGGATAAATAGCGATGTTGCAAAAGAGTTATTTACCAATGCGGGCCTAAATTTTGATCAAGCGAAAGAATTAGCTGCAAAGGGCAGTTATAATCTTGATATGGGCGATTTAAAAGCATCGATTAGTGTGAAAAATACAGTAAAAGAGTCGGTCTCCTACAATTTCATCGCAACTTTACCTGGCAGCACTCAGCCCGATGAGCATATTCTTTATACTGCACATTGGGATCACTTGGGTAAAGATACAAGCTTAACAGGTGACCAAATTTATAATGGTGCTGTAGATAACGCATCTGGCACAGCGGCGCTTATCGAAGTTGCTGAAGCGTTTGCTAAATTACCTGTAGCCCCGGAACGTTCAATTACAATTATGGCTGTCACAGCAGAAGAGCAAGGGCTATTAGGGTCTAAGTTTTATGCTGCTAATCCGATTATTCCTGCAGCAAAAACCGTTGCCAATATTAATATGGATGCATTAAATGTTGATGGTCGTAGCAAAGATGTTTCAGTATATGGGTTAGGGCAATCTCAACTTGATGATTACCTAACCGTTGCTGCAAAAAAACAAGGGCGTATTATTTCTGGTGATCCTCGCCCTGCTGCAGGCATTTATTATCGTTCAGATCATTTTGCATTTGCCAATATCGGTATTCCAGCGCTTTACGCTAAAAGCGGAAAAGTTCCTGTAGATGAAGCGACTAAGGCATTGCGTGAGCAGTTAAAATCAAGTTTGGGAAAATGTTATCACAACCTGTGTGATGAATATAATGAACAATGGGATCTCTCCGGTGCTGTTGAAGATATGCAAGCATTTTTTGAGATTGGTCATAAGTTATCTAAAGAAAATATTTGGCCACAATGGAGTAAAACTTCAGAATTCAAACGTTAAAATTCGAGTTTTGGTTAAGTAAACATATCTTTTAAATTTATTTGCTGAATCCTTTAAATTATAATTCATTGTTGAAGTCACATTTAGTGGTTTCAACTGTGACTATCCTATTTGGTTCAAATGCAATGATGTCAAAGCTATTTGTAAAATTTCTTGAGATCAAAATTTATAACACTATCAACTTAGATTAATCACTCATAAAGTTGCCCACGAAAGACTCAAAATTACACTAAGTAAAAGAATTGCTATAGCACCCAATCACTGTGTTTAGAGTTAAGGCTATATATTTACATCTATTTTCTAGTATTAATTTTCTTGGTTTGTATATAGTGATTTTTTATTAAGTCTTGATTTCTATTGTATAGGTACAAAAAACAAGTATAATCTGCGGCCTTGTAATAATTACCCTTTAGAGTGACTGTTTTGTGATGATTTAGTTCGATATCAATTTATCGTATTAGAATTAGCATTTTAATACCTAATACCTAATACCTAATACCTAATACCTAATACCTAATACCTAATACCTAATACCTAATACTTTTGATTTATTCATTTTTATAAAATAATAAAAAGTCATTTCTAAAGGATTTTATTTAATGACCCCGCTCTTACATTTACACAGAATATATTTACCTTATATATTAATTGCAATCACGTTTGTTAGTACTTCAGTATTAGCTGCAGCTCCAAATGGGGTGAGTTATTTTACTGCATCCTCTTATAACATTTATAGTGGCGGGAGTACCGTTTTGAGTTGGGGGCGACCTTCTGGTGCAAGTGGTACTATTTATTATAATTTTTCGATTCAAAAATCAAATGGTTCTAAATTTGTAAAGTTAAGTAATACAACATCGCAATCATTTACACGCACAATAAATATAACAGGGAGCCAAACATTTTATGTACAGGCTTGTAATGCATCTGGTGAGTGTAGCTCAGAATCATCAATAAGTGTGATGGTGAGTGAGCGTGTTGTTGCACCAGGAACTGCCAGTACACCAATACCACAAAAAAGTCAGCAGCCTATCAATCAAAATTTAATAGTGAGTTGGGGAGGAGTCGCCAATGCAAATTATTATCGTTTCTATCAAAATGGTGCGCAAATATATAGTGGTTCTAACCAATATGCATATGTAAATAATAATACTCCCGGATATAGGAATTACACGGTTGTAGCTTGTAATGATGGCGGCTGTGGTGGACAGTCTGCTTCTGCTTCAGTTTATTATTATGCTGCTCCCAGTCAGGTGCAAAACTTAAACGCTTCAATGACATCACAAAAACAAAATGAAAATATAGTTTTAACTTGGTCAGCTCCCGGAGATGCTGTCGCGGGTATTACTTATCAAATATTAATTAATGGTAATTTAAAAGCAACGATTAGTAGTACTCAATACAATGCTGTTGTTGAAAAAAGTGGTAGTAATACGTATCAAGTAATTGCATGTAATCCTAATGGCGCCGGTTGCAGTGCTAGCAAGTCTATTTCTGTCACGGGAATAGGAAGTGTTTCTTCTTTTACTGCTTCATCTAGTGTAATAAATAGTGGTAATACAACAATATTAAAATGGTCAATGCCTGCAGGTTTTACTGGTACACCTTATTATAATCTTTATGTAGATAAACCTAATAGTTCATCGAGAACAAAAATTCAAAGCATGACAGGTAACAGCTTCTCCCGTTTAATTGATTTGCAAGGAATACATGTTTTTTATGTGCAGGCGTGTAATGCTTCAGGTATATGCGGTGCTGAGACATCATTATCTGTAACTGTTAATCCAAATCAAGTGAGTTCATTTACAGCTTCGTCTTATAAAATAACATCTGGTGAAAGTACTCAACTCACTTGGGGGGCACCACAAGGCTTTGTGGGCACACCCTATTATAATCTTTTTGTTGAGAAACCTAATAGTTCATCGAGAACAAAGATTCAAAGCATGACAGCTACCAGTTTTACTCGTTTAATTGATTTGCAAGGTTCACATGCTTTTTATGTTCAGGCGTGTGATGCTTCAGGTATATGTGGTGCTGAGGCATCATTATCTGTAACTGTTAATCCAAATAAAGTGAGTTCATTTACAGCTTCGTCTTATAACATTAAGTCGGGTGAAAGCACACAACTTATATGGAGTGCCCCGCAAGGCTTTGTGGGTACACCATATTATAACCTTTATGTAAAGAAACCTGGTGGCTCAGCAAAATCGAAATTTGAAAGTATGATCTTGGGTAGCAGTTTCTCACGTTTAATTGATTTGCAAGGAATACATTCTTTTTATGTTCAGGCGTGTGATGTTTCAGGAGTCTGTGGTGCCGAAACCTCATTAAACGTTGCTGTAAAACCTGGCAAAGTGAGCTCTTTCATTGGAACTCCCTCTGAAATAAATACGGGAGAAGTGACTAAGCTAAAATGGGAGGCACCTCAAGGTTTTGTAGGAACAACATATTATAATCTTTCAGTAAATAAACCTGATAGTTCATCAAAAACTAAATTTCAAAGCATGATAACAGCGGAAACCTTTGATCGAAAGATTGATATGAACGGTGTGCATACATTTTTCGTTGCAGCATGTGATTCAACAGGGCAATGTGGAGATGAACAAAGTACTACCGTGAAGGCTATTGGTATCAGTAAAGTAAGTTTATTTACTATTAGTAAAGATGCATTAGTAACAGGTGAGTCTGCTTTAATTAAATGGTCAAAACCTGAAGGCTTCATAAATACACCGCTGTATAACCTTTATGTTAGTAAACCTGACGGTTCAGCTAAATTAGCGCTTTTGAGTTTGGTATCAGTTGAGCAGTATTCGCATGTTTTTGATATGACGGGTGTTCATACAATTCATATTGAAGCGTGTAATAGCAGTGGTGAGTGTGGCCCTGCTATATCAAAAACTGTCACGGCAAGCATAGGTAAAGTTAGTTCATTTAGTGCAATGCCAAATACTGTTGTTGCGGGTAAAATAATACAGTTAAAATGGACTGAACCTTCAGGTTATCTTGGAGATGCATTTTACAATCTTTATGTTGATAAACCAGATGGAGCACAAAGGTCAAAGTTTAAAAGCATGACTTCAGATATATCTTTT
>NZ_FOLO01000022.1:0-11432 GCF_900112265.1 Pseudoalteromonas denitrificans DSM 6059 | reverse complement strand
AAGTTTAAAAGCATGACTTCAGATATATCTTTTGAACGTACAATTGATATGGTGGGGTCACATACATTTTATGTTGAAGCCTGTAATGTAAGTGGCGTTTGTGGGCCGCAACAATCTCTTACAGTTTCTGTAACAGGCATTGGTAAAGTGACCTCTTTCACTGCAATACCAGATAATATAATTACAGGGCAAGTTACTACTTTAAGTTGGTCTTTACCGCTGAGCTTTACCGGTGATGCTTATTACAACTTATATGTTGATAAACCGGATGCTTTAGAAAGGTTAAAGTTTGACAGAATGACTACTGAAATAAAATTTGACCGACGTATTAATTTGCCGGGTATACATACCTTTTATGTTGAAGCTTGTGATGTGAGTGGTAAATGTGGCCCGAAAAAATCATTATTAGTAACAGTTTCTGCATCGGGTATTAGTGTATTTAAAGATATTGGAGGCAGCCTGTATTTACAAATACCTCAAGGGCTAGATCACAAATATATAAAACTTGTGAAAGATGAAAGTAATAAGTGGTCTGTTGTTGAATTGACGCAAGCTGAATGGAACGCACTTTCTTTAACAATTACAGGCTATACGATTGAATTAGGTGATTTTAACCTTGATGCTTTATCTGACTTTAGGCTAACAAGTGCAAATAATAATATTATTATCACTGTGTTGAAAACAGTGTCAGGTTATCAGGTTAATGAAGAAATTAAAATCAACTTTCTATCCATTGATTTACTTGGTAAACCTATTGTTAGTAACCAAGAGTCGCAATAGTGAGTGAAATCATTTATTAAAAAATAATTTACCGCCATTAGCTGTTTAAAACCAGCTAATGGCTTTTTACGTATTTGTAATAACCCATTTAAAATAAAAATCGAGACATTTATATGACACATGTGAGCAGGCGACTGAGCAAGGTAATGCACTTTTGTTTTGTCAATTTATTATTACTATTGGGTAGTTTGAGCGTATCAGCTCAGGCTCAAGCGCTTAATACCATTACCAACTTATCGGTAAAGGGTGAGTATGCATATCTTACGACCCAAGTTGCTAAATCACATGCTTTAAATGCGTGCATTGCAACTGCGACGAAAGAGCAGTGGATTTTGCCGCTGACAGGCAATACACATGTGTATGAATTATTAGCGATTGCCAAAAAATATAATCACCCGATAGAAGTAGTATCAAGCAATACCTGTCAAACAGGTATTGAGGTGGTGAAAACGGCGAATATTAATTACCAGTATTCAGCGCAATCAGCTGCAACGGTTGCATCAAATGCCAATTTTGTTGCCCGCGCTACGTTTGAATTAGCACAAGGCGTTACTTTAGATAGTGTGTCATTTGGTTTATCAAATAATGGTGCTGCAATACAATGGAAAGACGCGGTTAAAACGAATGATGTTTACACGTTCGATTTTGGTTTATTAGCACAAAGTAATTATAAACTGACAGTTAAAGCAAGTGTTGGCACTGTTGATGTTGAAGAGGTTGTGAGCTTTAAAGCCGGTGTTAAAGCAATTGCGCTTGTTTATACAGATACCGCAGGCAACTTATATATAGAAGTAAATGGCAGTTATTTAAAATTATCAAAAGATACAAATGGTACGTGGACAGTCACAGCAGTATCAGCTGCTGATTGGCAAAAATTAACATTAATCCCCAGTGAATTTAACTTTGAATTAGGTGATTTCAGTGGTGATAGTTTAGAAGATATTAAATTAACCAATGCAGATGGCACAGTTAATGTTGTGTTTGAAAATAGTAATGATGGTTATGTGGTTAAGGCTGGAGAGCCTGAGCTATATACTTTTACAAGTTCCGATTTTGCAAAAACAAATGATACACAAAGATTAGAGCTACCAACGAAAGGTGCGGGTAATATTATTGCTTCAACACCCGGCCAGTTTAGAGTGGATGAGTCGGGTAATGCGACATATCAGGTGCCTTTTAACTTACCAATTGGTCCAGCTGGCATTCGTCCAGAATTAGGTTTGGGTTATTCTAGTGCTAATACGCGCACAGGTTTTGCTGGTGTGGGTTGGTCTTTATCTGGTATGTCATCAATTAGCCGCTGTGGTAAGTCACATTATTACGATGACTTAGGTGATGCTTTTGTTGAGGATATTTCGTTTACAGCGGATGATGCTTTTTGTGTTGATGGGCAACGCCTTATTGAAGTAAGTGCTGGTGTATATCGCACTGAACAAGATAGTTTCACAGAATATACCGCTAATATATCAGGTGCAGACATCATAGGTTTTACCGCTGAAACTAAGTCAGGTGAAACACATTATTATGGTAATAAAAATAATGCAACGACAGCTGTACAGTCTATTAATTCAAGTGTAACAGGCAATGTTGCAGTGGCATTAACTTGGTTGCGTAGTTCTATTGTCGATACTCATGGTAATACCATTAACTATCAATTTAAAACGATTAATAACACAGATGAATTGATTTTAGATAAAGTTACTTACGGTCCAGTGACGGTTACTGTTCATTCAGAAGATAAGCCTGAAGGGCAAAAGTTTGACCGTCAGTATGGCTATAGGTATGGTCAGAAATATCAGCAAACACAACGGCTTGCGGGTGTTACAGTTGCTGTGTCTAAAGGCGGTAGTCATTTTGCCAACCGTTATTACGATATCGGGTATAGCACAACGCATAATCGATTATCTTATATCGATACCATTACAGAATGTATTGCTGAAAATACCCATTGTGCCAAACCTGTTACGTTTAACTGGTCAGTGGAGCTAGGTGGAGGAAATGTAACGCTACCGACATTCAGTGGTTCAAATCCCGTTGACATAAGTACTGATCACAATGGTGGTTATACACGCATTCTTGATTTTAACGGTGATGGTATTTCTGATTTCATTGAGCCTAAAACAGATACTTCTTGGCAAGTTACCTTTGGTAAAAAGAGCCGTGAAGGAGGGTATACAACTGAAACAGTATCGTTAAGTGGCTCAAACAATCAAGATAATTACGCTTTTGAATATGCCAAGGTTGTAGATATAAATGGTGATGGCCGTCAAGACTTATTAATACCCAGTTATGTTGGTACACAAACACAATGGCATGGTATTTTTTATAGTCCCGGAGTTAGAGAAGTCAATGAATGTGAAACAGAGTCTGGACATGAATACCTTTGTAGCATAGAAAGTAAGGCCCATACATTAATTGGTGAGCTCGTTTTGCCTGCCGCTACCGCTGATGCTAAAGATGTAAACTTTGCTGATATCAATGGTGATGGTTTGCTGGATATGACGTATAAAATAACGTTGTCAGATAAAACGTCTCCACAAAAATCAGGAAGCATATCCTCAAAAATTCATGTGAATTTAAATCAAAGTATTGATGTAAATGCCGGAACAACAAATAATTATTTTGCAGCTATAAAGGGTATTTATACTTCACCAACTGACGGAAGTGATGGGCAAAGTGAAATCAAAGACCTTGTTTGGCTTGATGCCAATGGTGATGGTTTAACAGATATATTGGTTAAGTTAATCTTATATAAACTAGATGAAATGAATACCTGTAATAACGGTGAACCTTGTTTATACCCTAATGGCTCAAAAACAGTTTTACTATTAAATCAAGGGGGTCAATTCACTTCACATGATACAGAGATCAGCTCGTTATATAAAATGAAGTTAGCCGACTTTAATGGTGACGGCATGGCTGATATTTTATATCCAAGTAGTGGCACTGTAAGAATAAGTACCGGTGAAGGGTTTATGCCAGGCATCGTTGTTGAGGCACTCAAAGGCCTTGAAGAAAAAGACTACATGTTAATGGACTTTGACATGGATGGTCATACTGATTTATTAACCTATAACAACAATAATAATTCATCCTGGTTTGTTAAACGCTTTAATCCAACAACAAAGGGTTTTGAAGCGAGTAACGCTTATGGCTTGCAAAGTAGCTTTGCTTTTGAGAAAAAAGACACGGATATCATTCAGTATGGCGACTTTGATGGTGACGGCGCATTAGATTGGGCAAGACTCAGAGACAATAAGTGGTCACTGTATTACCGTATCAATACATCAAATAGCAAAAATAATGTTATTAAGCACTTTATTGATGGCATGGGCAATCAAACGGGTGTGACATATAAACCATTAACTGATAGCAGTGTTTATGAAGGCACTGTGGAAGTGCGTTTTCCTCTTATTAGCGTTACAAATCCTGTATATGTAGTTAGTGAAGCAACCAGTCCTGATGGTACTGGCACCCAGGCTTCGGTGAAATATAAATATGCCAATATGGCATTGCATGGTCAAGGTCGTGGTTATTTAGGTTTTGCTAAATTAACTACCATAGATGGCCGTGATGAAACATATGATATGGTCACTGAAACTTATTACAATCAAGGTTTTGATGCCAGTATTGCTAACCCGAGTGAGCTATCTGAACCTGAATTTATTGGCATGCCCACTAAAACACGTCAAAGCATGATTAAAAAAGACGGTACAGGCAGTATTCTTTTATCAGAAGCGGTTAATGAGTATAAAAAGTTAGTAACGGTTGATGCCTTAGATACCAGCGCACCAAAGTCACCTTATTTTACTTATATTGAAAAAAGCACTGAAAAAGCCTATCACTTAAGCGGTGGTGCTAATGGCGTTACCTATACTGATGGTGGGATTAAAAGCACCACAACAACCACCAATGGGTATGATGCAACAGGTAATTTAACGTCAAGTGAAGTAATATTAAAAAATGCAGATGATAGTCATGTATTTAAAACAACCAGCACCAATAGTTACCTTAAAGGAGGGGGTAGCTGTGCTGCGGGTGTAAGTGACTACAATACCAGTTACATCAAAGATTATGCGCGTTTTGGTCGATTAACCTGTAGCGCTGTATCAAAAACAGTTACAAAAGATAATCTCAGTACAACGCAATCTAGAATGAGTGGCTTTGGTTATAATGCTCAGGGTATTTTAAATACTGAAATTACCGCATTAGGCTCAGACCAACAGGTTACAACTGAATATACTTTTAATGCTAAAGGTAATATAGAAACTAAAACGGTATCTGGTAAGGCGCTTATCGCGGGCGGTAATTCGGGCGATAATTACAGTACAACAAGCTTCTCCGATGCAATCAGTCGTACACAAACCATGAAGTATGACGCAGACCAACGTTTTATGACAAGCCAAAGCAATGACTTGGGTTATACAACGTGTTTTAACGTGAACTCTGTGACAGGTTTAGTGACCTCAAAAACCACCAATGTCGCCAGTTGTGATGATGCAGCCCTTGCAAATGGGTTTACTACTGTTTATCGCTACAATGCTTTTGGTCAGGCAACAGCAACACAAACGCCAAATGGTTTAAGTAAGTTAATAAACCGTAGCTGGGTTAATGCAAGTCAGCCGCAATTGGGTTATAGCGAAACGGTAACAAGTTCAACGGGTTTACCATCAACGTCTTATTTTGATAACTTAGGACGTGCTTATAAAGTTAAAAGCAATACTTATAATGCAAATAAGTATCAATATGCGATAACACAATTTGATGAGTTTGGCCGTACACATAAACAGTCTATTCCACTCAGTACAGAAACAGTCACAGCAACGCAATGGCAAACGTCTGAGTTTGATATTTTAGGGCGTACGATCAGCCAAACAACACCGAGCTTTAACGGTTCAGCTTTAACGGTTACAACAACGTATGACAAATACAGCCAAACACAAGTACATTCAGATGGTACTAAAAAGGTTAAAAAAGTCAGCACCTTTAATGTTGCCGGTGAGTTGGTTAACACCATAGACAATGCGGATGCAGCAGACGGTGCAACCGCAAGCAGCATTGCATTCACATATGATGCTTACGGTAAACTATTAACCACAACAGACAGCCTATTAAACGTTATTCAAAATACGTATGACAGTGCTGGCAATAAAATCACAATGAATGACCCAGACAAAGGCCTTTGGACTTATAAGTACAATGCTTTTGGTGAGTTAAAGTGGCAAGAAAGTGGCAATAAGACCGTTACTTGGTTTAATTACGATACATTAGGGCGTGTGATACAGCGTATCGATAATGCAACTGGCGCAAGTGAGTCCCGTTGTTTTATGTTTGATGGTCTGTACCAGGGGGCAAAAGATTCTGAGCGTGTCGTAAAAGGCGCAAGCTGTCGTGTTGATAGCAAAGTCGTATTTGAAAAACAATATGGTTACGATACTTTAGCCCGTTTAGAAAGCACCACTACAGACATTTATCATGATGATGCGCCGACAGTGAGCCAATATCAACGTAATTATTACGATGGTTTAAGCCGTGTTTACATGTCGCAATTAAGTAATGATTATGCAGTTGGCTATCAATTTAATGCCAATGGCATTAAAACATCTGAGCATAGCTTAGAATTTGATGCCGCAAGCAATACAGTGAATGTCACTGAGCTGAAAAAAATTGTTGCAGTGAACTACCGTGGTCAGGTAACAGAAGAGCAATTTTTAGGTAACCAAACCATTAAGCATAATTTTGATGCTAATACCGGTCTGGAAAAAGGCTTTAGTACATTAGGTATTGCTAATGGTTCCGTGTTAGGGGAACTTAACGCGTCATATGCATATAATGCTTTTGGACAACTTAAACAGCGCGATATTAATAGCTTATACGATGCGACACGTACCGATGAATATCAATATGATGGCCTGAATCGTTTAAAACAAACGGCTATGCGTTATGGCGCTCAAGCAGGTGCCGATAACTATTATTGTTATGATGCAATTGGCAATATGTTGCAAAAAGAAGGCGCTAAAGCCTGTGATGCAAAAACAAATCATTTTAGTTACGGTAATACAGCGCGTAGTAAGGGTAATGCTGGGCCACATGCACTGCGCACCGATACCAATACAGGGCGTAATTTCAGTTACGATAATAACGGTAACTTACAAACCGATGGTAACAGAAATTTCATTTATTCGGCTTTTGATAAAGTAACGCAAATTAGTCAAAACGCGAATATGCAAGTTAACTTTAGATATGGTGCGGGTTTATCACGTTATTTCCGCAAAGATACCTACTTAGCGGGCAATGGTGCCGGCCTTGATACTGAAGGTGAGCGTAAAGATACCCAAACACATTATTTTGGTGCCTTTGAGCGTATTCAAAAATTAAGTGATAATGGCAATGCGCAACTGAGTTACCAATATGCTGTTGGCAATATTATGATCACAAAAGATGTCGGCACTGGGGTTATTAGTCGTAAACTTATGGTACGCGACCATTTAGGCTCGGTATTGGCAGTGACCAGTAACGCAAAAGTAGTACAGGCATTTTATTACAAGGCATTTGGTGAGCAGGTCGACATGACTGAAAATGCATTTGGGCCATATAAACGGTATGCACGCCAAGGGTATACTGGCCATGAAATGCTTAATGGTTTAAATGTCATTCATATGAACGGTCGGATCTACGATCCAACGCTTGGTCGATTCTTACAAGCTGATCCAAATATTCAGGCTCCTAGTAATAGTCAGAGTTATAATCGATATTCTTATGTTCTGAATAACCCTATGTCATATACCGATCCGAGTGGGTATTTTTTTAAAGCACTAGGGAAGTTTGTTAAGAAGTATGGGAGGATGATTGTTGCTGCTGTGGCTGCGTACTATACATTTGGTCTGGCTACTGGCTGGGTTGCTGCGGCACAATTATCAGCTGGTGCAGCCGCTTTAGGGGGAGCTGCCGCAGGTTTTGTTTCTGGCGCTATTATGACAGGCTCGCTCAAAGGAGCGGCAACTGGAGCATTAACAGGTGCTGTTATGGGAGGTATTGGAGCTTCCTTCAGCGGAGCAGAAGGATTCTTAGCAAGTGGTGCCGTTGGCGGTGTAATGTCCGATTTACAAGGTGGTAAATTTGGGCACGGATTCTGGTCTGCTGGCTTAGGTTCGGCTACAGGAGGACAATATAGTAGTAACGCTCCTGTTCAAGTATTAGTTGCAGCAGTTGTTGGTGGTACTATCTCAAAATTAACTGGAGGCAAGTTTGCTAATGGTGCTGTCGGTGCGGCATTTGCTGCTGCGTTGAGAGCCGATTGGGGTGATAAATTAAATAAGAAATCACCATATTCATCAGGTCCTGTTAATCTTACTGAAGAACAATTAAATGATATAAATGCGAAAATAAAAGAATTACAAATTTCATTAGATAAAAAAAATAATAGCGGTGGTTTTTTAACTATGGATGACGCCGCGAAGTGGTATCATAATAACATTCAATCATTGTCTGAAAAGTATGATATGGAAATAGGTGCTCGTATTTTTAAAAATGATATGTATTATGACCTTGAAACTAAACTTACAAGCACTAGATATTTTTCAGGGAATATAACAACTAATTATGCCCATAATGTAACAACTATAAGCAACTCTACTTTTGGTTCATTCTCTCCAATTGCTGAATGGCACTCACATGGACATAGTAATGTTTCTTATACCATGCCTACAGATGTAGCTGATGTTGATTCTAAAGTAATAAGTGCTGCATATCTAAGTACTGGTGAATATAACTCAAGTACAGCTTTATGGAAATATACGGGTTCAGTAACAAAAATGTGTGGGAAAAAATGTTAATAATTAATAATATCAAAATAGGGGTTGTTTTTTATATTTTAATGGTGATTTTACCTTTTGAAATAAAAGCAAATAAAGATTATGGCCAAAAAACCTCTTTTTATGAATTGATACCACTAAAAGTTGATTTTCATTTAAAACAATTATGGCTTGAAGGTTTTTTTTGGGAAGGAAAAGTGCATATTGGAAATGGTGTGATGAAGAAAAAAATAATGTTATTTCACTCTCATGAGGCTTTAGAGTATGCACGATTTTATGATGCAGTTGAAATTGAATTTAACGAGAAAGAAAGAGCTGCTCCTAATTTTAATAAATTAGTTAAATCATTAAATGGCAAATATGTAAGAGTTAATGGTGAATTTTCAACTAAAAGTCTTTTGAATATAGGAACAATTAGAAATACAGTAATGCTTAAAGAAATACCTAAACGGAATGAAAATAAAAATAGACACCCATAAATATGTCTTTAAAAAGGGGTCATTTCTTTATTAAAAAGGAACTATAACAACTATATAACAACTATAGACACCCATAAATATGTCTTTGATATTTGAAGAATTAGGTGTAAAAGCAATTATAGACACCCATAAATATGTCTTTGATATTTGAAGAATTAGGTGGGTTGTCTATACTTTAACCACTGGTAAATCATTATTGGTGGTGAGTATGGCTAGGGCAAGAGAGTCTTTAATTGATTTAGATGCAACCCCACCCCGTAAACAACTATAGACACCCATAAATATGTCTTTGATATTTGAAGAATTAGGTGGGTTGTCTATACTTTAACCACTGGTAAATCATTATTGGTGGTGAGTATGGCTAGGGCAAGAGAGTCTTTAATTGATTTAGATGCAACCCCACCCCGTAAACAACTATTACTATAGACACCCATAAATATGTCTTTGATATTTGAAGAATTAGGTGTGAAAACAACTATAGACACCCATAAATATGTCTTTGATATTTGAAGAATTAGGTGGGTTGTCTATACTTTAACCACTGGTAAATCATTATTGGTGGTGAGTATGGCTAGGGCAAGAGAGTCTTTAATTGATTTAGATGCAACCCCGTATTATCACTGCATTAATCGTTGTATTCGTAGAAGTTTTTTATGTGGCGATGACAAATTCTCAGGTAATAACTTTGACCACAGGCGTACTTGGCTGGTCGATAGAATAAAACGCCTTTCAACCATATTTTTAATCGATATTGCAGCTTATGCAATTATGTCAAATCACTATCATCTTGTTTTAAAGGTAAATAGAGACGGTGCTTTAAATTTAAGTGATGATGAAGTGATTGAGCGTTGGTATCAACTTTATCATGGTTGTGTTTTAGTTGACCGTTATAGAGCGGGTGAAAAACTAGATAGTGCGTGTTTATATCGGATAAATGAAATAGTGAATGAATGGCGTACACGCTTGTTTGATATCAGTTGGTTTATGCGCAATTTAAATGAATTCATTGCTCGAAAAGCTAACTTTGAAGATAATTGTACCGGCAGGTTTTGGGAAGGGCGTTTTAAATCCCAAGCATTATTAGATGAAACAGCATTATTAAGTTGCATGATGTATGTTGATTTAAACCCTATTCGTGCAAAAATGGCAAACTCCTTGTTAAATAGTGATTTCACATCAATTCAAGAACGTATTAAACAATACCAGTCTTTTCAAAAGCAGCAGAAAAAACAAAAGAATACAGCAAATAAAAAATCAGGTTTTAGAGTATTACAGCAACCTAAAGCTTTGATGAACTTTGGTTTAACGGCAGACAAAAATACAATCCCTTTTACATTATTTGATTATTTAGCGTTAGCTGATTTTAGCTGTCGTATCATTCAGCCAAATAAATGCGGAGCAGTTTCAAGCGAAGTACCAAAAATATTAGTTGTGCTCAATATTAAAATTGACTCATGGATTAATACGGTAAACCACTTCAGGCGACAATATTCGAATTTTGCGGGTTCTAAATCATCACTTATGAAATGTGCACATAGCCACAATCATAGTTGGTATAAAGGTAGTGCTTAATGAGTCATGAGGTTAAAGTTATTCATTTTTAAATTCAACAGATAAAAGCAAGATACAAACCTGCTAGGTTTGTTACATTTGTAATTCATCAAAAATCATTATCTCTTAAAAACTACCTTTAAATATTATATTTTCTCATGAACTTTAAGTTTTGATAGCTTATTAAAGTGAATTCAAAAGTAATGAATGATTTAAAATCAATAAGATATTTATGCGTGCCTTGTCTTAAGGAAGGCTATAAGGTTTGTTGGTTAAATTATTGCAAAAAGGTATTTGCAATGATACTTTGTACCCAAAATAAAAACCCAAGAAAATAATACCTTCTAAAGGTAATAGAATATTTAAATTACCAAAATAGATATTGGTCACCATTCAAAATCTTTATTTAGTAAAAGCCAATAAAACGGTACGAAATTATATGGTTTTGGTTCACTAGTGGTCTGATTTTATCTTGGTAGGAGGATACTATTTCATATAAAAAATTACAAGGAGAACATATGTTTAATAAATTGATATTGACAACAGCTTTGTGCGGATTAACTAGCACAGCTCTGGCCGAGGATAGCAGCAGTAACTTCAACAATAACTCCATTGCTAATTTAAATCAGCAACAAACTCTGCTCCCAATTCAACCTGATCAGCTAGACTCCTCGGTTACAATTAACGCTACGCTAAATTATTTACCGGCGAATGATATGGCTGATACTAATAAGCATCCCCATCAACTAGAACAAGAGATTAACCAGCTTTATTTGACAGACCAAAAGTACAATTCAGTTCAAAGCAA
>NZ_FOLO01000001.1:83962-364194 GCF_900112265.1 Pseudoalteromonas denitrificans DSM 6059 | reverse complement strand
GACATGAAGCCATATCAAGGTGACTGTAAACCTTTTTTAAGGTTTAAGCTTTTTCGGTTACCCAAGCTTGTACACTATCAAGTGCCGAAGCTAAGTTTTCAGGTTGTGAGCCGCCGGCTTGCGCCATATCTGGACGACCACCACCTTTTCCGCCTACTTGCTGAGCAAGGAAATTAACTAATTCACCCGCTTTAAATTGGCTGGTTAAGTCTTTGGTAACACCTGCAATTAAACTTACTTTAGCGCCAGCTGCCACACCTAATACGATAATACCTGAATTGAGTTTTACTTTAAGGTCATCAACCATACCACGTAACGCTTTTGATTCAGTACCTTCAACATTGGCTATCAATACTTTCACGCCATTAATATCAATGACAGAATCTAATAAAGATGCACCTGCTGCACTGGCTAGTTTATCATTCAATTGACTTATTTCTTTTTCTAAGCCTTTAGCTTTATCAACAAGAGCAGATACTTTTTCAAGCGCTGTATGGCTATCAGCTTTTACGAGTGCAGCTATTTTTGCTAATACATCAGCTTGTGCATTTACATGTTCTAGTGCCGAAATGCCTGTTACAGCTTCAATACGACGAACACCTGCAGCAATACCACTTTCAGATACAAATTTAAATAAACCAATATCACCAATTCGATTTACATGTGTACCACCACATAACTCAATTGAAAATTCACCAATACTAACAACACGTACTTCATCATCATATTTTTCACCAAACAGTGCCATCGCACCTTTTTCTTTGGCTTCATCAATTTGCATTAGCTCAGTATTTAAATCAAGATTACGACGAATTTCACTATTCACCATAGCTTCAATTTTTGACAATTCAGCTTTAGTAACTCCTTCAAAGTGAGAAAAATCAAAACGTAAACGATCTGGACCAACCAAAGAACCTTTTTGTGTAACATGTTCACCTAAAACTTGGCGTAAAGCTTCATGTAGCAAATGAGTTGCAGTATGGTTTTTACGAACACTATCACGACGTGCAACATCGATTTTTGCATCAGCACGGTTATTTAAACCAATTGAGCCAATAACTTTACCTTTATGTGCAATTGCATTACCAAGCTTAGTTGTATTTTCCACTACAAACTCGCCACCATTTACCTTAATCACGCCAGCATCACCAATTTGACCACCAGATTCAGGGTAGAATGTTGTGCGATCTAAAATCACGATGCCTTCTTGACCATCCTCAAGCACTGATGCATTTTCACCATTCGTAAATAATTCTACAACTGTGCTGCTTATATGATCATTTTGGTAACCTTTAAATGATGTAGTGTGGTCTGATTTTAATTGTTCATTATAATCTGTACCAAACTTACCTGCTTTTTGTGCTGTTTCACGCTGTACTTGCATTGCAGCTTTAAAGCCATCTTCATCAATTGTTAGTTCGCGTTCACGTGCAACATCAGCAGTTAGATCTGATGGGAAGCCATAAGTATCATAAAGTTTAAATACTAAATCACCAGGGATCACAGTACCTTCAAGTGCTTTTAAGCTATCTTCTAAAATCACTAGCCCACGGTCTAATGTTTTACTAAATTGCTCTTCTTCAATACGTAGCACTTTTTCAACAATTGCTTGTTGTTTGGTAAGTTCAGGGTAGGCATCACCCATTTCATTAATTAATGAAGCAACTAACTTATGGAAAAAAGAACCTGTCGCACCCAGCTTATTACCATGGCGAACAGCACGACGAATTATACGGCGCAATACATAACCACGACCTTCATTAGATGGCATCACACCATCAACAATCAAGAATGCACAAGAACGAATGTGATCGGCTACAACACGTAATGACTTATCTTCTAAATTAGTTGCATTTGTTACAGTCGCTGCTGAGCGAATTAAATTTTGAAATATATCAATTTCATAATTTGAATGTACACCTTGTAAAATAGCTGCAATACGCTCTAAGCCCATTCCTGTATCTACCGAAGGTTTAGGCAAAGGTTCCATGGTCCCATCTGCATGACGGTTAAATTGCATGAAAACTAAGTTCCAAATTTCAATATAGCGGTCGCCATCTTCATCAGGTGTGCCAGGAGGTCCACCAAAAATATCTTCACCATGATCATAAAAAATTTCAGTACATGGACCACATGGACCAGTATCACCCATAGACCAAAAATTATCTTTAGCGCCTATACGTGCTACTCGATCTGGATTAACGCCAATTTGATTAATCCAAATATCTGCAGCTTCATCATCTTCAGTGTAAACAGTCACCCATAATTTTTCTTTCGGTAATTGAATCACTTCAGTTAAGAAATGCCATGCAAACTGAATTGCTTCAACTTTAAAATAATCACCAAAACTAAAATTACCTAACATTTCAAAAAATGTATGGTGACGGGCTGTATAACCCACATTTTCTAAATCATTATGTTTACCGCCAGCTCGAACACAACGTTGAGAGCTCGTAGCTCTTGTATAAGGGCGATTTTCTGCACCTAAGAATACATCCTTAAACTGAACCATTCCCGCGTTGGTAAATAGTAAAGTAGGATCGTTACCAGGCACTAAACTACTAGAAGGAACTATTTGATGTTGCTTACTAGCATAAAAATCTAAAAATGTTTGGCGTAATTTTGAAGTACTCATGTGTTGCATGGATTATCTCACTCGTCTGACGGCGATATTGCGAATTCAATTTGTTCATAGTTAAAACCCCGATACATTAAATAGCGAACGATTTTCGCTTTTTGCTTGTAATCAGGAGTAGCTGTTAATGCTGAAAACTTCTTATTATAAGCAGCTCTAGCCATTTCATACCAGTCTATTTCCATTTCATCAATTTGAAATGATAATAGTGTTTTATCTATACCTTTTGCTGATGCTTCTGATTTAATACGTGCGAAACCATGCCCTTTGGCTAAATGACGTCGTATAAATCCCTCGCAATAGCGTGTTTCATTTATATAATTAAGGCTTTCACACCAGTCTAATAATGTTTCTATATATTCTGGTGAAGCTTCTTTTTTTTGTAGTTTAAGCATTAAATCTCGACGAGAATATTCTTGTCGAGACAATAACCATAAAACATAGTTTTTTAATTTTTGTTTTACTTGATCATCCATCTAATACTCGACTTTAAGCATTAAATTGGCCATGAGAACTAGGCGGTTCATCATGTTTATCTGTTGATTTTTCTGCTATCTCTATCTGAAAAATAGCTTGATACGCAACAAAGAAAGCAATGTAACTTATCGGCATAACAACCAATAATGGGAGCAAAGATAAAAGAGACGAAATTAAAATCAATCCTGAAATGATGCCACCAAAAACCCCAAGCGCCGCAAAGTTATGCCAAAAAGCTAATAAACTGACCTTAATAACTTCAAATATCGCTTGCTTCTTTTTAAAATAAACAAGCGGTACAGCAAAAGCAAATGCCATCATATATACAGATATTAAACTAATAAATATCAGCACGCTCACAGGCTCTATTGCGGCAATAAATTGCTCAATAACTTGTTCTGGATTTTCACTATTTTGTTGTAAAATTAATAATGCATCTTCAAATAAAGCACTACTGGCAATAGCCAATAAAATTCCCATCGCCATTTGGTATAAACCTAAACGAAATAGCCCCAATCTAGCCCCTTTTTCTGAAAAAGGCTTTAAAATATCTGCAAGCATAATTTTTTGACCTTGCAGTTTAACCAAAACGGCACGATAAAAACCTGCAATCAAAAAAGGAGCTGCCAGCGCAGCCGGTATTTGCAATAAAGGCATCACCAAAGGAATTAAACCCACCAAAATGATAAATATTTGCATAAAAATAAATGTACTAGGTTGGGTTTTAAAGATTTTCCAACCGGCTTTAAACCAGTCTAAGCCTGATTTTGCTTTAAAAACTCTTAATTCTGTTGCCATTACTTGTCTTCATTCTCTTTTCGTATACTAATTACTTTGCCTAAATCTAACCTATGCGAACCATGTTTTATTTTAGTTTCAAGATATGCCTTGTTGCCTTCTTTAACATGCGCATGTGTACCAACAACACTTTCAACTGAGATCCCAGCATCTTTTAACGAATTAATTTTACGAGGGTTATTTGTTAATAGTTGAACTTGAGAAATACCTAATGCTTTTAACATTAATACAGCATCTGAAAAATCACGTAAATCATCTTCAAAACCTAAATGATTATTTGCTTCATAGGTATTCATACCTTGGGACTGTAAAACATAGGCATCTATTTTATTATATAAACCTATGCCACGTCCTTCTTGGCGTAAATAAAGTAAAATACCACCTTGCTGATGCATTTTTTCTATTGATTCATTTAATTGCTCACCACAATCGCAGCGTGATGAATGGAAAACATCGCCTGTTAAACATTCAGAATGCATACGCACTAAAGGTGCTTCTTGATTTTTGTCAGCATCATTGAAAATCAAAGCAACGTGTTCTAATTGATCTTTTAGGCCTGTGAATGATACTAATTGCGCTAAGACATCACTATTTTTGCCAACCTTAAGTTGAACTCTTGCCCTTACTTCTGCCACAACATATCTCAAATCTAAATTTAATAGCGGTATTATACTTAAACCGCTTCAAAATACGAGTTTCACAACTTTAAAAAACACCTTTAGAAATATACTTCAAACCACTATGAAATTTACAACTACCACAATCAATTATTTCCTAAAAAAACTATTTTTAAATTAATTTAAAAAACTTCACCCCTTTTTCATTTATGTAACGTTTTATATATGAGCCTTATATTTTCAGACATTCAAATGAATTATAATTTCTAGGAGAAGTTTATGACATTCGCAATTAATCAAAGCCCTTTGTATAAAAGTGCAAAGTTTTCATCATTCATTCTAGGTGCAACATTAACGACCTTAGTAACTTTTGCGTTCATGCACTACTTAATAAAAAATAATTACACAACATCGAGCACACCACCTCCTCCTATAGTGATTGATGTAATTAGTGAGCCAGAAATAAAAAAAGTAACATTGAGAGATAGAATGCCACCACCGCCACAAATAAAACCTCAGCCACCTAGAAATATACGCCCTCAGGTTGAAAGTATTGCGCAAGGAGGTCAATTGACACATTACACGCCATCACTTTCTCAGATAGAGCCGAAAATAAATATGCCTACCATGCTAAGTTCTGGTCAAGGAGGTGCAACCCCTTTAGTTAGAATATCACCTAAATATCCCATAAAAGCCGCTAGAGAAGGAAAGCAAGGTTGGGTACAAATTGGCTTCACAATTTCAGAAATTGGTACTGTTACCTCACCGTTTATCATAAACTCAGAACCTAAACGACTTTTTGATAAAGCAGCATTAAGAGCAATTAGAAAATGGAAATACAAACCAAAAATGATTAATGGCAAAACAGTTAAACAAACAAATCAAAGTATTCAACTTGATTTTAAAATAGACCAAGCACTTTAAATATAAAAATGGAGTGTAAAATACTCCATTTTCAAAGGGATAAATTTATTGATGATATTGAGTTTAAAAAAATGGTTAAACCCAGAAATAGATGCCGAAACTTTAATGTCTCGTTATGCAAAATCTGGTAACAATGATTTATTAAAACGACTTATAGAACTGCATGCCGATGATTTATACCACTATTTAATTAGCCAAAGTGATATAGAACTAGCTAAAGATATCAGTCAAAAAACGTGGTTAAAAGTGATAGATAAACGAGAGTACTATCAAAGTAGTGGTACTTTTAAGGCTTGGTTGTTTACCGTCGCTCGTAATGCTTTATTTGATGAAATGAGAAAGTTGCAAAGATTTAAACTCATTGTCGATCAGAATATAGAACCAGAGTTAATCGCCATCAAACCTTTAGAGCATAATGAAGATATGAACATTAAATTCAGACAAATATTAGAACAACTACCTTTTGTGCAAAGAGAAGCCTTTGTATTACAACAAGAAGGGTTTTCTATTGCACAAATTGCTGACATTACACAACAAAAAATTGAAACAATAAAAACCAGATTACGCTATGCAAAATTACAATTTAAACAACACATAGGAGCCTGACATGTCACACCATAATGACGATTTTGATACCAAGCTCAATCAATTATATAAGCAACATAAAAACCAAAATAAATTATCGAATATAGATAAAAAAAACTTATTACTAGGTGATGAAAAACGAAAGAGTACGCCTGAATTTAGTTGGGTTAATACACTGCAATTTAGCTTAGCGGCTATCGCATTATTTACTTTATTTAACTTATATTTTAACGAACAAGCTTATTTAACCAGCCCTGAAATAAATGTAAAATCAGCAAAAATCTCGATTACTGAAATTCATTATTTAGAAAAAAATACTTACCACAAAAAAATTAAATATAGCCACCAGCAAGCTAAAGAACAATTAGCGCAAGCCAAAGAAACACTAAAAAACCAAGTTCTGTTCAGAGGAAGATTAATTAATAAAGCAGATGATTGGTACATTGCATCATGCAATAAAGAAATATTAGTACAAGTTAATGCTTCTCTTTTACAGCAATTAAAAACGAATAAAACACTTGATAACAACATTGCCCAAGGTGATTTATTAGCCTTTAAACATAATTCTAAAGGTGAAATTATTGCGTTACTCAAAACAGATAATATGCAGCAATGTCGGGGATAATACTGTTATTGTTAATTAACATACCACTAAATTTAATCAAGCACTCTCGATAACGTAACTCGAAGTACTTGATTAATCTATTTTCCTATAACTACTATAAATGCTTATCTAAAAAACCTACCACTTTTTTCATATAAGCTTTTTGATTTTCAGGGTTATAAAAACCATGGCCTTCTTTATCCAGCACAAACCATTCATATGATTTATCAACTTTATCAAGTGCTTCACGTAAACGCTCAGCATGCGCGTAAGGTGCGCGCTCATCATCTTCACCATGCGCAAGTAATAAAGGTATTTTAATTTTTTCAACATAATTTACAGGTGACATGCTTTTTAGTAATTTATCATCAGTGCCGAGTACTTTTTTTAAATAACTCATTCCTGAACGACGCTCTTGTACATCTCCTTCATCAAACATAAGATCTAAATCATATATTCCCGCATTTGCAATCGCACACTTATAAGTTGAGGGATAAATAGCTGCGCTTTGAATGGCTGAATAAGCTCCAAAACTTGCACCCATTATGCAAACATTATTCTTTTCTGCTTTTTTATTTTTAACTAACCATAAATACGCATCCCGAATATCTTGTTGGATTAAAGACCCCCACACTTTATAACCAGCAGTTTCGTAATCATAACCAAAACCACCTGATCCCCGATAATTCACTTGTAAAACAGAATAACCATTGGATGCGAGATACTGCACTTGAGATGAGAAACCCCAGTAATCTCTTACGCCATGAGGACCGCCATGAACTAACACCACAACTGGCGCCAATTTATTTTTTTCAGTTATTTTTGCTTGTGTGAAAAAACCATTGAGACTCTTTCCATCAGATACTTCAAATTGAATTGGTTCAACTGGCGAAAAATCTGCCTTTTTAAATTCAGGTTTAAACTTAAATAGAACTTTTAACTTATTTTTTATTTTATCAAATAAATAAAGTGTACCGGGGTCAGTGTCAGAAGACACCATTACCACATAAAACTCACCATTTTTTGTTTTACTCGTAATAGAAACTTCACTATAAGGAAAAGTGGTTAATAAGTTTTTGAATACTTTTGCTTCTTCAAGTTTTTTATTTAAGATTAAATAAGCTGGGTATCCATCATCAATACGAATTGCATAAGCAGAGCGATTATCGGTTGTCATTTCAACACCCGTTATATTGACCTTTTTATCTGTAAAAACCTTTTTATAGCTATAATCTTCAAGATTTAATTTAAAAAGCCCCTTTATATCTTGTTTATAATTATCAATTGTATACAAATACTTGCCTGAGGCACTAACTGATAATAGTTGTATGCCTGTTCCAACTCTACCTAAGGGGACTTGCTTCCACTGACGATCTTTACTGACATATAATAATTCATTATTATTTTCATCCGTACCGACCAAAGCGCGTAACTCCCCTTTAGTGTCAGTTAAAAAATGTGAAAAAGGAACAGGGGATCTCCCAAGTTTATTTTTAATAATTCCTGTATACACATTAAGTTTTAAAACTGAAGCTAAACTTTCACCAGTCCTAGTCATAGGTGTTGAACTTATTAATATATGTTTGTCATCTTCAGGTAAAATATCGATAATCTCCCCCCAACCCCGAGTTGATTGTTTTTTCTTTACGTGGCTACCGGTTTGCATTTCCCCTGAACGATATCCATATATCATCTTTCCTTTTTTTCCATTTAAATTTACTGCATATAATTCACCGTATGAACTAGGTAGTTCACGCCAAGGTTTTTGCTCTACAATGCTTATAACAACTCGTTCATTGTTAACCCAGTAATATTCTCCAACACTTAAACGTCCATGAAACTTAGCAGTTCCAACCGCTTTAAATGTGCTACGTTCCAAAAATATTAGCACTTTTTTCCCTTCAGAAAAGACAGCCACAGCAAGATGCTTACCATCAGGTGAAATTTTAGCATTCTGGTATTGAGAGTGATCAAATAGCTTCTCCCATTCTTTGGCTTTCGCATCATTATTTATGACAAGTAAGCTTATTATGCAAAACACTAAAACTATTTTGTTTATCACTTTATATCCTTTAGGAAGATTTTATTAATTTATGAATTACCATTTTAACAAAGTAAAATAAACAAAAAAGCCGCCTAGGCAGCCTTTTTGTGAATAAGCGTAAATGCTTTATTCTTTAACAATCACATCAGATAAGTTAATTTTCATAACCCAAGTTTGGACCTAACCAACGTTCCGCTTCTTCTAAGCTCATATCCGCACGAATGGCATAATCTTCAACCTGATCTTTTTGAATAGCAGCAACAGCATAATATTTCGAATCAGGATGAGAGAAATACCAACCAGATACAGCAGCACCAGGCCACATAGCATAAGAACTCGTTAATTTCATACCAATACGATTTTCAACATCAAGCAACTGCCAAATCTTTTTCTTCTCCGTATGTTCAGGACAAGCAGGATACCCAGGAGCCGGTCTTATGCCTTGATAGTTTTCACGGATCAATTCATCATTAGTCAGATTTTCATCTGTTGCATAACCCCAATATTCTTTACGTACTTTTTCATGTAAATATTCAGCAAAAGCTTCAGCAAGTCTATCGGCTATGGCTTTGATCATAATTTTATTATAATCGTCTTGTTGAACGTCAAATGCATCGGCAATATCATCCTCAGCTAAACCACCCGTTACTGCAAAACAACCAAAATAATCTTTAACCCCCCTTTTTGCGATATAATCTGTTAAGCAATAATTGGCAAAATCTGTTTTTTCGGTCTGTTGGCGTAACTGACATGATTTTGTGATTATTTCAGAACGAGTTTCGTCTGTGTATATTTCAATGTCATCTTCAACCCGATTAGCAGGGAATAAACCGATAATACCTAGAGGTTGTAACTTACCTGAGACTTCAAGTTCATCTAACATAAGATTGGCATCTTTAAATAAATTTTGCGCTTCTTCACCTACAATTTCATCGGTTAAAATTCGTGGATATTTCCCTGCCAATGACCAAGTCATAAAGTAAGGGGTCCAATCTATATATTGGCGCAATGTTTTAATTGAAACATTTTTAAACTCCGTAATACCTAATTTTTTAGGTACTGGCGGTGTGTAATTATTCCAATCTAATTTAGCGGCATTAGCTCTTGCTCTCGCTAGAGTAACGGGTTTAGAACGCGGGCGTTTACGCGCTTGTTGATCTCTTACTTTTACGTATTCACCAGTGGTTTTTTGTAAAAATTCGGTTTTATTTTTTTCACTTAAAAGGTTAGAAACAACACCCACTGCACGACTGGCATTATTCACATAAACCACACCTTTTTTATCTCCTTCAGCACGATATTGTGGTTCAATTTTAACTGCTGTGTGAGCTTTAGAAGTAGTAGCCCCCCCAATCATAAGTGGAATATCAAACCCCTGGCGAGTCATTTCTTTTGCAACGTGCACCATTTCATCAAGCGATGGTGTGATAAGACCAGACAAACCTATGATATCTACATTTTGTTCTTTTGCGGTACGTAAAATCGTTTCTGTCGGTACCATTACACCTAAATCTATCACTTCATAGTTATTACATTGCAGCACAACACCGACAATATTTTTTCCGATGTCATGTACATCTCCCTTTACCGTAGCCATCAAAATTTTACCATTTGATGAACCTTTTACTTTTGTTGCCTCAATATAAGGGTCTAGGTAAGCAACCGCTCTTTTCATTACACGTGCCGACTTTACAACCTGGGGTAAAAACATTTTACCTGCGCCAAATAAATCCCCGACTACGTTCATGCCATCCATTAATGGACCTTCAATCACTTCAATCGGTAAATCAGCTTCTAAACGACATTCTTCTGTATCTTCTTCAATAAATTGCGTAATACCTTTAACTAACGCATGCTCTAAACGTTTTTTAACTGACCAAGTGCGCCACTCTAAATCTTCTTTTTTATTTTCTTGCGCCATACCTGAGTATTTAGGTGCAATTTCAACTAAACGCTCTCCCGCTTCAGCGTCACTATTTAAAACAACATCTTCAACTGCATTTCTAAGCTCTAATGGAATGTCATCATAAACAGCCAATTGACTTGCATTTACAATGCCCATATCCATACCTGCTTTTATTGCATGATATAAAAATACAGAGTGAATCGCTTCACGTACCGGGTTATTACCCCGAAATGAAAACGATACATTAGAGACTCCACCTGATACTTTACAATGTGGCAGCCCTTGCTTTATACGTCGTGTTCCTTCAATAAATTCAACAGCATAGTTATCATGCTCTTCAATACCTGTCGCAACAGCAAAAATATTTGGATCAAAAATAATGTCTTCTGCTGGGAAACCTATTTCGTTAACTAAAATATCATATGCACGTTTACATATATCAAATTTACGGTCTTGTGTCTCAGCCTGTCCGGTTTCATCAAATGCCATTACAACTGCAGCAGCACCAAAACGCTTAATTAATTTTGCCTGATGTTTAAAATTATTTTCACCTTCCTTTAAAGAGATAGAATTTACAATTGCTTTACCTTGAATGCATTTAAGGCCAGCTTCAATCACATCCCATTTAGAAGAATCTACCATGATAGGTACTTTACAGATATCAGGCTCTGCTGCTATCAAATTTAAAAATTTAACCATGGCAGCCTTTGAGTCCAACATGGCTTCATCCATATTGATATCAATTACTTGCGCACCATTTTCAACTTGCTCTCGCGCAACGCTAAGCGCTTCTTCATATTCTTCATTCATGATCAGGCGTTTAAAACGTGCTGACCCAGTCACATTTGTTCTTTCACCTACATTAGTAAAAACAGCTACTTGTTGTGTCATAATCACTTTCTCAACTAATTTAGGTTACAGGCTTCAAGACCTGATAAACGCATTTTGACTTCAAGTTCAGGTAATTTACGAGGTGAAACACCTTCAACACCATCAGTAAAGGCTTTAATATGCTCAGGCGTAGTACCACAACAGCCACCCACAATATTAATAAAACCACATTTAGCCCAGTCAATCATTTCAACCGACATTTCATATGCTTCCAAGTCATATTCACCAAACTCATTAGGTAAACCGGCATTAGGATGTACCGAAGTATAGGTTTCACATACTCCCGACAACTCTTCCACATACTGGCGTAATAAATCAGGCCCTAATGCACAATTTAAACCTATTGAAATCGGTTTAATATGACGAATTGAATTGTAAAAAGCCTCAGTGGTTTGACCCGATAAAGTTCGTCCAGAAGCATCTGTGATAGTACCAGAAATCATAACAGGTAAAGTACGACCTGCTTGCTCAAACGCTTCTTCAACACCAAAGGCTGCAGCTTTTGAATTTAAAGTATCAAATATGGTTTCTATCAAAATAATATCTGAACCGCCTTCCATTAATGCTAAAGTTGACTCTATATAAGCCTCTACTAAGGCATCAAAAGTGATATTTCTAAATGAAGGATCATTCACATCCGGTGATAATGAACATGTTTTTGAAGTTGGACCTAATACACCTGCAACATAACGTGGTTTGCTTGGATCTTTTGCCTCTATTTCATCACATACTTTACGTGCTAACTTTGCAGATTCAAGATTAATTTCTCGGCTAAATTTAGCCATTTCATAATCTTCCATTGAAATTGTGGTTGCATTAAAAGTATTAGTTTCAATAATATCAGCGCCCGCTTCTAAATATTCACGATGAATTTGTTCAATGATCTGTGGTTGAGTCAAACTCAATAAATCATTATTGCCCTTAATTAAAATATGCCAGTCAGCAAAACGCTCACCACGGTAATCTTCTTCTTCAAGCTTATGTTTTTGGATCATTGTGCCCATAGCACCATCTAAAATAAGAATGCGTTCTTGTAACGCTAATTTTAACTGCTCTAGCTTGGTAGGCATTAGTATTTCATCCTATATCTTTTAATCTGTTTTATTACGTTGTCGTATTTATTGATATGCGCAGCTAATTTATTCTGCATAGTTATCTGTTCTAATATCTTGGCTGATAAGCTTTATATCATATGGTGTGGTTTGATATACATAATAGTTTAGCCAATTTGAAAATAATAAAAATGCATGACTTTGCCAAGTTTTTGAAGGTACACTTTTTGGATCATCATTTAAATAATAATTTTCAGGCAAAGGTGCCTTTGGCCCTTTAGCAACATCACGCGCATATTCACCCGCTAACGTATCAGCATCATATTCAGGGTGACCAGTTATAAATATTTGGCTACCCGAACTATTTTTAATTAAGTATGCACCAACTTCACTTGAACCTGCGACAACTTCTAACTCAGGGATATTATCTATTTGTTCTAAGGAAATATGGCCATAGCGAGAATGTGGCACTAAAAAATTATCATCAAAACCTCGGGTTAAAGCACCATGCTCTGAAAAACAGTGATGTTTAAATACACCACATAATTTATTCTCTTTAAGTTCACGTTTTAAATCATAATGATGAAATAAACTGGCATGTGCTGCCCAACATGAAAATAACGTAGAAGTTACATGTGAATTAGCCCAATCAAAAATAACCCCAAGCTCTTTCCAATAAGCAACATCTGTATATTCTAAATGAGCCAAAGGGGCTCCAGTGACAATTAAAGCATCATAATTAAGATGTTTAACTTCTGAAAAATAACGGTAAAAAGTATTTAAATGTTGCTCTGATGCATTTTTACTTCTATGAGTATCTAAACGCAATAAATCAACATTAACTTGCAATGGGCTATTTGCCAATAAGCGAATAAATTGCACTTCAGTTTCAACCTTGTTTGGCATCAAATTTAAAATAGCCAAGCGCATAGGACGGATCTCTTGTGTTTTAGCGCGACTTTGCGGCATAACAAATACATTTTCATTTCTAAGCGCTGCAATAGCAGGTAACTGATCTTGTACCGTGATAGGCATAAAAAATCTCCAAACAAGTTTACATATCCGTATTATGAACGGATAGCTAGAATTATCAAGCTCTGGATGTTTAGACGTCCACGCAAGGACTATTTATAACAACTGCTTTATCAATAATGCTTTTGAACGACTCATATTATTAATTTGTGCTAGCAATAATTCAGCTGTTGCCATAGCATCCGTAAATGCATTGTGATTAGCATAGTCTGGCAAATGATACCTTTTACGGCATCTCTCTAAATTTAATGCATCAAAACGCATATCTTGACTCTGTCTAGATAGGCGTCTATGTTCAATTTTCATCGTGTCTATCATTACAATTGATTTTATTTTTTCTGTCGGTATAGAAATATTGTAGTCTTTAAATGCCTTTAATAAAAAAGCCCAATCTAATGACGCATTGTGAAATACCAAAACTGAATCATCAATTAACTTTACTAATTGCTCTAGCGCAGAATTAAGTGGTTTGCCTTGCTCAATTGCACCAGTATCTAGACCATGAAATATAGGGCTTTGCTTCAACTTTCCTACTTGAGAGTTTATAAAATACTTTCCTTTACCTACATAGATCCTTTGTTTAACAATCGGTAACCAGGCAAGAGAAACAATTTCATCTTGCTTTGAATTAAGGCCTGTTAACTCTAGGTCAATCACTAAATAATTAACATCAAAACAGCTTAGGTTATGACGTTTATTCAGATTATTTAAACGCAAAAAAAAATGCAGAATCATTTTTGGTATTTTTAAAATCATGCCTATTTATAAACTCCCTCGGGCAAATTTAAAGACTACCGCTTGTTGCGCTTGTTTTATTAAATAAAAAGCCTCTTTTAGCTGATGTTTCTCCATAGATGTTAGGTTTTCAGGATTTATGCAATTACTTGGCAAACCTTCCTGATTAATCTGAGTACGTAAACGCAATTGCGTTAAGTAACGCCAACAATCTTTTAAATTGTAAATATCAGTTTTATTTATGTCAGGCAATTTAGCTAAAGCATTTAAACGCTCCAAAGTATTGTCTGCTCGAACCGAATAGTTCAAAGCATATAAGCGCACTATGTCATTAATTATTACCACGCCACGCTTTTTCAAATCAATAAACTTATGTTTATACGGTTCTTTTTCTCTAGTTTTTTCTAATTTGAATTGATTAAACAAACCTATAGGCACTGAGTTACGATTAATATCAGTTGCCATACCAGCAAAGAACAATTGGTTTTTAGGAATATTTACAAGCTTATTCATAAAATTATCAAATAACTCTGCTGAACCTTCAACATAGCGAATATCAAAAAAAATTTTACAGTTGAGCAAACTACTTGGTGAAGGTTTTTTAATCCAAAGATAAAATTGAGCAACCCAAGCTTCAAGTTCTAATCGACATGGATCAGAACTAGCCATAATGTTACCCGGACAGAATTTAATGCCACAGCTTGCTAAATTTGTACACACAAACTCTCCCAAACTTTTAAAGTATGACCTTTGTTCAGCCGTAATATCATCCGATAGTAATAAACCATTATCTTGATCTGAATGTAAGGTTTGCTCTTCTCTGGCCTGAGATCCAAAACAAATCCAACAAAAAGGAACTTCTGCCAAACCAAACTCTTCTTGATATAAATAAATAAGTCTAGAGGTTAAAGCATCTGTAATACCGCTTAGAAGCTTACCTATTAAACTGATATCTTCTACTTTATGAGAAAAGCCTTGCAATAACTCAGGTATTTCTAATGCATAACGCTTCACGTTTGCCACAGAATTAGCTTTATAGATCCGCCCAATTAATTGCACAGGATCAGATTTTTGCTGTCGTAATAAATCCGTACTGGTAAGCATTCCAATAGGTTTGAATGCTTCAGTAAGTACAGGCAAATGATGGATATTATGTCTGAGCATTAATTGAAAAGCTGAAAATACACGATTATTTTCAAAAATATACTTAGGGCTGGAGGTCATAATATGTGTCACAACAAGGTCAGGATTTACATCTAACGCCAAGACTCGGTTACGTAAATCTCTGTCAGTTATCACACCAATAAGCTTATCTTCTTTGGTGATCATAATAGATGAAACACCACTTGCACTCATTTTTTTAGCTGCTTGACGAATACTGGCATCAGGGGGGAGTGCCACAGCTCCCAAGTGCATTAACT
Source organism: Pseudoalteromonas denitrificans DSM 6059 (assembly GCF_900112265.1). Classification (GTDB taxonomy): domain Bacteria; phylum Pseudomonadota; class Gammaproteobacteria; order Enterobacterales; family Alteromonadaceae; genus Pseudoalteromonas; species Pseudoalteromonas denitrificans. Next base: position 348,473 of record NZ_FOLO01000001.1, on the reverse strand, counting down.
CTGAAATTTTTCGATCTGACCAGTTATCTTGTCTTTTTTTATAATGAGATGAGAGTAAACGGTTTGCGTGAGCACGTACAAAATATTGCTCAAAAACCTTATATTCTCGCCGTAGAAAGTCGAAATCAGCTTGTTCTAATAAATAAACAATCCCATCTTTTTGCACCTCTAAACTATTTTTTATCGTTTCACCGCTCAACAACGACGGATAACCAAAATAATCGCCTTGACTTAAGCGCGTTATCACCTCATTTTGTGGGTTTACTAAATCATACAAACCTGAACGAATTAAAAACAAAGAGGGGTTATTTGAATCAAACCATTGAGACTGATTTTCTTTACTTAAATAAATAATTTGCAGATGTTTAATAAAATAACTAATAGCAGTAGATGCAAGTTCTGAAAATGGCGCTTGTGCATTCAAAAATTGAAACAATTCTTTTTGCTCTATCGTTATGTTAGTCATGACTTACTCCGTTTAAACTCTACTCCCTTCACTTTACTTAATTTAAGAACAAAAAAAAGCTCGACTATAGTCGAGCTTTGGTTATTAATTGATATGTATCAATGTGTTTCTATTTTAATGAGCGTGAGCTTCACCTGAACCTTTAGGGCTTCGTATAGATTCAACCATATCAATGACATCTTTTGGTATTTCTTTCGTTACTTTTTGTACCGCAACAGCAACTACAAAATTAACAAGCATACCAATCAGGCCAATACCTTCTGGAGAAATACCAAATAACCAGTTTTCAGCACTGTTCAAATCAGGGCTAATGAACTTAAAGTAAACGATATAACCTATAGTGAATAAAATACCCGATATCATACCTGCAATTGCACCTTCTTTATTCATCGTCTTAGAGAATATGCCCATAATAATTGCAGGGAAGAAACTCGAGGCTGCTAAGCCAAATGCAAAAGCAACAACTGAAGCCACAAAACCAGGTGGATTAATACCAAAATATGCCGATATGGTAATGGCCACCACTGCAGCCAGTCTTGCGGCCCTGAGCTCTTGCTTATCGCTAATATCAGGCTTCAAGGTACGTTTAAGTAAATCATGGGAAACTGACGTTGAAATAACCAATAATAAGCCCGCTGTTGTTGATAACGCTGCAGCGATACCACCAGCTGCAACTAATGCAATAACCCACGCTGGTAAATCAGCAATTTCAGGCGTAGCTAAAACAATAATATCGCGGTCAATTTTAACTTCGTTCTTGCTAGCAGGATCTGAAATTTTACCTGCGGAGTAGAACATTTTGCCATCTCCATTTTTATCATTAAAGGTGATAAGTCCTGTTTTTTCCCAATTTTTAATCCAGCTAGGAGCTTCAGCGTACGCAGTACCACTCCCCTCTTTACCATTAATGGTATCAACCATATTGACACGAGCAAAAGAAGCTAATGCGGGCGCTGTCGTGTAAACAATTGCAATAAATATTAAGGTCCATGCAGCTGAAATACGTGTATCTTTTACTTTTGGCACAGTGAAAAATCGTACGATTACATGTGGTAAACCTGCCGTACCCACCATTAAAGCACCTGTAATAGCAAAGACATCTATCATACTTTTGGAGCCTTCGGTGTATTGAGCAAAGCCCAATTCAGTACTTAAACCATCTAGCTTATCTAACAAGTGCATGCCTGAGCCATCAGCTAAAGTCGCACCAAAACCTGTTTGGGGTAATACATGCCCAGTCATCATTAACGATAAAAATACAGCAGGTACTAAGTAAGCAAATACTAAAATACAATACTGAGCTACTTGCGTATATGTAATGCCTTTCATACCACCTAAAACAGCATAGAAAAATACAATTACCATACCAATGTAAACACCCGTTTCTATTTCAACTTCTAAAAAACGGGAAAAAACAACACCAACACCACGCATTTGCCCTGCAATGTAAGTAAAACAAATAAAGATGGCACAAATTACCGCCACAGTGCGCGCTGTTTGTGAATAATAACGATCACCAATAAAATCAGGCACAGTAAATTTACCGAACTTACGTAGATAAGGCGCTAAACATAAAGCTAATAATACATAACCTCCTGTCCACCCCATTAAATATACACCACCATCATAACCTGCAAATGAAATAATACCTGCCATTGAAATAAATGACGCTGCACTCATCCAATCTGCGGCTGTTGCCATGCCATTTGCTAAAGGTGGCACACCGCCACCAGCAACATAAAACTCTTTTGTTGAGCCAGCTCGTGCCCATACAGCTATGCCTATATATAGCGCAAAACTTAAACCAACAATTAAAAAGGTGAGAGTTTGAACATCCATCATATTGCTCCTATTCGTCTACGCCATATTTTTTATCTAACGCATTCATTTTCATTGCGTAAACGATAATCAAAGCTACAAATGTATAAATTGCACCCTGTTGTGAAAACCAGAACCCTAACTTAAACCCAAAAAACCTTATTTCGTTCAGTACATCAACAAGTAAAATACCAAATCCAAAAGATACTAAAAACCAAATTGCCAATAGTTTAAACATTAAGGACAGATTTTCTGACCAATATGCTTTTGCTTGTTCATTATTTTTAAAAGCCATTTTTAATTCCCTAACAACATTCATATTAAGTGCGTATTCATTGCCATATTCAACATAGCAAGCTCATCTGAACTTTAAAGTCAGACCTTAGTCGTAACAAACTGTTAACGTGTATTGTTTCAGATATTAAACAAGTTAACAATAAAAGATAAGTGACTGATAAATAAGCACTTACCAAGCTAACAATTGATAACCATCATGCATTTAACACTGAATGAGACATTAGTCTTATGATATATAGTGTCTAAACTGAGGTAGAGTCTAAGTGTAATAATTATTTTTTCGGTCTATTTGTATTTTTTAAATTCATTAACTGATTTTTGAAAAGACTTGGTTGATCTTAAATATGTTAGATAGGCTGCATTTTAAAGTAGCTTGAGAAGTATACTATTTAGCCTCAAAACTTATCCTGAATGTTATCTATAAGTATTCTGTTTGATGATAAATAAAACCTCGCAAAAAAAACACACCAAAAGATTGATTTAACTACATTTATAGAAAGTAAAATTAATTAACCTATGATAATATTGACTTGTCAGGCGACGATACTTGCGTGCCCAGTTAAAACTTGCCATCGACTATCAAGATTTCCCCACCCCTTTGTGAAACGAAAATGACCACTTGTAGCTTCCCCTTTATAACTCCCCTTAATTTTTGCATGGACAGATACAATAACAACACCACCAGAAGTTTTTACGATTTGATCAGATAATGACAGAGCATTAATTTTAAACTCACCTCTTTTGTGGGCAGCTAAATCATCACTTTTTGAAAGGATCTGCCCCATGTGATTAGTAAAAATTAAATCCTTTGAAAAAAGTTGGTTAAGTACCTCAATGTCAGATGAAATCATTGCCGACTTCAATTTTTCTTCAGCTTCAATTATTTCCTTTTTTAATGCAAAATTCAAAACTATCTCTTTATAGCATTACAACTTAATAGACAAAATTATTTCTTCTTTAATTTCTTCTTTATTAAATTCAAACTAGCATTAAACATAGCACTTCCTCATCTAACAAAAGCATTTTAGACTCTTAATTGCATTATATATACTGGATGATTACAAGAACTTAACTATAAATATTGAAAGTAAAAAATACAGTAATTAGCTTAGTGATTTTTGATTAAACTTATAAATACATTTTATGAATAAAATAAAGTTCTAAAAAATGTTTTGAAGACGAGTATTTTATACGAATATAAAAAGTGGATCGTCTTAGCTGGAAAATGATATTTACAATCTAACAATTAATATTTTAGGTTTAACTTAGCCAATATTAACTTAAGCTGGTTAAATTAAACCTATAAAGTAATGACTTACAAGATAAAAACCACTTGATAATTTAAGTGGTTTTACATTTAAGACATTGACCTAATTAAAAGTTGTACTTAGCTGTTAACGCTAAAGTACGCCCGTATACATCAAAATATTGACCATCATCAAATGTATATGGATTACGTGTTGGCGCTTTATCAAAAACATTACGTATACGCGCAGTTAGAACAAAGTCTTCAGATATATCAAAACCAGCCTGTACATCAGCTCTTGTATAAGAGGCTATATCATTATAATTACTTGTTTCTATTGTTCCATCTAGATCGCGTTTTGTGCCATGACGATAATTAACGATTGCACCGATGAAGTAACCTTCTGCCTGATAACGCGCAGTCAATCTCGTTTTTATTCGCGTATAATTATGATCATCATTGTACTCTCCTAGCTGAACCTCAACCGCATCAGCTTCACCCGTTGCATTATAATCAGCTTCTAAATTATAAGTTCCCACAAAACCAAATGAAACAATGCCTCCTTGAACATCAAACTTATATTTAGCATCAAAATCAATACCTGAACGATTCCACACAGCTGCATTTAAGGGGCGTTCATAAAAATTATCAATTTCATTGGTTGTTTTGTTACGATTTACATTGGCACAAAAAGGACTATCTGGATCGCCTGACTCATAACATAAGTTGATAGACTCATCACCAAAGGTTTCAAGTGCGCCTTCAATCTCAAATGTCCAGTAATCTAGTGTCATATCTAAGCCTTCAACTGACTTAGGTGAGTATACAATACCAAAAGTATAATCATTTGACGTTTCATTTTTAAGTTCTGTATTACCTTCCACATATCCTATGATTGAGCCACCATCTAACCACTGATCTGAAGGTCTAAAATCAGTTGGTACACCTTGAGCCTCACACACAGCTTTCACTTGAGCAGCTTTTATATCACGAGCAGCTAAATTGACAGCTGTACATGGATCTGTTCGAGTTCCATATGTCACTGAGCGAGTATTAAATAACTCGCCTAAGGTTGGAGCTCGTACAGATTTAGAACGGGTAGCTCTAAATTTAAGCTCATCATTTACTTCATAATTGAGCCCTAACTTCCATGCATTATCACTACCTGTTACTGAGTAGTCCATATAACGAATTGCAGTATCTAATGTTAAACTTTTACCCCACTCACTGTCTGCTAATAATGGCACAGAGAACTCTGCGGAGACTTCTTTCACTGACATTTCACCATCCATAGGATCACTTGAATTACCAAAAATGGTGCCATTTTGCATATCTTCACTTGGTCTAGTTTTAGCCGTATTTTTACGATATTCAACAGAAAATGCAGCAGCGATGTCACCTGCTGGTAACTCATATAGAACACCATCAACAGTTGCGCCATAAGCCGACATTTTACTTGATCTGTCATTTCTTGCGACTGTTACAAGGTAGTCAGATTGCGCTTGTGTTAAAGATTGTAAGTTCATCACATTCAAAGGTGTACAACCTGAAATAGCGCCTATTACCTCACCATCATTATTTCTATCGGCACAAACTATATTGCCATTTAACTCAACCGCATCAACTGCATTTGCGATGTTTTGCTCAAAAACTTCACCGAACCATTTAGAGTTATTTTCATTACTGCCATATTGTGCGTAAAGGTCATAATTCCAGTTATCATTAATAGCGCCATTAAAACCAAAATTAAAATTTAAAGCCTCACGGTTTTGTTCATATTCACGATTTCCAAATACAGGTGTCATTTGAAATAATGTAATACTCTCTTTTGCATCGGCTTCACCCGCTTCATTGGTATTATTAGCCAATAAATTTTTCATTTCATCACTCATAAATGCATTATCAGTGGTAATTGAGTGTTGATAAAAGGTCGGCGAAGATAAGCCAGTTCCTTTAGATTGGGTATAATAAATACTTGAAGTAAATTCATGGTCTTGTGAAATATCATAACTTAGAGAGGTCGCAAAGTTTGCTCGCTCCAAAGGTGAATTAAAATACTGGTATTGATTAGTACCCCCATGAGGAATACCATCACCTAGATTATCCCCATTTGAAGCATAATAAACACTCGCATTTTCACTAGGGTGATCATATAATCGCCCTAACCCATAGTCGAATAAACGTATGCTTCCATCAGGATCAAAAGTATAATTACGATTATCTAAAGCCCAACCATCTCTAGTACTACCTAAAACAAAATTACCTTGAGATGCATATAAACCATAACCTTCACCAAAGTTATGGGATATTCGTCTGGGAATTAAATCAGAGTTAGTTGTGTTCGCAGGATTAAAATGAGACTCAACAGGTGTTCTAAAAAAATCACGGTCCATTTTTTTCAAAGCTTCATTTTTTGTATATTCTACAGATGTAACAAAATTAAAACCTGAAAACTCAAAGCCACCTACTAGACTAATTGCATGCTTCTCACCACCTGTTTGCTGTGGTTTACTGGTATCAAGTTGCACCGAAATACCTTGGTGTGATTTTTTAGTAATTATATTTACAACACCAGCTACTGCATCAGCACCATATACCGCCGATGCACCACCAGTAATAACTTCAACACGTTCAATCATAGATGCAGGTATGTTATTTAAATCAACTGCAGGATTTGTAGGACCAGCACCAATAAATCGTTTACCATCAACCAATACAAGCGTACGCTCAGATCCTAGTCCTCTTAAATTATAAGTATTTAGACCATTAGCATAAATATAACCATTTGTTGAATCAGGTGATAAACCCACTTCACCACTGGGTAACTCAGCTAATAAGTCATTAATATTAGTCACACCCGCCTGTGCTAAATCTTCACTACTAATAACAATTACGGGGGTAGGAGAAGTAATACCAATTCTTTTTATTTTAGAACCAGTCACTGAAATACGTTCTATTTTTTCATTGTTGATTTCAGCAATTGAATTTTGTGATACAGAAACTGTTGCCAGCATTAATGCTGACTTGATCGCAAGAGAAACTAAATTTAATTTTTTCAAAATTTTTACCTGTTTTTATTATGAATTTAATAATTTAGAAGCTGGTAAAAACCAACCCTGAAATATAAACTTACATTTACTCATTACTTGTAACATAAAAACCCATAACAGGTACACAGTAATGAGTTAAACAGATATCAACTTAATTAAAAAAAACACTACAAAATGTAACCTTTCGTTTACATTACAGGTACACTAGCGTGCAACAATTGACATTCATTTTATTTTCATAATAAAAATAAGGCTTCCGCCTTTTAAACCTCTAAACCTCAACTTGAACCATGCCCTCTACCTTATGCCAATAACCGTTACATTCTTGTTCTTTATCAAGTGGCATAGGGTTTTGACCTGTTTCGTTAGCACGAAAATTTTTTAACATTTTTAATGTATCTTCTGACTCAGGACTAAGCCTGACAACATCAACAGTATTGTGCATACTTTTTAAATCATTAATTAAGTTATATTTTAATCCCGACATTGTTTGTATACCATTGATCACAAATAGTTGATTTTTATCTTGGCTATTAACCACTCGTCCTTGCGGGTAGTCAATGCAACATAATTTACATTCATCTTTTGAGTGGTTTTCAGAACGCGCAGTAAAACACCTAGCAGAATAAGCCAATGGCATATTGCCATAAGCAAAAACTTCAACTTCAAAATCCGTACGTTTATTTTCAAGTAAAGGGGCATTCACTATTTTCCGAAGCCAGTCATGGGATAACTCAACAGGCATAGTCCAACGCTTCATGCCTTTATTTAAAAATAAGTCAAGCGTTTGTGCGTTATAACAATTTACTGCTGGGCCCACAGAAAAAGGCAAATCTTGCTTTGACAATAATTGAATTGCCGATAAATCATTGGCCTCGATCATAAAATCTTGTTGATCGCAATAACGTTTTAACATGGCTAAATCTGAAGGTGTTTCAAGGAGAGCCATGGTAGATAAACACACTTTTTTACCTGCACCAATTAACATTTGCGCTATCTTCAACCAATCTTGAATCTTTAGCTCTCGACGCTTTGAGCAAACCGTTTCACCTAAATACACGATATCTACATCGGATTTTGCAACCATATGATAAAAATCTTCAACGCGCTGTTTTGGCCAATAATATAAAATAGGACCTAATGCATATTTCATAACCTTTACTTCCACTTCTTATGATAGGCACCCAAGGTAGTTTGACTACCTTCAGATAAATTACTTAAACATTGTTCTGTTTCTACCGATGGCTTGAAACTATCTGGTGAAGCTTTACAGGCATCAATGGCTTGACGCCAACTCTTTGTGACTTGAGAAACATAAGCAGGGCTTCGCTGACGCCCTTCAATTTTGATAGCACTTATACCCATTTGCATTAATTCAGGTAACATTTCCATGCTATTTAAACTAGTAGGTTCTTCAAGCGCATGATATCGCTCATCGCCAACATCAAATCTACCTTTACATAATGTCGGGTATCCTGCTTTTTCATCATCAGTAAATTTGTCAATTAAAATACCATTTAAATGAGTTTCTAAACCGGTATCAGTTTCTTTATATTCAACAAATTTAGCTGGAGAGCATGCCCCTGCGGTATTAGGGGATTCACCTGTTAAATAAGAAGATAAATAACAGCGCCCTTCAGCCATTATGCATAGACTACCATAGGCAAAAACTTCAATTTCAACAGGACTTACTCGGGCTAGCTGGCGAACTTGATGAATAGAGAGTACTCGTGGCAATACCACCCGCTTTACATTAAAGCTATCTACAAAAAAGTTAATTGCAGCTGCATTAGTTACCGAAGCTTGTACTGAAGCATGAATCTCAATGTTTGGATACGTTTTAGCACAATAATCTAATACAGCTAAATCTGCGATAATCAGTACATCAGCACCTATTGAAACAGCTTTATCTACCGACCCTTTCCAACGCTCTAAACCATCAGGGTGAGCAAATGTATTAATGGCAACATGCAATCTGCAATTATGCTGACGTAAATATCTGATGCCTTTTTCTAACTGTCTGTCAGTAAAGTTTAACCCTGCAAAATGCCGGGCGTTAGTATCATCTTTAAAACCAATATAAACAGCATCTGCACCCGCATCGACCGCCGCTTTTAAAGAAGCCAGACTTCCCGCTGGACAAAGTAGTTCCATGAATAAAATACCAAAAAATTTTTATTCAGTTAATTTAATGATAATTGCTAAGGGAAACTTGATTTAGATTAAGCTTTGAAATGATCTCTGCGAATAAAATAACAGCCACTCTAAACATTAAACTTGATTTATATGACCTTTTTAAAAAATGTAATTAAATTTGCAGTAGAAAAGTTTCCTCAAGGTGGAAAGTTAGCACTAAAGCTTATTCCAAATCAGGTCCCCTGCTTTGTACTTGAACGTATTTTAAATAAAGTATTTATAGCTGAAATAAAAGATCAAGAATTCGATTTTTTAATCGATAAGTGGCTAGAGTTAACCATCACAGATTTAGACTCGTCTTGGTATATCAGTTATCAAAACCATCAAGGTCAATCTCGTTTGATAATCAAACCTCATGCACAGTCCAACGTTGTTTTTAGAGGTAATTTTAATAGTTTTGTTTTAATGGCGAGTCAAAAAGCGGATCCAGATACTTTATTTTTTAATCGAGAATTACTTTTAACCGGTGATACTGAACTAGGGCTAGAAATAAAATCTATTCTTGAAAATCTTGACCGTGAAACTTTACCAAAATTCAGCCAAGATTTACTTAATTGGCATAGTAATCAAATTTTATCTTTAACGGAGATCAAATAATTTATTTTTTCACCGGAAACATTAATTCGAGCACATTATTTTGGTTGTAAAACTTATGTTTTAACGCCGCTAAGATATGAATACTGACCATGAAAGATAAAAAAATACAAAGCATAATATGTAATTTAAAAAAGAAAGTATTTATCACAATATCAGAGATAGGGTTATTAATTGTAACAAGCCAAAAAAACTGAAATGGTACCTTTAGCATTAAATAACCACTGATAAATACACCAAATATTATTAAATATAAGAGTGAATGAATTAACTTAGCACTTTGCTTTTGCCATTTAGGAATACTTAAGGGTAACTCTGGTGTCACTCTGAAAAATGACCATATATATCTAAAACAAAATATAGGGACTGCGACTGTTGCCAAAGACATATTCAAAACGGACAAAGTATTGAATATGATTGGGTTAACTAAGTGAGATATAAAGCCCGCTATTAATGTATAAATAATAATTACAGCCATAGATAAATGGAGTATTCGCGCAAAAAGATCATATGATTGAGATCTCATAAATTTAGACCAAAAAATATTAGCGATTACTTGTTGTAAATTCAATCTACAAACAGTAATCGTATTTAAGCTGGCATCCTTCTAGCTCACTATAATTGATAATGATAGTTGTTATCAGTTGCAGTCGCAAATTTAATTCGTATTGGTTTTTTTATGCCAGCGAATGAGTTCTTTTTGATCTGTGGGTGCATCCAAGCCCTGCTTAATTAATTCAGATGCTTGCGTTGCTAAAATTGCTTCAGTTTTATTTTCAATGCGTTCAAGCATATTAAAAAATAAAGCTTTTTCTTCATTCGATAATATACTTTCTAACTCTTTTGCCCTTTCATCCATAGCAAAGATCAACTTTTGATATAGTAATTTTCCAGCATCATTTAAATATAAATTTTTTACATTCTTTTTTATTTCATCTTGGCGAGACGCGATTAAATTAAGTGCCAGCAATTTTTTTACAGCTCTGCTCACAGTATAAGAGTCAAGCCTAGATTGATACGCAATATCAGCCGACTTAACCGGCATATATGAACCTATATTAAGTAATACTCGCATTTCTCTCGGATCTAAGTCCGTTAAGTTACGAATTTTCCAATCACGATTTAATGCCAATAAATTACTCACAACCGCAACTCGATATGGCAAATGAGAAGTTAAATCCAATGGATCCTCAATGTATTCTGTCAGGGTAAATGCCTGACTTCTGGCTGACTTACTAATGTGCTTTGCCTTAAATGTCATAAAATCGAGCTCACTTTACCATTTAATTGATTCAAATAAAAATCCTCTAACAAAAACAGAATGCTGCATATGCAACAATAAAGTTATTGCATATGCAGCAATAAATAAGTAGAGTCGTTTTATAAAATAATATAAAACATGGAGAATACAATGCCACTAATAACCCCACTTCCCACAGATGCCAACAAAGAAGTTATTGAACTAGCTGAATTTTTTAATGAAACATTGGGTTTTTGCCCTAATAGCGTTTTAACGATGCAACGTCGCCCTGCAATTGCAAAAGCATTTATTAATTTAAATATGGCTGTAATGGCAAATGAAGGTCGTGTTACTGCTGAGCAAAAAAGATTAATCGGTTATATCACCAGTGCAAATACAGGCTGCCGCTACTGTGAAGCCCATACAATTTTAGCTGCTGAACGTTATGGCGGCAGCGAAGATCGCTTAGAGAACATATGGTCATTCAGAGAAAGCAATTTATATACACCAGCAGAAAAAGCCGCTTTTGAACTTGCTTTAGCCGCTTCAAGTGTACCAAACGCTGTTGATGATGAAATTACAGCACAAATGCATGAATATTGGGATGATGGTGAAGTTGTTGAGATTTTGGGCGTTATTTCATTGTTTGGCTATTTAAATCGCTGGAATGACTCAATGGGAACAACCATGGAAACTGGCGCTGTTGATGCTGGAGAGCGTTTATTATCAAAATCAAATTGGACACGTGGTAAACACGTTTAATCAATTTGTAAACTATTCTACATATCCAAAGTTGTGAATAAAAATAATGTTCAACTGTCACATAAATATGGGAGTTGAACATACTACCCAGTATTGCCAACTCACCAGACTCACTAAAAATACTCATAAACTTTAAACGTGGTTTAATAATAATTACATCTTGCTTACCTCTTATTAATCAAATAGGTACATTCTAATCCTTCAATAAAATACGCCCGACTTAGTTTTTACATGTAAATAAAATGCTACAAGACAATTAATCTTTTTGCTCCTTATACTTTCATTTTGATAAATAGCCTTTAACCTAGCCAAAGAATTTCTAAGAATAAAAGATGAGGTCAGGTTCATGATCCAAGGTAAAACAATTGGCAGTATGTTAATTATTGCGGGAACTACGATAGGCGCAGGCATGTTAGCTTTACCAATAGCCTCGGCTGGTTTAGGATTTTCCACTGCAACTGCTTTACTATTTGCAGCCTGGGCATTAATGACCTACACAGCTTTATTAATGCTAGAAGTTCATCAATATGCACATGTTGAAGCAACTTTAAATTCTTTAGCTAAAAACCTACTCGGAAAGAAAGGCCAAGTCATTGCTAACTTTTCTATGATTTTTTTATTTTATGCATTATGTGCCGCCTATATCGCAGGCGGTGGCGCTCAATTACAAACTAAACTAGCTCAATGGACCCATATTCAATTACCTGAACAAACAGGATCTATTTTATTTGCCGTGATTTTTGGCACCATCATTACCTTGGGAACAAGTGCTGTTGATAAAATTAATCGTGTTTTATTTACTATCAAAATAATTGCCTTAGCCAGTGTTTTTTATTTGCTAACCCCCTATGTACAAGGGCAACATTTACTTGAAATGCCGATAGAGCAAGGACTAATATTATCCGCTATCCCTGTAGTATTCACCTCATTTGGCTTTCATGGTTCTATTCCTTCAATAGTGAAATATGTTGGCATCGATATCAAATCACTTCGTAGAATCATGATCATGGGAGCCGCTTTACCTTTATGTCTTTACTTATTTTGGCAAGTCGTAAGCCAAGGAGTAATGAGTCAATCAAACTTATTACAAAGCGAAGGGCTATCTGGTTTTATTACAAGCATAACTTCTATGTTGCAAAGCCCTAAAATTAGCCATGCGATTACAATATTTGCTGATTTAGCATTAGCAACATCATTTTTAGGTGTAAGCTTAGGCCTTTTTGATTTTTTTAGTGATACCTTAAAAAAAGGAAATAGTAAAAAAGATAGGTTATTTACTGCATTCGTTACTTTTATACCCCCTTTAGGATTCGCTCTTTTTTATCCTAAAGGTTTTATTATGGCCTTAGGTTATGCGGCTATTGCTCTCGTTGTATTGGCTGTATTCTTACCTGTCGCTATGGTTTACAAACAAAGGAACCAACGTGAAATCTCAAATGATGAGTATCGGGTAAAAGGTGGGAATTCAGCATTGGCCTTTGCAGCTTTATTTGGGGTCATAATTATTAGCGCTCAATGTTTACAAATGTTTGGTTTTCTTCCTGAAATTGGTTAGCTTTTTATTATAAGTACACAGTAGACCAAGGAATAACATACATCATACCTTCACCATGTTAAGGTATGATAAATAAGAATATTTTGATTGTATACAATGACTTTATCTCTGATCTTCGCAGGTCTATGTTACATGGGCCTTTTATTTTGGCTTGCCAACTGGGGTGATAAAAAAACACCTTTAGCTAAAAAAATCAGTCACCACCCTTTTGTATACTCTTTGGCACTAGGTATATATTGCACTTCATGGACATATTATGGTGCCGTTGGCACAGCAACTAATTCAGGCTGGAACTATTTACCGATATTACTTGGACCAGCCTTATTATTTATGTTTGGTCACAGGTTTTTATATAAATTAGTTTTAGTCAGTAAAAAACAAAACATTACAACTATTGCTGATTTTATTTCAGCACGTTATGGTAAACGCCAGCTAACGGCCATTTTAGTAACCTTAATTGCATTACTTGCCACTATTCCCTATATCGCATTACAACTCAAAGCGCTGAGCTCTAGCTTTATTTTATTGCAAGGGGATACAAAAATATCAGGCACCTTACTTGCCCTGTTTGGAACTTTAATGATGGCATTATTTGCAATATTTTTTGGTACCAGAAAAGTAGATGTCACTGAATATCGTTCTGGATTAATGTTAGCCATTGCCTTTGAATCACTCATAAAGTTATTAGCATTAATTGCTGTGGCAGGATTAGCTGTCTTTGTATTTTTAAACTATCAACCCGGAATGATTTCAGTTTTAACCAAGCAAAGTGCCTTTAGTCACTGGAAAACCGATGACTTTCTAAGCTTTAATTTTATAGGCCAAGCCCTTATGGCTGCCGCTGCAATCATATGTTTACCCAGACAATTTCATGTCACTATTGTTGATAATCAAGATTTAAAACATCTGAAAACTGCTCGCTGGGCTTTTCCGCTTTATTTATTACTGACTGCTGCTGTTATCATCCCTATTGCTACTGCTGCATTTCATCCTGAAATAGGCGCTCATTTTGCCGCCGATAGTTTTGTACTCGCACTACCTGTCACTGAAAATAATGCAATTTTAACCACTTTTGTATTTATTGGCGGACTTTCAGCAGGTACAGCTATGATAATCGTTGCAACACTCACTCTCAGCACCATGATATCCAATGATGTTGTATTACCTTTACTTTTAAAACGTAAATTTAAACGTAACCTAATAACCACCAGCTATAAACGTCAAATATTATTAGTGAGACGTATTACCATAGCCGCTGTACTCGCCCTTGCGTATTTTTATCAACAAAGGCTGGCTAACAACTCAGCACTTGCAAGCATGGGCTTAATTGCTTTTTCATTAGTAACGCAACTTTTACCGGCAATTGTGGGTGGTTTATATTGGCGAAAAGGTCATGCCTATGGCGTATACGCAGGTTTAATTGCAGGTTTTATTTTTTGGATGCTTTTTTTAATGTTTCCATTACTTCAAAATGCATCTATAGACAGCAATATCATACAGCAAACAGTGATCACTCAAGGTACTTTCATTGCATTAATTGCTAACATTGCCTGTTACATCGCCTTTTCACTAGGAGCACAAGAACACTTAATAGATAAAATTCAAGCAACTGCTTTTGTTAACCCGAGAGAGCAATTATCAATAGAAAAACGCCAAAATAAAGATGTCAAAGCCACAATTTATGATTTAAAAGTTTTACTACAAACCTTTTTAGGCATACAGCGCAGCAAGCAATTATTTAATTATTATATGATGAATAGTGAACTTGCTGATGACAATGAATTCCCTAACTCTGAGTTTATTGATTATTGTGAACGTTCTTTAGCTGGTGTATTGGGTGCATCATCAGCCCAAGCACTTATTAGCACTGTCTTGACAGGTAAACAAATGGCTTTTGAAGAAGTTGTGAACTTCTTTGATGAAACCACTCAAGCGCTTCAATTTAATCAAAACTTATTATTTACTGCCTTAGAAAACCTAAGCCATGGTATTTCTGTTGTTAATAAAGATTTAAAGCTGGTTGCATGGAACAAAGGTTATATGGAAATGTTTGAATATCCAGAAGGTTTTTTAGAGGTTGGACAGCCTATCGAAGAAGTGATCCGTTTTAATGCCAGTAAGGGTGAGTGCGGACCAGGAGAACTTGAAATACAAATAAATAAACGTGTACAGCATTTAAAAAATGGCACACCGCATCATTTTATTCGTCGAAGAAAAAATGGACAGGTGTTTGAAATGACAGGAAACCCTTTACCTGATGGTGGGTTTGTTACTAGCTACTCCGATATTACCAGCCATATCGAAACACAAAACCTATTAGAAGAAATCAATATTTCACTAGAAAACCGTATTGAAGCGCGTACTCAAGAAATAAGCACAATTAATAAAGAGCTTGAAGCTGAAATTGGTCGCAGAAAACACACAGAACAAGCACTCACTCAGGCAAAGCATGAAGCTGAAAATGCAAATGATAGTAAAACAAAATTTTTAGCGTTAGCAAGCCACGATATTTTACAGCCGCTCAATGCTGCGCGTTTATATTTAGCATCGATAGAAGACAAAGACCTTAGCGTTAACAATCAAAATAGTTTTGAAAAACTAGGCCATAGTTTAGATTCAACCGTCCATTTAATGTCTGCATTGTTAGAAATAGCGAAACTTGACCAAGGTGCACTGACCCCACAAAATAGGCATTTTTGCATTAATGATATTTTAACGCCTTTAAGTAGTGAATATGCCATATTATGCAAAGAAAAAGGGCTACAACTTAAAGTGAAAAAATCTAATGCAATAGTCCAATGTGATACCACTTATTTAAGACGTATTTTACAAAATTTAGTATCTAATGCTGTTAAATATACAAAACATGGCAAAGTTTTAATTGGCTGTCGACATATCAAAGCAACTTCTATTGAACACGCTTATATCAAAGTTGAAATTTGGGATACAGGCCCTGGAATTTCAAAATATCAACAAGGTAAAATATTCAGTGATTTTTATAGAATAGATAATTCAGATAATAATGGCATAGGCCTTGGTCTGGGTGTTGTAAAACGTATGGCTGATTTATTAAGTCTAACACTTGAAGTCAAATCTATATTAAACAAAGGTAGCTGTTTTAGTATCAAAGTGCCTGTCGGGATAAAAGAGCTTGTACAACAAAAAAGTGTTAATCAAATTCAATTTGACAATAAACAGTCATTTAATGTGATGATGGTTGATGATGCTCAGGAAAACCTAGATGCGATGGCAAGTTTACTTAATAAATGGGATTGTAAGCACAATAGCTTTAAGAGTTTTGCTACAGCAATCAATTTTGCTAAAAATAATCCTGCTCCCGATATTATTTTAATGGATTACCAGCTCGATAATGAATCTAATGGCATAACATTAGTCCTGAATTTACGTGATATCTGGCAAAAAAAGCTTCCAGCAATACTTATCACAGCCATGCGAGATGAAGCCCTTAAAGCAGAAACAAAAATCAATGATATTCACTACTTAAGTAAACCTATCAAACCTGCCAAATTAA
The DNA here is from genome assembly GCF_900112265.1 of Pseudoalteromonas denitrificans DSM 6059. Lineage (GTDB taxonomy): Bacteria > Pseudomonadota > Gammaproteobacteria > Enterobacterales > Alteromonadaceae > Pseudoalteromonas > Pseudoalteromonas denitrificans. The sequence continues at coordinate 331,717 of NZ_FOLO01000001.1, read as the reverse complement.
AAGCGCTTTTGAATCATAAAAGGCATGGTTAAATAACCTTTTTAAGTTATGCTATTAATAACAATAGCATAACTTAATTTCATGGATATTTAAGTGCACTCATTCAGACATTTTCTTGCTCAGGTTTTAGAAAGTTCGGGTAAGCATATCAATAAAGGCCGCTGGCTTGATTTTTTTTTAGTATTACTTATTTTAACCAATGTTATTGCAATTGTTATTGAGTCTGTTCAAAGTATTGCCATTGAATACAAACACTATTTCATCTGGATTGAAATTATCTCTGTGGGCCTATTCACTTTAGAGTATTTAGCCCGATTATGGGCTTGTGTTGATAAAGAAAAATACAAAAACAGTGGTGATAGCCATTTAAAAATGCGATTTAAATATATCACCAGTCCTTTAGCCTTGATTGATTTACTCGCTATTTTGCCTTCTTATTTAATGCTTTTCATGTCATTTGACTTGCGATTTTTACGCGTCATTCGCTTAATGCGTGTTTTTAAACTCACTCGTTATTCTCGAGCAATGCAACTCTTATTGCAATCATTTAAAGAAGAAGCAAGCTCCTTAGGTGCCGCTTTTTTTATTATGGCAATCGTGCTTATACTCGCTTCCTGTGGCATTTATTTAATTGAACATGATATTCAGCCTGATAAGTTTGGTTCTATTCCTGAGTCTATGTGGTGGGCAATGGCAACACTCACAACTGTAGGGTATGGCGATGTTGTACCTATCACACCGTTAGGACGCTTTTTTGGTGGTGTTATCACAGTATTAAGTATGGGAATGGTTGCAATCCCTACAGGTTTGTTAGCTTCTAGTTTTTCAGAACAATTAAGAAAACGTCGCACCCAGTTTGAAGATGAAGTGCATGCTTGCCTAGAAGATGGCAAATTAACATTAGATGAAAAAAATAAGCTTGAAAGGTTAAGGTTAGAACTCGGGCTAAGTAAACAAGAAGCAAAGTCGGCCATAAAAAAACAGCAAAGTAGCCTTTACCAAAAACAATACTGCCCCCATTGTGGTAAAAACACCCATAATTGATTCTGATAAAACAGAGTCAATTATGGCTTAAATTTATTCTGCCAGTCTTTATTCAATAAGGTGATAACGTCCTCTGCCGGCACAGGTTTTGAAAATAAAAACCCTTGCATATAAGAGCAACCTAACATTTGCAAAAAACTCACTTGCTCAAATGTTTCGACTCCTTCAGCAACGCATTCTTTACCTAAACTGTTTGCCAGTGCTAATGTTGACTTAATAATCGCTTCATTGCTTTGTTCAACACCTATGTCTTGAACAAAGCTGCGATCTATCTTAAGTACATCTATAGGGAAGTTTTTTAAATAAGTTAATGACGAATACCCGGTGCCAAAATCATCTAAATACAATAAACAACCCAGACTTTTTAAATCTTGCATACACTTTAAAGCTTTTTTTGCGTCAGACATCAGTACTGTTTCGGTTATTTCAAAAACTAAGTGCTGAGGTTTTATTTTTGAGCTTTTTATAAGCTGCGTAATGTTGTCGAATAACATTTCATTTTCAAAATCTTTTGCCGATAAATTAACCGACAAATAGCATTCACTTGAGAACTCTAACCATTTAACTAAATCATTTAGAGCCCGTTTCAATGTGGCTAATGTCATTTTTTTGATTAATCCAGTGCTTTCAGCTGCAGGAATAAATTCGTTTGGAAGGATCATTTTACCATTGTGTGACCACCTTAATAAAACTTCAAAGCCTAAAGTCGCTTTTGTGACGCCACAAATAATAGGCTGATAATAATTAACAAATTTATTCTCCTCAAATGCTAACATCAAATCACTTTCTAGTTGTAACTTCTTTTGTATCTTATGATTCATTTCTTGATGGAAAAACTGATAGCTATCGCTGCCCTGCTTTTTTGCATGAAACATAGCGATATCAGCAGATTTTAATAAATCAGTAGTATTATCAGCATCCTCAGGGCATACGGCAATACCGATACTAGAGTTCACACTTACTTTATTTTGCCCTAATAACACAGGTTTCGAAATATTGTCAGCCAACTTATTACAGACCACTAACACTTCATCTATATGCTTGATATCTTCTAGTAAAACAACAAACTCATCTCCACCCAACCTGGCAACTGTATCTTGTTTCCTTAACGCACCTCTAAGCCTCTGTGTAATTTCAACTAGTAGTTTATCTCCTTGATTATGACCTAAAGAATCATTAACTTGTTTGAACTTATCTAAATCTATAAATAATAATGCCAGTTTGCTTTTTTGACGTTTGCATATCTCTAGAGCATGATCGATTCTATCTAATAATAATGATCTGTTTGGTAATTTAGTAAGCGCATCATAATTAGCCAATACTCTTAGTTCATTTTCAGCTTCTTTTTGTTCACTAATATCGGTTATCACAACAATATAGTTCTCTAATTCGCCTCCATGAGTACCTGCATTATTTTCATTTGCATCAGCAATCGCATTCACTTTAATAATGACCGGATGTTCAACTTTATCGGCTGTTATTATCACCTCATTAAACTGAAAGTGCTCTGATGGTTTTAATTTAGATAATATTCTTAAATAATTTAATTGCGTATTTTTACTTAATCCTAAATTAATTTTTCGACTTGAGTTTAATTTTTTAGAAATATGAAAATCATCTCTCACAGCTTGATTTGTTGCTCTGATACGAAATTTTTTATCTAAAATAAATACCCAATCACGTGTATGCTCAAAAGCAGCACCAAATAAACGCGCATTTTCTTCAAATACTAATTCTCTAGTGATATTGGTATAGGTACCAGCCACATTTATAGCTTGTGAATTATCCCAAGCCATTACTTTTCCTAAGTCTTTATACCAACGCCAATGTCCCGCAATATGCCGTACACGATAAGTACAATCAAAATAGCCCTTGTCAGTAGATAAAAACTCTAACCATTCAATTCTAAATTTTGCACGATCTTCAGGGTGAATTTTTTTAAGATACTCATCTAGAGTTACTTTTTCTATTTCATAGCCCAACTCTGTTACCAATCTAGGTTGATAAATTATGGGGGAGCTATTCTGCCAGTCCCACACTCCAGATCGACTCCCCTCAAGGGCCAACTTAAGCCTTGCTTCACTTTGCTGGGTATCTTTATGCGCGGTCAATAATTGCCGTTGGATTTTATGTCGTCGAGAGATCCACGTAAAGGTTAAACAAAATATTACCAAAGCGTAGATAAGCAATGCATACGGAGATTTCCACGGTGCATAAGCAACATTTATTTTTAAGTTTGAAGCCTTAGTATAAACACCTGTTAGCGGATCTTTTGCTCTGATAGATAATGTATAGTTTCCCGCATTTAATTTTGGAAACATAATACGATTTGTATTGCGTGTTGTAACTTTTTTCCCATCTGATAATTGATATTCAAATTCAATACGCTCCTGATATTTAAATGCCATTGCAGAGAACGCAATATCTAAACCAATATCATCATATTTTAATTCAATTGTTTCAACAGGTGCTGTTGCGGGAAAATCTAATTTACGGGACATTAACTGTATTGAAGTAATATTAACTTGATTTAATAACGCTTGTTTAGGCCGATTATCAGCTGGAGAAAATACGGTTATGCCCTTCACCGAACCATACGCAAGTCGCCCATCACTAAGCTGGGTTCCTGACATAGAATTAAACTCGTTAGTATCAAGCCCATCTTCAACTGTATATTGCTGGAAATGCAGATTGTCAGGATCAAAGCGCCAGATACCTTTATGACTACTCATCCAGATCATCCCTTTATCATCAGTAAACATATCATAAAGTAAGGAGCCTATATGTTTATGTTCTTTTCCAATACGATATAATTCTTTAAAGCTTGTTGCATCTAAGCCTATTAACCCTAAATTATTAAATGATAGCCATAAAACATTATTTTTATCGACAAGATAGGAAGACAACGAAATATCAGCTGTATTTTTTTTATGTAGCTGATAAATCACTTCTAATGAGTGTTTTACTTGGTTAAAACGATATAACGTACCCGATGAATAGAATAAAGGAGAAATTGGCTTATCTGGTAATGGCGGAAAGAAACCCAGCGCTAAAAATGGGTCTATATTTTGAAAATCACCTTTTAAGGGTTTTACTTCAAAAGTATCAAGTTGATAAGAAAATATCCCTTGCTCAGGATGAACTAAATATAAAATTCCAGAAGGATCTGCGTAGGCGCCACGAACAAAACCAGTAATAAACTTATCTAATTCACTATTTTTTGCCTTAGCCCTTATTATTTCTTTTGAAGTAGTGTCAAATCGAAATAACCCTCGACTTGTTATCATCCATAAATAATGTTTATAAGGAATCAGTTTAAAAATACTAAACTCTCTATTATAAGCATCTCGGATATAGTCTTTTAAATAAGTTTTTGTTTGATAGCTGTGTAAATCAAGTTGTGTTAAACCATTTGCAGTTCCTAACCAAACTTGGTTATTCAGCTGTGCAATGGACCATATATTATGGTGTGTTAGTTTTTCACCTTTCACATTTTCATTATGATAATTATAAAAAAAGTACGCTTTATTTGGTACAAAAAAAGCACCATCATTTTTAGTTGCTAGCCACATAGAACCGTGCTGATCTTCAATCATATCTATGATGCTGTTATCAGATAAGGTATAACGACTATTGGCAAGGCGATTACTCTTATCTAAATGGTTATCTTCTGGATAATAATCAAATATGCCTTTATCCGTTGCAAGTTTAACTTTATTATTTTTAGGATGAATTTTCCAAATATTTAAATCTGAAATATACATTTTTGAATTAAAAGCAGTATTTGGTGTTTCAAACAGTTGCTTGGCATTACTAATATCAACCTGATAAAGACCTTGTACAGTTCCAACCCAGAGTGTATTTCGATCTTTTAAAGCAAAGGATTTCACATTATTTTGATCAACATGTTTTGCATCACCTTGTAAATGATTTAATAATCGCCAACGCCCTGTGGCAACCTCCAAAATATAAGCTCCTTCCGTAGTGCCTATATAAATAAACCCTCGATGATAAAATAATCGACGAACAAAACTTTGTTTTGTTGCATTTGGCAGTAAAAAAACAGGCTCTATTTTTCCTGTATTTATATTAAGTTTAGCTAAATCTTTACCTCGACCAAGCCAAATAGAATCCTTATCTCCAGTATCAACAATGCTATAAACGGCTTGAAACGACAATTGTTCTTCTGTTTTTGGCGCAAAAACAAATTGTTTAAATTTACCTGTATCTGGATCATATCTAAATACACCATTTAAATAAGATGTGATCCAAATATAGCCTTGATAATCCTGATATATGACATCAATTATTGCATCAGTTAAAACATCATTAGGGCCGACTACAGCCTCAACCTGGTAGCCATCATATTTGTTTAGTCCCCCCTGTGTAGCCAACCAAAGGTAACCTTTTTTATCTACTAGTAAATTACTTACGTAGCTTTGTGCTAACCCTTCGTTAGGAGAAAGCCTTTCAACTTTTGCAATTGCATTTGTTGTAATAAAATTAACACAAAATAAAAAGATGAAGTTTGAGATTAATCGATATAACAAAGGCAACTCACAAAAAATAGCTATTATTCAATTATGAACTGATTGCATCATTATTGTAATAAATTTGATAATAATTCTTTAATTTAGCATTAAGACATTAAAAGGGAGGATTAAAATAGCACAAAAAATTAACTTACCTTATGTATACATAGGTATAATTTTTCGACCTTGCAATTGGTAACTTTCAAACATGCATTTTAATTCAATTGGTAAATTCTGGCATGCGTTAAAACCAAGTGAATTATAAAATGAATCTAAAGTGGAATAAGCAAAAGTAAATATTGGTAATAATGATTTATTTCTATAATATTCAATTAAATATAGTAACAAATCTCTTGCAACACCTTCATTTCGCATTTGAGGCAATACAAATAAAGTCGATAAAAATAAGTGACTGGCAATTGTTTGAACCCGACATGCAGCAATAATTTCAGAATGATTCCTTACAACCCAGACATCATCTTGTTTATTAGCACGGCCTTTAACCCGATTTAAATCATAAAATTTATTTACTAAGGGGGTTTTTATTTTAACCAATAATTCTATTTCAAACTGAGCATATCGCATGTTTACATAGCAGCGAGGTATTTTTCAAACTGTTGTTTTAAATAATCCTGCTCTGAACTTGGACGAGCTAAAATGTTGCCATAAATAACATCTCGGCTACTTTTACCTTTTTTAATTTGATAGGCCCAATAAGATGCTTCATAATCTAACTGGATTTGATATTTTTCATTTCTGGATAAAAGACAAAGGTTATAATTCATGAATTGTTATTCTAACTTTTAAAAGCACAGCATAGTATAATCGATTTTAAATTAAAAAACTAACGGTGAAAATATATCGATGCTTCAGCCATTCATTATTTTTTGTATAACTACTTTTATTTTTACTTTTAGCTGTAAAAGTTATGCTGAGCAAAAATTAACTTTTAACCTGCCAACTGAAACCGCACAATCACAATATGTCATTGAATTAATGAAGCTTGCTTATAAATCTATTGACTATGAAATGTCACTTAAACCCTACTCTTATGAAAATGCCCTCAAAGCAGCAAATTTAGGTTTTTTTGATGGCCAGCTAGGTCGTATTGCAAATATTAGTCAGCAATACCCTAACTTAATCAGAGTTCCTTTTGCATTATTTAATTTCAAACTGCTATTAGTTCATAATAAAACAAAATGCTTACCATGTAATATTTCAGAGTTTTCTTCTATTAGCTATAGAGCTGGTTACCCTGTTGCAAATAAATATTTAAATACAGCCAACTTTTTAGGCACAAGAATTCCAGTACAGAATATAAAAACACAATTGTCATTATTAACACAAAAAAAAGTTGATGCTGTATTATTATTAGACTTCCAACTTTCCCATGATTTACCACATTTTGAAAAAATAAAATATAAAGTACAAGAAGTTGAACTACTCAATTCATATCATTTTTTACATGAAAAACACAAAAAATTGGTGATACCTTTAACTCAAGCACTAAACCAATTAAAAAAACAAGGTATCGTAGACACTCTTAAAAATAAACATGGCATAGCGCATTATTAAAAACCAAAATCTTTTTGCTCACAAATATTATGCTCACTCGTATTTTTATTTGCCGCTATTTTTTGCTGATGACGTTTCCTCCTTTGCTGACATAAAATAAGTACTTTTTTTTTCTGAGAAACATCCATTTTTAGCCATTGAAACCTCTCTTCTCTACTGCGGTAACAGCCTAAGCAATATCCTCGACTATTCGTTTGGCAAACATCAATACAAGGGCTAGGAATTTCAAATATTTCAATTTGTTGCATCATACCTCCCCCTTAGATAATAATGACTTAAGTATAGCCTGAATTTTAGACACAAAAAAACCGCTAACGCGGTTTTTAAAAACTAATATTTATAATTTTTATAACTGTTTGAGCTGTTTCTCTAAAGGTTTAGCATATATGCCTAATACAATTTCCTTTAACTCATCTGGCACTTGTATCATACGCTGTTCAAACTGTTTTTTATCAATATCGCTTACATCAAGCACATTATGATTAGCCGCTATATAGTTTCCAGGATGTAAATAAAAAGATGATAATATTTGCTGGTCGATGGTTTGTGCTAATGCTTCAGCAGAACTGCACCCATCAACAATAGGTTGCCCAAAAGCCATATGTACGTGACCTTTATTTGCTCTAAAGCCCTCCATTATACTATCCATATCTTCACCTTCCTGCTTTTGATATTCACCATATTTATCTTTATGAAAACGCTCATTTGCCTTTGCAATATCACATGGTTCAAATTGATAAGAAATAGAAACAGGCACAATATTTAACTTTCGAACATACTCTTCAAAACTCAGTTTTTGCTTGCGACCTTGCAACTGAATCATTTTGAGTAAGGCAGGATCTGTATAGTCATCACCATCTTTAGCCCTTCCTTCTTTTTGTGCAATCCAGACAGAATTACCTGTATTGACTGAATCAAAAATATAAGCTGAGAGGTGCGATAATGCTTTAAACATTTCTTTTGGTGCTTTTATTGAGCGCTTTACAATAAAACTCTTATTTAATCGCATTAGTTCAGTAATATATGGTACTTGCAATAAGTTATCACCAATAGCGATGCGCACAGTATCCATTCCATGAGAAAACATGCCCCAATTTAAAAGCGCAGGGTCAAGCGCAATATCTCTATGGTTAGAAATAAAAAGGTAAGATTTTGACTTATCTAGCTTATCAAGCCCCGAAAAAGTAACCTGAGATGTCGTTTTTTTTATGACTAAACCTAAGTATTTATAAACTTCAGCTTGTAATTTTTTGACTGTATTTAATTTCAGCCATTTTTTAGCTAATTGTTTTTTTAATAAAGGCTTAGTAATAAATGAAAAAGGCGATAACCATTTAGGAATGTTATGTTTTGCAATTAAGTTAATAAAATCATCATCATTAATCAAGCGCTCTAATGCCGCGGGCACTTCACTATCATTATAAGGACGAATATCTACAAATTTATCTTCTTTTTGGCTCACGTCAGTTTGACTCAATGCATTAATAAAATAAAATGGACCATAGTCTACCTTGACTTAGTACTCTTAGCCAAGGTAAACATCTCTTACCAGTTCAATATAGCTCTTATATTTTAAACAAGTGCTAGCATATGATTATCCCATTTAATTCCCGCACTACGCTTTTGTTTTAAAGGTGTTTTAGATAAAGCAACAATGCGCTCGATCACCCCTGTACCATTTGATAATACAAAACCATCATCAGCCAAAGCAACCCCCGCACAATCAGCACTGTGATACTGACCTAAATATTTATTGTTATTCAAATCCCAATAACTGACTAAGTTTCCTCTGGGTGCACTCACAGCTGCAATATTTAACGCATTATCAATACAGACACTTGCCGTATATTGATTCATTTGCTGCCAAACCTCCTGCTCTACTTCACAAGCCTGTAAAGCATTATCACCTTGCTGTGTAAAAATAAGAGGTACTTTATCTTGTTTATTGCCTTGATATTGCATACCTACAACAACTTTATCTTGCTTACTAACATCTAAATGGCGAATACTTAATTGATCATGAGGCGGTAGGATCTGAGCTTTTACTTCACCCGTTTGTGTATTTAAATAAGTTAAATTTGGTTTCATCGAGGCTATATTAAGCTTTTTACGGGGCTGATTTGGATGTGTCGCGATACCACCATTTGCAATGACTAAAGTAATACCGTCACTTAATAGTGCACATTGGTGTGGCCCAACGCCACCAGAATCATATTCAGCTAAAACAGAAGAGTCATTCACATTCCTTACAACAATTTTTCCCACTTGATTTTCAAAATCATTTTCAGGTGTAAATAAAAACTGTCCATCTAAAGAAAAAACGCCATGACCATAAAAATGACGACCTTTTTGAGATTCTATCGTATTAGTTAACGTACCCTCTTCTAAGTTAATATCAAAAATCATATTTCCAGGGCGTCGTGCAAATGCAAATACACGATTTTTTTGATTTGGTACTTGAGCCAAATCATGACCTCTATAGGGGATTTCAACCTGAGTCACAATTGCGCCATTTTCATCTAACTTGGCAATAAAATGTTTATTGCCAAAAGTATTAAAAGCACTGGCAAATTGTTTATCTTTTAAAAGATTACAAGCAGGTAAATTGGTTATGCCGGCAAAAGCCAGCATGGATTTACAAAAACCACGACGATTCATATTAATCGCCATCAGTTGTATTTATTAGCGGATAAAAATCTGTTGTTTGCACAAAATCGGTTGTCATTATGGTACGAAGTGCTGTTAACTTAGTTGTAATTTCTTCTAAAACTTGTCGTGTTACATTATCGGTAACAGCTTGCTCTAATGATATATCCAATTTATTTAGAGCTGCATACACTTGTATAAAAGCAGCTTTAATCACTTTGTCTAACTCCGCTTTTTTATGAATTTCTAATAAGTAATCATCAAAACCATAACCATCGCCACCTAAATACACAACTTCAAGTGCTTTTACGTTTTTCTTTATACTTTCAAAAGAAGTTTTACTGCGATATTGCTCTGCATTTTTAACGATTCCAGGAATCCCCTCTGCTAATACTTTATTTATTTTATCATCCACAATAGCTTCAAGTACTACAAACCAACTTGTTAACTGTTTTTCTATCTGCTCTTCTGAGCCACTAATATATTGCGCCCTTTCATTACCGCCTGTTTGCAACCATAACGTATTAATTTCAAGCACTATGGCTTTAACATTTGCTGCAATAGACATGACTGCAAGACAGCGCTTTTCTTTATCAGTGGCGATTAGTAGACTTTGTGCTTCTAGCTCAGGATATAATAGATACTCTAAAGCTGGTAAGCCTTGCGCGCCATCTTGCGTTTGAGAGACGACCATTTCATTTAGAGGCTCTGCTGCAAGTAACGTTTCAACTCCTCTTAAAATAGCCGTTTTTTCTGGCCATGTTTGCATTCTTGAATTCACAAAAGTATTGTCAGCCATACCTTCCTTTACAGGCTTTGTATGCTGCCAACTTAAACTCAAACTTAGCCAACTCTGTCGTAATTTTGTTAACTCAGCAGTTCCAGCTTTAGAATTCGAGCAAAAATCAATACTTGCAGATTCAAACTCATCAGCTTTATTAGCCAAATCGCTGTAAGAAGGCAGAATATAATTATCAGCTAATGATGTTAATACAGCTATCATTGCTTCTTCTTTCGTTTTTACTGGTTCAACAGTATCTGTTCCCCCATTTCCGGTGTTAGTATCAACAGCCTCTGTTGAGTTTGATGATCCGCCACCACATGCAACTAGTGCGAAGCTCATTGCAATCATTAATGCTAATTTTTTCATTTTATCTTCTCTATATCTGTTTTAAGAAAAAGATAAGTGCCTCTCTTTGAGGTTTATCTAGTGCTATAAATTTTTGTTGTGCGGCTTTTGCTTCGCCGCCATGCCATAAAATGGCCTCTTCTAATGTCCTTGCTCTGCCATCATGTAAAAAGGCTTGATAACCTTGAATACGGTTTTGCAAACCAATTCCCCAAAGCGGTGCTGTTCGCCATTCATTTTTATTCGCTTCAAACTCAGCTTTCCCATCGGATAAACCAGGACCCATATCATGCAAAGCTAAATCTGTATAAGGCCAAATTTTCTGCCCAGCTAATTCTTTTACCGGATAATTATCATCAGTTTTAAAACTAGGTTGATGACAAGAATCGCATTTAAGTTGATAAAAAAGTGAGCGACCTTGCTGTGCTTTTTTATTTTTTAATGAACGTGTAGGCTGAACAGCTACATGTTGGCCCATGTACTCAGTGAGTTGATGTAATTTAGCGGGGATTTCTAATTGACTATCATGACCCCCTATTTTTGATCTCTGACGACAACCAACTTGTATATAAGTACAGGTATCGGTTTGAAAAAAAGGATTTGTAATGCCAATATCATTTACAAATGCACCTGCAATTTGCTGCGCAAGTGACGGATGTAAAGCTTTAAAACCAAAGCGTCCTAAGGCAATTTTATTATTTAAAACATCAGGTACTTTATTATATTTAGCACTAATACCATCAGCATTTTCATCTGTAATATCTTGCAACGCTAATAAATCAGACTCTTTTATTGCATCTAATAAACCCATGCCATAAATTGCTGGCGCATAACGAGGAGATAGCACTGTATGCTCTGCTAGCTCACCATAGTTTAAATTCACCAAATCATAGTGTGGTTTTCTTAATTGATAACGCGTGCCATCTGAATATTGACCATCAAGCATTTGATATTGCAATTTAACATCCGCCTCTCCTTTAATAGGAGTTGAAAGTGACTGATGAGACAAAGTGATAGAAAATGGCTGTAGCTGACCACCATAATTCTCATCAATAGCAGCACCATTATTTTCATTACCCAAACGAATAAGCAAGGCCATAGGTTTGCTTATTCCTACATTAGGAAGCTTTCCACGACCACCTCTGGAATGGCATGCCTTACAAGAGCGCGCATTAAATAATGGCCCAAGTCCATCCCTATCTTTTGTAGCAGCTGGAGCTGCAACCCAAGGATCTCTGAAAAATGAAAAACCGTCCCAAAAATCTAATTCATCTTCAAGGGATAAATTTCCAGATGGATGGATGAAAGTCCGAGTATTAAGGCGCTTTAAAGTCGCCTCACCACCGGGTTTAAACTCACTAATATCAAATTCAGGCACATTAATATCATTACTTTTTATTGGCTGACATGCAGCCAATAAAAACATTATCAATATGAAATATAAGAGCCGCATTAAAGAGACTCTAAAAAGGTCAGCAATTGCGTACGCTCAGCTTTGGATAGAGCCACAAAATTTTGTTTTGCCGCTTTAGCTTCACCATCATGCCAAAGAATTGCTTCGGTAATAGTACGGGCACGACCATCATGTAAAAACGTAGCATTTGGATTAACAGTTTGAACTAAACCTAAACCCCAAAGCGCAGGTGTTTTCCATTCTGTGCCAGTTGCACTTCCTTCAGGGCGATCATCCGCTAAGCCTTCACACTTTTGCACCCAATAACACTGTGAACCCGAAAGACACGAATTTCCTTCATCATCTTCTCGTGTTATTTCAGGACAGTGTCCTCCCATATCATGCAAGAGTAAGTCGGTATAAGGATAAATAACCTGCTCACTTAAGGCCGCTATAGGTGTAGATGTATCTGAAATATCTAATAAACCAGCATCACCTAATAAACTCCCTTCAGCTTGGCCTGTTTTATGGCGTGGTACATGGCATGAAATACACTGTGCCTGATGGAATAACTCACGACCTGTAAGTACATCCGCATTCCAAGTATTTGTTTGAGCATTGTAACCTCTACGCTGGGGCACAGCTAATAGTCGATTATAAAACTCAACTTGAGCCAATGATAGCTTGCTTAAATCCAAGCCGTTTTCTCTATCATCTTTCTCTTGTTCAGCTTTATTGATGCAAGCTGCTTGCATTGACGTGCAGGGCTCCTCTTGTGCAACTATATTTGTCACCCCCATATCACCACGATATGCACCTGATATTTGTTGTAATACAGATGCTGTTACAGCTTTATAGCCAAAGCGCGCTAGTTTATTTTCATTTGATATTGGCTCATCAACATAAACAGCACGACCTGAAATGCCATCATTATTTATATCATCAGGGTCAGCATACGAAGTAATGTAATCTTCGGGTATCGCATGTAATAAACCGGAACCAAATACAGATGGAGAAACCCTAGGAGATAAACGAACAGAGTCATTAAAATCACCATATGATAAATCTTTTACTTTATAAATTGGTTTTCTAAGCTGGTAGGCTTCACCGTCATTAAATTGGCCATTTATCACTTCATATTCCACAAAGGCATAAGCTTCCCCATATGCTAAACCTTCATTTAAAGCGCCATTATATTTTGGTAACGCCCCTTCATTATGATCAGCAACAGTGCCAAAGGTTTGAATTTGATCACCATAAATAATATCAGGAGTACCTTTATCATCACTTATTCTTAAAAACATGCTTGTCATAGGCATACTTGGATTTCTAGGGACTTCACCCCGACCATCTTTGATATGGCACCCCTGACAAGTTGCATTATTAAATAAAGGACCTTGACCATCGTGCAGAGTTCTAAATAATTGGTCGCCTGCTTTAAATACACCTTCTAATTCAAAATCACTTTGAATTACCTTGGCTGATTGGCTAAATGCATCTTGATTAAATACATTTGTACTGACTTCTCCACCAGATAAATGCTCATTTTTATCTGGAGTGTGTGCTGAAATAGGTGCTAAACCATCTTTTGGTTGTCCAGGTAAAACAACAGTAGTGCCACCACCGTTAGTATCTGTATTACCATTGTTATTTGAATTGTCAGAATTATCTGAAGAAGAACCTGAACCGCCACATGCGCTAATAAAAACACTAGACAGTATGCAAAGTGTAACAATATGCTTTTTCATTTTACGCCCATAAATAAAAAGCTAATAACAAAAAAACCCATCAAAGTTATTTGATGGGTTTTAAACTAAATATAATAACTAACCGCCAAATTCCTCGGTATCTTGCTTTAAGTCACTTGTTGTAACTTCAAGAGCAGTGATCGCTTCATTGATGACATCAGTTTGAAACTGTAAAGCTTTAATCGTTTCTGTTACTGCAGGTTTAAATTCATTTAACTGGATTTGTAAATCAAATGAAGTTCCCATTTTTGCATTTGTATCAATAACAGCAGCTTTGGCCATAGTTAACTCAAGTGCCGAACGTAATTTATTAGCAAGTTCAGGATGACCTTCAACAACTAATAAATCATAAATACTTGCACCTTGTAAGTTTTCACCTGTATCACGAGTATAACTCCCTAAAAATGCATTTTGTATACCTTTAGCATCCAAGTAAATATCACGATGGGTATTATCAGAAAAACATGAATGCTCATCTTCTTGTGAATCCGTACGAAGTGCAATACTCATGCGCTCACCCGCTAATTCACCATAACTTAAGCGGCCCATTCCTTCTAATATTTTAGCAAGAGATGTTTTTGCATTTTCAGCTTTTGTAAATTCATTGTAATGAAAACCAGAACCTGGTGCCCAAGCATTTGTAACCGCTTGTAAATCATCAATTAGTAAATCTGCGGCTGCAATCAAGTATTGGCCACGACGAATACATAAAGCATTGTCAGAACCTGCTTCACCTGAAGTACACGTACCCACTTTACCTTCAAAATCATTCTCGACTGTATAATAATCAGATGCTTTACGGTATCCGGCTGAATAATCACGATTTGCCGTATATGTGCCATCTTCGTTTAAATCTTGTCCCCACAATAAGAATTCAATTGCATGGTACCCTGAAGTAACATTCGCTTCATCTTGTGCCTCATTTAAACCACCAAAAGAAGATTTGAGTACTTCTTTATTGATTACTGGAAACTCTTCCAAATTAGAGATTATATTTCCGCCGACTGAAATTGAAGCTATGCTTTCAGGGTTTTGTGCGCCATCCATATCAATAGTGTAATCGATAAAGGCTTCTGCTAATGGCCACGCATTAATCGCTCCTTCAGGTCCAGCTTCTGGTTCTAAGATCCAGTCACCCGCATCATTTTTTGTTAAATTATCAATTGGACCTTCGCGAAAACGATAAACTTCAGACTCACCATACGGTTCGCGAGCATCAAGCCAAGCTTCTTTCGCTTTAGTGAAATTTTCATTAGTAGGTGCAGCAACAAATACTTCTAATTGCGCTTTTAAAGCTTTAGCAGCAAGAAGTGAGTCACTATAAACAGCATAAGCATGTTGTGCATTAGTATTAACGACATCAGATGTGGTTACAAAAACACTAACACCATCTTTACCGGCATCACCTTGTGCGCCATTAGTACCGTCTTTACCATCGTCTCCACCACAGCCAGATAAAATAGCAGCACAAACTAATGACAATGCAAAACTTTTAGAAAATTTCATTACGTTCCCTTAAAATGTAAATGATAATTAATATTATTTGCACGGCATTCTATATACTTATAAAAACAAGATCAATAACGATAATCACTTTCATTTACATTATTTAACAAAAAAAAGGCACAAACATATATGCTTGTACCTTTTTTGTATTATGCTAACAGGTTATTTAAATATTAACTTTTTTTATTTTTAAACTTCAATACAACTAATCGCACCAACAGAACAATCAGTAATAAAGCCGTAAATTGCATAAACCAATGAGGTAAAATATGACTTTCTTCACGCAACATAGGTGCAACTTGAATTGAAAATCTATTAACCAAATAATCAGTTAATAGACCAAATAAAATAGCAACACCTATTACACCGGTTAAATAAGCCATTACTGCGCGTTTACCAAGCTCATTAAATACTACACCTAAAGTCGCGATATTTGTGGCCGGTCCCGCTAACATAAAGACCAAAACAGCACCAGGGGATACGCCTGATAATAATAACCCTGCTGCAATAGGTGTTGAAGCTGTCGCACATATATACATAGGAATACTAATTAAGATAACGACTATCATCGCAAATATGCCATTCCCCCACAAAGTGAAAAAGTCTGCAGGGACATATGTTTGTATCAATGCAGCAAAAAATAATCCAATCAATAGCCACTTTGCTGTATCTTGTAATAATTTAGTGCAACTAAAACGTAAAGCTTCAATTAAACGATCAAAATTGGATGGTTTTAAAGTTTGCTTTGTATCACTACAGCAAGATAATTTATCAGTTATTTTTTTCTCTTCTTTAGTGCTACAGCATGACTTTTTTTGTATGTGTGACACTGTATTATCGGCGGTTGATTTTTCTTTATCTCGCCCCACTAGAAATCCTGACACAATTGCACTTGTAACAGCTGCAATCGGTCTAACAATAGCCATAAAAGGTCCTAGTAAAACATAAGAAACAGAAATAGAGTCAACGCCAGTTTCAGGCGTTGAAACTAAAAATGCCGTAGTTGCACTTTTTGAGGCACCCGCTCTCCTAAGTCCCAAAGCCGCAGGAATTACCCCACAAGAACACAATGGCATAGGTGCCCCTATTAATGCAGCTTTAAGAGTAGAAACAAAACCTTCTTCACCTAAATGTCTAATTAAAAAATCTTTTGGTAAATAAACTTTGATCAATCCAGCAACAAACAAACCTAATAATAACCAAGGTGCAGATATTAAAAATAATTGCCAAAAATTATTGGATAATTCGACTATCTGTATCATCTATATTCTCCAAAGCAGATAAAATTGAGCAATGAACAGCCACTTCATCACCACCACAACAGGCATCCGATAATAACTGTAACGAATCTTTAAACCGGGTTAATTCAGCTATTTTGACTTCAACTTGCTGTTTTTTTTGTAACGTAAATGACTTAACCTCACCACAACTATGACTATTTTTATCAACTTTAATTGATAATAATTCTTTTATTTCGTTTAAGCTAAAACCAACACTTTTAGCGCTGACAATAAACTGCATACATTGTAAACAAGCTTCATTGTATAAGCGATAACCAGAATGACTTCGACCCGATGGCATTAATAAACCATGCTTTTCATAATACCTTAATGTATCTGTAGAAACAGATAACAGCTTTGCTAATTCACCTATTCTATACATGATAACTCTCTTTTTTACTAACAATGACGAACATGATAAAGCTTAGAGTAAACTCCAAGGTCAAGAGGTGATTTTATATTATATTTACAACACAAAAAATAATTAAAGGGTAAACTTCACAAATGTATAATCATTAAAAAGATAGAATTCATGCCTTCAACAATTAATATTGTCATTTTAGATGCCGCAACTCTAAACAATACAGACTTATCAGTTTTAAATAAAATAAATGCCAAAATAATGACACAAATTGAATTCTATGAAACCACCAGCAAAACACAAATTTTTGAACGCTGTCATAATGCCGATATTATTATCACAAATAAAGTACATTTAGCGCATCATGATTTAGCTCAATTACCAAAGCTTAAACTTATTTGCATAGCTGCAACTGGCACTAATAATATCAATTTAATCTCGGCCAAAAAATTAGGCATAGCAGTAACAAATGTGGCAGGTTATTCTACCGCCTCTGTTGTACAACATACGTTTACGTTATTACTGACTTTAATGAATAGTAGCCACAAATATATTCAAGATTGTCAAAATGGCGTTTGGCAAAAAAGTAGTATGTTTTGCTCTTTAAAGCATTCTATGAATGAAGTTCAAAATAAAACATTGGCCATTATTGGCTATGGAGATTTAGGCAAAGGGGTTGCAGACATAGCACAAGCATTTGGCATGCATGTGCTCATTTGTGAAAGAAAAGGTTCTCAACCCAGAGAAGGTAGAACAGACTTTAACTCTGCACTTACACAAGCCGATATAATATCAATTCATTGTCCATTAACCGCAGAAACACACAACCTTATATCTGATACAGAATTGAACCTAATGAAGCCATCAGCGGTGTTAATCAATACAGCCAGAGGCGGGATCGTTGATGAAAAAGCCCTTGTTAACGCTCTAGAAAGTAAAACTATTCAAGCTGCTGCAACCGATGTATTAACTAAGGAGCCAGCCGATGATGATAACCCTCTAATACGATACTCAGGCAATAACTTAATTATCACGCCACATATCGCTTGGGCTTCAAAGGAGTCGATTAATCGATTAGTTAATGAAATTAGTTTAAATATTAAAGCTTTTTATAATGATGAAAACCGCAATCGCGTTGAATAAAGCATTATTTATTGAGGTTTATTTTTATAGTTATCACATTAAATATATCAAAGGATTAATGGACAAGTAAGACTTTTACCACTATAAAAAAGAAAGCATTTACTTCCTTTTTTAAAATAAATTTTAGCGAGTAAAATACGTGAAATTAACCTTTTATGGCACCCGAGGTTCAATACCAACCCCAGGGAAAAACACGGTTAAATACGGTGGCAATACCGCATGTATTTTACTTGAAGCCGAAGGTCATAAACTTATAATTGATGCCGGTACGGGTTTAAAGCTTGTAGGGGAGAAATTGGCATCGAATAATGATCCCGTCACTATTTTATTAAGTCATAATCATTGGGATCACATTCAAGGGTTTCCATTTTTTATTCCTGCATATCAAAAAGATAGAAAAATCAACATCTATAGTGCACCAACAAACCCAGTTCAACACCAAGCCATTTTAGAACAAATGGATATGAGCACATTTCCAGTACCTGCAAAAAGTTTAGCCGCCAAAATCAACATTATTCCACTAAAAAATGAATTCAAAAATATGCCAATTAATGGTTTTAATATTTCATCAATTAAAATAAACCACCCTAATGATGGTTTAGCCTACAAGATACAATATAAAAATAAAGTAGTTGCTTATGTTACCGATAACGAAATTTATTCAAGTGACAATTTAAATACCAGTTTCTCTGCCTGGGTTGAGTTTTTAAGTGATGTTGACTTTTTAATACATGATGCACAATACACAGATTCAGAGATGCCTTTAAAGCTAGGTTGGGGCCACTCATCAATTGATCAAGCAATTGAATTAGCCCTTGCTGCCAAGATCAATAAGCTCGCTTTATATAGTCATGCACCCGAACGAACCGATGAAGCGTTAGATAAGATCATCAACAAAATACAATTGAATAACTTACAAATTATTGCATCTCAGGAGGGAGTGACGCATGAAATATAATGCAATTTCATTCCTTAATTTTATTTAAATCAATTTATTAAGAGTATAGGCTTATGTCTGAACTAAACAATGCCGATGCACTCAAACAACTATTGGCTCTTAGCTACCGCCTATCAACTGAAAAAAATACCACAAAACTTTTAGAAGATATCCTAATGAGTGCTAAAGCACTCACCCATGCCGACGGCGGTACAATTTATTCAGTGACGAATAACCATGCTCTCAAGTTTGAAACTTTAGTTAATGATTCTCTTAAACTTCATATGGGAGGAACATCAGATACACCTATTAACTTTGATTGCATTCCTATCTTAATTGACGGTGAAGCCAATAAAGATGCTTTAGTTGCTCTTGCTGCAGCAAACCATGAAACAATAAATATTGAAGATGCTTATCAAGTTAAAGAACACAATACCAGTGCAGCTCGCGCTATGGATCAAAAAACAGGTTACAGAACACAATCAGTATTAACAGTCCCATTAGAGAATCATGAAGGTGATATTAATGGTGTTTTACAACTGATCAATGCACAAGATAAAAGTAAAGTTGTACCATTTAGTCAACAAAAAACAGATCTCGTTTTATCTTTATCTTCGTTGGCCGCTGTCGCCTTAACGAATAAGCAGCTGATCACTGACATGGAGATTCTATTTCAATCTCTTGCAAAATTAATTGCTAGAGCCATTGATGAAAAATCCCCTTATACCGGAGGACATTGCCGCAGGGTTCCAGAGCTCACTTTAATGTTGGCCGATGCCGTAAATAATATAAATTTAGGGCCATTAGCTGACTTTACCTTAAACGCGGATGAAAAACATACTTTAAGTGTCGCAGGGTGGTTACACGACTGTGGAAAAATCGCAACGCCTGAGTATGTTATGGATAAATCGACCAAGTTGGAAACCGTATTTGATCGAATTGAATTTGTTGATGCAAAGTTTGAAATAGTCAAAAAACAATTTGAAATAGAAGAATTAAAATTTCCTGAAAAAAAAGATGCTATAAAAGATAAACAACAACAATTAGTTGAAGACCGTCAATTTATTAAGCATATTAATATTGGTGGTGAATACCTACCTCAACCAGATGTTGAGCGAGTAGCTCACATAGCAAAAAAATATAATATTGAAATGAATGGGCAATTAGAACCTGTACTTAATGAAACTGAAATGAGTTATTTACAAATACAAAAAGGCACATTAAGTGACGAAGAAAGAAATATAATTAATCACCATATTGATATTACAATTCTTTTGTTAGAGTCTCTTCCTTTTCCAAAACATTTACAAAATGTGCCTGAGTATGCTGGAGGCCACCATGAAAAAATGGATGGTACAGGTTATCCTAGAGGGTTAACCAAAGAGCAAATGTCACTCCCGGCCAGAATGATGGCAATAGCTGATATTTTTGAAGCTCTTTCAGCAGGTGACAGACCTTATAAAAAAGCAAAAAAACTGAGTGAATGTATCAAAATAATGGGTTTTATGTCATTAGATAAACATATAGATAACGATTTATTCAATGTTTTTATTCATGAGAAAGTTTATGTGGAATATGCCAATAAATTTATGACAGACACTCAAATTGATGCTGTTGATGAATCAAATATCCCAGGATTTACATCATTAATATAATGATAAATATCATAAAAATTAAAAATTAAAAATTAATAATTAATAATTAATAATTAATAATTAATAATTCAACACTTACAGATGTATACTAGTTTTATAAGGAATAAAGGAAAACTATATGCGTCTGATTATTTTATTTTTGTTCTTTGAATTAATAATACTGCAAGTACAAGCCAAAACCTTACAAAAAACAAACTTAAAAGATAGCATTCAATTTGACTATGCTTGGCAAGATCATGAGCATAAAATGCAAACACTCAGCTTTACCTTACCAAAAAAATTAATAAACAATAGATATCGACGCTTTAAACGTTATGATAAAAATAAGGCAATGAACTATATTTACAAAACCTTATTAGAACAAGTTAGCACCTATAACCCTCGAAAAGTGAGAGTACAATTTAAGCAACAATTTTCACAGCTAAGTTATGTTATTAAAAGTAAAAACGAAAAATTGCTGGAAAATGTTGAGCAAGAATTAACACGTTTAGAACAAAATTCATATTTCGAATTTCTAGAACAACATCATTACATTCAATTTTACAGCCCTTGGGGTGGCACAAAAGTAAAGCCTAATCATCTTAAGTTTGTTAAAGAAGGCGTTGATTACTTACAGCCTATTACTCAAGCTATCAGAGACTCCATATCTGTAAAAAAACCCAGAATATTAATTAATTTTGTACTATCCTGGATACAGTCAATACCTTATTCCACGCTAGAAAGTAGAACTGAGTCTAGTGGCACGGGCTATTACCCACCAATTAAAGTGATTGCACAGAATATTGGTGATTGTGATAGTAAAATGACACTGATGGCCGCTATTATTAAAAAAATATACCCTAGGCTTAGCGTGTCACTTATTTATTTACCAAAACATGCATTGATTGGGTTTCAATTACCAACCCTCAAATCTGATAAATTTACGACGATAGATGGTCTTCATTATATTTTAGCTGAACCTGTAGGTCCGGCTAAATTACCACTATCTGAAATAGCAGATAGCTCAACAGGTTACATTGATGCAAAAGGTTTTTTTTACGAAGTTATTTAAAATTAGAAATACCTTTCAAATTGTTCCTATAAATAATAAAGTTATTTAATAAATAGCTAACAAAAAAATTCATATGCATTTATCCATAAAGATCATTTTCTGTTTAACTTTAATAATACCACCGGTTGTTTCTGCTAAATTTACGCTTATTCATAATGTTACGGGCTACACACTTGAACGAACAGGAAATCTTAAGCAATTTTCAACTCTCGTATTTAAAGATGGAAAAATTGTTAAAACAGGTGATAAATCACTTTTAAAAAACTACCCTAAAGCACATAAAATTAATGGGAACAATAAATACCTCCTACCAGGACTCATAGATGCGCATGGCCATGTTATTGGCTTAGGTCAAAACTTATCTCGACTAGATTTACGTAATACCAAATCAAAACAAGAAATAGGAGAAAAGCTTAAAGTTTTTGCTAAAGACAAGACTGGTTGGATTATTGGTCGAGGTTGGGATCAAGAAAACTGGCCTGTTCAGCAATTTCCTACTGCAAGTGATTTAGATATATATATTAAAGATATGCCTGTGGTTTTAACCCGAGTTGATGGCCATGCTATATGGGCAAATACTAAAGCCATGTCACTTGCGAGTATATCATCTTCAACACTCGCTCCTAATGGCGGTGAGATCATGCGTTTAGATAATAATAACCCCAGTGGCGTATTCATTGATAAAGCTGAAAACTTAATTAATGAACACATTCCAAAATCAACTAAAAATGAAATTAACCATGCGTTAAACTTAGCCGGAGAACACTTGTTATCTTTAGGCATTACCTCAGTTCACGATGCAGGAATAGACTTAACAACATGGCAAGTTTATAAACAAAGATCAAAAAATAAATCATTACCTTTTAGAATTTATGCCATGTTATCTGCAAGTGACCCAAGTTTAGAAAAAATGCTTAACGCCGGAACTTACCAAGAACAAAATGATTTTTTATCTATTCGTAGTATTAAGGTTTATGCTGACGGAGCCTTAGGTAGTCGAGGAGCTGCGCTTTTAGAAGATTATGCAGACAGACCGCAACATAAAGGACTTATGCTTGAATCACAAAATCAGCTTGAAAAATTATATACTCAAAGTTTTAAACACGGTTTTACCGCCAATACGCATGCAATAGGTGATCGCGCTAATAAAACTGTATTAGATGCATATGAAAGTGTATTTAAAAAAACCGGTGGTCGATTGCTACGCAATAGAATTGAGCATGCTCAAATTGTTCATATCGATGATATTCCCCGCTTTAAAAAACTAAATATTATTCCATCAATGCAGCCTGTGCATGCCACTTCAGATATGCATATGGCACCAATAAGGTTAGATGATAAACGTCTTGTAGGCGCTTATGCTTGGCAAACCTTTATTAAACAAGGTTCACATTTAGCCGCAGGTTCTGATTTTCCAGTAGAGCTTGCCAATGTATTTCATGGATTTTATTCAGCAGTATCAAGAATGGATCAAAACCAACAACCTGAAAAAGGATGGTTTTACGAACAAGCATTATCCCGAAAACAGGCGTTTAAAGCTTTCACTTTAGATGGCGCATATGCAGCCCATCAAGAGTTTAAAATTGGCTCTTTAGAGCGCGGAAAATGGGCCGATTTCATCTTAGTTGATCAAGATATATTTAAAGCACCAGTGTCACAGATATATAAAACGCAAGTTTTAGAAACCTGGATAGCGGGTGAAAAAAAATATCAAAAACGCATTAGCAACTAGCTGCTAACTCAGTATTAGCACGATTTAATTTAACTATCTGATACGCATTAACAAGTGATAATACAGCATTTGTTAATGCAACAGGCCAGGCCATAATTACAACACCGTATATAGCAAAGGTTAAGCACCCAACTAAATTAAACCAACGTAGTTTAATAACATCAGTCATCATAAGGGACATCACTAAAAAAACAGAAGCTAAATAACCTAAATAATCCCAAGACATATGAATCCCCAATTAAACGCGTATAATCGATAAAATATATTAAAATCTTTAGGCTTTTATCTTGAAGGACATTTGTCCGAAGCCATAATTATAAAAATACACTCAGGCTAAGCTATGTTTCAATACCATTTTTCCGCTAATTTGATAGAGCAATTACTGACCTTTGCTGACAAAGAGTATCATCAAGAAAAAGGGGCTAGCCTACTAAATCAAGACCAACCATTAACTAAATTATTATTAGTAAAATCTGGTACAGTCTCTTTTAGTTATGATGTAGGCAATGGTAGGCGTTTATTATTAGGGCAACTTGATTGCAATTATACTTTAATTGGCGAAATTGAGGCTCTTAATGCGAAACCTTGTATTTATACAGTTACTTGTCAAACTGATGTTCATTATCACTTAATTGACTTTAAACACTGGCAAACTATTCTTTTACAAAAGCCAGAACTATGTTTATATACGGCACAAACTGTCGCTGCAAAATTTTTAGAAAACCATCAAATTAATCTCGATAAGCTGTTACTTCCTTTGAGTTACAATATAGCAAAAGATTGTTTATCACGTCACCAAAATACCAGTCCCATAGTTTTACGCCCTTACCCGACGGTGAGTGCAGAAGCAGAACGTTTTGCGACAACCGAGCGTGCTTATAGAAGAGTTGTAACGGAACTTGTAGAACAAAAGCTGATAGAGCGTACAGACAAAGGGCTAAAGCCTTTAGATGAAATCAAGTTAAGTGAATTTATTGAGCACTTTCATCAAAAATAAATCACTAATTTAAAAGGTTAAAACATTCTAAATTAGTGATTAAAACTGAGATTATACCAATAGATCTTTAATATTGGTTAAATCAGTTTTTCCTTCAAGAATTTCATCCGGAGTTAAACCTGATAATTCATGAGGAAAAACAAGCCACTCTTCAGAGTCATGAATAAAATAATCTGGCACAATATCTACTTTTGAATTTTTAGGCTTGTAATATGGACAAGCAATGCGTACATCGGTAGGCATATTTAAGCGCATTAATTTTTTAAGCTCGGCTTTTAAAGCAACAATACTACGCCCAGAGTCAAAAACATCATCAACAATTAACAATTTATCGCCCGCATTCGCATTTTCAACGATATAATGTAAGCCATGTACTTTTATATTTTTTGATTGTTTTCCGATACCATAATAAGAAGAGGTACGCACAGCAATGTGGTCTGTTTCAACACCTTTAAAATCATAATACTCTTGTACAGCAATACCAATTGGAGCACCACCTCGCCAAATACCAATGATAAAATCAGGACGAAATCCATCATCATAAACTTGTGCAGCAACACGGAACGAATCTTCTAACAGCTGCTGTGCTGTAATAAATCGTTTATCAGACATTTGAGAGCTCCATAGGGAAAAAAACGAGTGCCATTTATTTTGGCTAAGCCATGTATTTTAACGATAGCGACACTAAAAGAAAGCGTAATTATTGCTACATGTCAAATTAGAGTTAAAAACCTAACAAAAATGACAGTTTTTAAGAAATTACTCAAAAAATGTATTTATAATTTAATCTTAAAGCTAAAATTAATACTCTTAATCTGATAAGTAGTATTCAATTGTTGATACAACTCGCACTTTTTTAATATGAGGCGTATTAGAATCTCTGTCTGAAATTGTGAACTGCCCCTGCTTTGCAGACTTTATTTTTCCTAATTTAGACTTTGAATCAGATGCAAATTTTTGTGCAACTTCTCGCGCTTTTTGTGTCGCTGTTTGAACCATTTGTGGTTTGATATCGTTAAGTTTAGTAAATAAAAACTCTAATCTATTATTATAATCTTGTCTTAACATGACGATATTTTGCTTTGCCAATTCGCTCATTTTTGAGCTGGCATTCAAAACCTTTGCTGTCGAATGAGAGTAAACAGATAAGGAAGACTCAACCGTATAACGAAATTTAAAACCTTGGTTGTTTGAATATTCAGTCGCAAGTTTATCATGTACCGTTTGCGTCCCGATTGTAATTTCATCATCATCAAAACCGTGGAGTTTTAGAAATGCAATCACGCTAGTATTTTTTTCTTGTACAGAGGTTATTAAACTTGCAAGATCATTGCCTGCATCAGAAAACTTGATTGGCCAAATAACGGTGTCAGCATCAACAACTTGTTCCGCTAATCCTTTAACTATTACAGAACGCTCAAGTGATTTAAATGCTAATAAGCCACTTTTGATTGATAGACCTAAACCAATTAAGCCTATAACCAAAGAAATACCTATAACAATACTGTTTAAACGTGAAGTTTGAATCATAATTTTATTCCACTAAATGTTTATCTTGACCTTTATATTCTGGCGTTTGCACCGATAAAACTTTTAATGGTTTAAGAGAAGTCACTTTTACACCATGAATTGTATTTTCAGGTACTCGAATGTAATCCCCTTTTTTAACTTTCTTTACTTTATCATTTATAGTCATATCACCTTCCCCATCAATCACATAAATAATTTCAGTGTGATATTTATGAATATGTAAAGGGACTTGTTCAGCAATGGAAATTAAATATTCACTGGCATGAATATCACTCCCTAATGGTGTGATAGATAACTTATCTTTATCACTTTGAGAAACAATTGTCTCTAGGTTCATAATTGAAGCGCCCATTGCAGCACATATAAACATTAACGTCATGCTTTCCTCAAACCTTTTACTTAATCAAAAATTATTCGTTAGCATACCTAAGTATTGCTCTAAATCAAATCAACTATTGAATGAAATAAACTAAAATGAATGTAGAACTTTACTCGATAAGGTACGGATTTTAAATTATGAGATATATACCAAAGTATATATCTCATAATATCGCAAATTTATCCCAATCACAGTAAAGTACAAACAAAGTGCTAATCTCCTGATAAGGCAAAATAAATATGACCATAAAACGCATCAGCCAATTTTTTAACCCTAAATCTGTTGCTGTTATTGGCGCTTCAAATAAAGCTAATCGTTCTGGTTTTGTTGTTATTAGAAATCTATTACAAGGTGGTTTTAGTGGCCCAATTATGCCAGTTTCACTTAAATATAAAGCAGTGCATGGTGTATTAGCCTACCCTACAATCGAATCTTTACCACAAATACCTGATCTTGCTATTTTATGCACCAATAAATCTTTATCATTTAAGCTAATAAAAGAGTTGGGGGAGAAAGGCTGTAAATATGCAATTTTAATAGCCTCAGGTTTCAAAACAGAAGATAAACATCAATTAAAGTCAGTCGCAAAAGAAGCTGGTGTGAGCATTTTAGGCGCAAATAGTTTGGGTTTACTCGTTCCAAGTATAGGTTTAAATGCAAGCCTTTCTCATACTACAGCTTCAAAAGGAAACATTGCTTTTATTTCCCAATCCGCATCAGTGTGTTCAACTATTTTAGACTGGGCGCAAAATAAAGATATTGGATTTTCATATTTTATTTCTGTTGGGGATTGCATCAATATAGGCTTTACCCAACTAATTGATTTTTTAGGTCGAGATGCCAAAACTCAGGCTATTTTGCTTTATATAGATAATATCAAAGATTCTCGTAAATTTATTTCAGCCGCAAGAGCTGCTGCTATTAATAAACCAGTTATAGCTATAAAAACTGGGAAAACACAAGTAGGGGCTTTAGTAACTCAACATATAACAGGAGATAATAACAGCTCTGATACCGTATATGATGCTATGTTCCAAAGAGCAGGGATCTTGCGAGTAAATGATTTACGTGAATTATTCACCGCGACACAAACATTAGCATTACATCCTAAATTATTAAAACGTGAACAACTAACAATTTTAACAAATGGCACAGGTCCTGGTGTCATGGCGGTTGACAGCTTAACACTCGCTTCTGGTAAATTAGCCCAACTAACTGACGATACAATTACATTATTAAACAAAGTGGTGCCACAAGAAGATATGGCTAGCAACCCTGTTGATATATGTGGCGATTCAGACCCCGAACGCTATCAACAAGCTTTAGAAGTATTACTTAAAGCTCCTGAAGTTGAAAACCTACTCATATTACACAGTCCATCGGCATTGGCTCCCGGTGAGGATTATGCAAATATTATTGTTGATACTGTTAATAAAATTCCAAAAATGCAAAGGCCATATGTATTAACTAATTTTATGGGGGAAAAAGCCGCTTTCGGCGCCAGAAAAATTTGTAGTCAAGGCAGTATACCAACTTATAGAACACCTGAAGGTGCTGTCGGTGCTTTTATGCACCTTATTCAGTACAGACGAAATCAAAAGCATTTGACACAAACCCCAGAATCATTATTAGAATCACTCAATAATGAACCAAAAATAGTACAAAACATAATTGATGCACATTTATTAAAAAAAGAACGTTATTTATCAACACATCAATCCCGAGATATATTAGAGCATTACTGTATTAATACCATAGATACAAAATCGGCTTTAACACCAACAGATGCAAAAGAACAAGCTATAACAATGGGGTTTCCAATTGCTTTAAAATTAATAAGTCCCAGCATTTCATCAAAATCAGATGTTGGCGGTGTCGTACTTAACCTAAACGATCCAGATGAAGTAGAGCAAACCGCATTTGCAATGCTATTAAGAATCAAAAAAACTTATCCGAATGCCTGTATTGAAGGTTTTTCACTGCAAAAAATGGCGCCAAGGGCTGGCGCTCAAGAATTACGAATAGCAGTAAAAACAGACCCTAATTTTGGCCCTGTCATTTTACTTGGAGAATCAGGCACAGGATTAAACTACGCTCAGGCTGCTGTTGCATTACCTCCATTAAATATGAACTTAGCCAAATACCTCATTGCATCAGCACAAGACAAAGGTCTAATAAAAGAAAAACATTTACCAGATAAAATTGATAAATATACTTTATGTGCCTTACTCACCCGTGTATCACAGCTCATCGTTGACCAAAGCGATATTCAAAGCATTGAATTAAACCCTGTACTTGCCAGCGGTGGTAAGTTTTTAGTGCTTGATGCTGTTATACAACTCACAAAATATCAACAAAAAGTAGGTGTAAAGCGATTATCTGTTCGCCCTTATCCTAAAGACTTAGAAAAACAAATCACTCTCAAAGATGGATCTCAAGCCTTACTTAGACCAATAAAACCTGAAGATGAATCATCTCATAGAGATTTTGATTTAGCACTTGATAAAGAAGATAGATATAAACGTTTTTTTGGTGAACTCCCAGAATTTAGCCATGACCAATTAGCAAAAATGACTCAAATTGATTATGACCGAGAGATGGCGTTTATTGTATCAAAACACATAGCAGGTAAAGCGTACACCTTAGGCGTATCACGAGTGCTCATGGATCCTGATAATTTAGAGGCTGAATTTGCCATAGTGATTCGCTCAGACCAACAAGGATTAGGTTTGGGTCAAATTTTATTACAAAGCGCAATAGATCATTGCAAACAACAAGGTGTTGGTTTAGTAACAGGTATTACCTTACCTGAAAACAATGGCATGATAGAACTTGCTAGAAAACTTGGATTTAAAGTCGCTAGAGACTTCGAAGAAGGCACTGTTACAATGAATTTAAAAATTATGAAATAAACACTTCCATTCGTTTTCTCTTTATCAAATAATGTCAAACTGTTTAATTCAGATAACAAAACCCAGTAAAGTTATTTGAATTTATAAAGGGGAATGAAGTGAAAAAAGTACTACTTACAGATTGTCCGGATGAAAAAGGCTTAATAGCTAAAATCACAGGGCTTTGTTATGAACATAAACTCAATATTATTAAAAACGATGAGTTTGTAGATAACATCAATGAACGCTTTTTTATGCGTACTGAACTTCAAGGTGACTTTACCAAAGTCAATTTTCTTGAAGAGTTGAAAGCACAACTACCTAAAGATTGTAACCTAGGTTTAATTGGTCAAGAAAAAATGCGTATTGTTTTACTTGCTACCAAAGAAGCACATTGTTTAGGTGGCGTTTTACTTAAGTATTTTGAAAATGCATTAAATATAGAAATTGTAGCTGTAATCTCTAATTATCAAACTCTTGAACCTTTAGCTAAGGGCTTTAATGTTCCTTATCATTTTATAAGTCATCAAGGTTTAACACGTGAACAACATGACGAAGCCGTTGCAAAGCAAATAGAAGCTTATAAACCTGATATTATAGGTTTAGCTAAATATATGCGTATCTTAAGTAGTGATTTTGTAAAACGTTTTAGTGGCAAAATAATTAACATTCACCACTCCTTTTTACCTGCATTCATAGGTGCTAAGCCCTATCAACAAGCCTACGAACGCGGTGTAAAAATGATTGGTGCAACCGCGCACTATGTTACCGATGAACTAGACGAAGGTCCTATTATTTTACAAGATGTTATTCATGTAACACATGATGATGATGCTGAGTCGCTTGCTAGGTTAGGCCGTGATGTAGAAAAAACAGTATTTTGTAAAGCTTTACAACTTGCCAGTGAACACAGGCTTTTTGTCAATGGAAATAAAACGGTTGTATTTAAATAGCACAGCTATAAATTCACAACTAAGCACTTATAGGCATAACCTGCTTAAAAGTAATGACCGCAGCTTAAATATGAATACACTATATTGTTATCTCTAAAAGTAAAACAGTTGCCACATGGATGTTGCAATAAATCCCTCTAAAAAATATTGATAGTTAACCGGGTTTTAGTAACTGTCAGTAATGATCTTTTTATCCTTCCACTGGTGATTCTAATTGTAATTTTGAAGCAATTAAAACCGCTTGTGTACGATTATAAACGCCTAATTTTCTAAAAATTGCGGTTATATGGGCCTTTACCGTTGCCTCTGAAATATTCAATTCATATGCGATTTGTTTATTGAGTAAGCCCTCATGTAAATAGCTTAATACTTTATACTGCTGAGGCGTTAAGGATGCAACTTGTGTCGCAACTTCAACTTCGTCACCTGATAACTGGTTTACCTTATCTTTCATTGTCTCAGGTAGCCAAGTTTCACCTTCTAATATCTCTCTAATTGCAGCAGCAATTTCTGTAGCTGATGAGGACTTAGGAATATACCCTAAAGCACCATACCCCATTACTTTTGATACAATTGTTAGCTCTTCACTACCGGAAACAACTGCGATAGGTAACTCAGGGTACTCTTCTCTGATTTTGATTAAACCATATAAATCATCATTACCTGGCATATGTAAATCTAATAACAATAAATCCAGTTCATCTTCTTTGTCTAATAATTTAAGTGTCGATTTGAAATTATCAGACTCAAATACAGTTAACTCACTAAAAGTATTTTGTAGCGAGCTTTTTAAAGCCTCACGAAACAAAGGATGATCATCTGCTATCAAAAATTTGTTCATACTCTACTCCTAAAAATGACTGTTATCTTATAACAGCCATTACATTAATGATGACAATAATTCCAAGCAACTAACAGTTAAGGCGGTTTTCGATTAACTCTTCAACTACCGTTGGATCAGCAAGCGTAGAAGTATCTCCTAGCTGTTGATGTTCATTTGCAGCTATTTTTCGTAAAATTCGTCGCATAATTTTACCCGATCGCGTTTTAGGTAAACCCGGCGACCATTGAATCATATCAGGAGATGCTATCGGACTAAGTTCTTTACGTACATGATTTCGAACTTCTTTTGTTAGTTCATCCGTAATAGTAATGCCATCATTCGGTGTAAGATAAACATAAATTCCCTGTCCTTTTATTTCATGAGGATAACCAACCACAGCAGCTTCAGCTACAGCTGTATGCGCAACCAACGCACTTTCAATTTCAGCAGTTCCTAAACGATGACCTGAAACATTCAACACATCATCAACACGACCTGTGATCCAGTAATAACCGTCTTCATCGCGACGACAGCCATCACCCGTAAAATAAACACCCGGATAAGCAGAAAAATAAGTTTGTTCAAACCTTTCATGATCGCCATAAACGGTGCGAGCCTGCGCAGGCCAACTATCTAAAATAACTAAGTTACCTTCAGCCTCTCCTTCAAGCGCATTTCCTTGTGCATCAAACAAAGCTGGTGCAATGCCAAAAAATGGACGTGTTGCTGAACCGGGTTTCATTTGGGTTGCACCGGGTAATGGCGTGATCATCATACCTCCAGTTTCTGTTTGCCACCAAGTATCAACAATTGGACATTTTCCATTACCAATTTTTTCATAATACCAAGACCAGGCTTCTGGATTTATTGGCTCACCAACAGATCCTAAAATACGTAGACTCTCACGATTTGAACTAGCTGTAGGTTCATCACCTTTAGCCATTAAGGCACGAATTGCTGTCGGTGCAGTATATAAAATAGAAACATTATGTTTATCAACTATTTCACCCATACGTCCTGCTGAAGGGTAAGTAGGAACCCCCTCAAACAATACTTGCGTGCAACCATTGGCGAGTGGTCCGTATGCGATATAACTATGTCCAGTGATCCAACCCACATCAGCACTACACCAAAAAACATCACCTTCTTTTAAATCAAAAACATACTCATGTGTCAGAGATGTATAGACTAAATACCCCCCCGTTGTATGCACAACACCTTTTGGCTGACCAGTTGAACCTGAGGTATATAAAATAAATAATGGATCTTCTGCATCCATTAACTCAGGTTCACAACTTGTTGCTTCATCGGCAACTAAGTCATGCCACCAAATATCTTTTTCATTCCAATCAACTTCACCGCCCGTCAATTGATGGACAACAACATGTTCAATTGAAGTGACTGAATCCTGTGAAACCGCTTCATCTACATTTGCTTTAAGCGGCACAACATTGCCCGCTCGACGGCCTTGATCGGAAGTGAGCACAACTTTTGCGTTTGAATTTTTAATGCGATCAGCAATTGCGGATGGTGAAAAACCGCCAAAAACAACAGAATGAACAGCTCCAATACGTGCACATGCTTGCATTGCATAAATTGCTTGTGGTGTCATAGGCATATAAATAGCAACACAGTCACCTTTTTTGACTCCAAGTTTTCTCAAACCATTCGCAAGTTTACAGACCTCATCATGTAATTTTTGGTATGTAATATGCTCTACACTCTCAGGGTTATCTCCCTCCCAAATAAGTGCCACTTTATCAGCCTTATTTTTTAAATGGCGGTCTATACAGTTATAAGAAGCATTTAACTGACCATCTTCATACCATTTAATATCAATATGGCCTTTATCAAAAGAAGTATTTTTTGCTTTAGTATAAGGGCGAAACCAATCAAGTCTTTGGCCTTGCTCCTGCCAAAAAGCATCAGGATCTTCAATAGACCATTTATAAAGTTCTTGATATTTTGCCTCATTAATTATTGCGGCTTCTTTTATTGAAGATGGAATTGGGTAAATACTTTGTGACATAACTGTTTCCCTAATTAATTTGCTGCTTGCTTATTAGCAAGAATTACTCAGCTATCAAAGTTAAAATATTAGACTTTAGTATAAGGTTGTACCTAATGGCTATTCAAATACAAATTTCACTTTAAAATTTTTTTTTCCTGATTTACCAAAGTTATTGAAAAATAACCTATTAGATTAAACTTATTATAAACTTATCGTTAAATTTCATTATTGTTTCAACCAAAGTTTTTATCTCTATTTGAAATAAAGTAGCATCGCGATTTCATACAATCAGAGTAAATTTTAGCTTTATTGCACCTTAGTCTTATAGACCAAAAGGTAATTGAGCAATTTCCACTCATAAATGAATCTAATGTTAACAACAAAGTGCTTTCGTTTAAATGGGATACAACGATGACAAACATAAAACTAATTAAAAAGCTTACTATTACAACAATTTTAGCTGCAATCAGTTCATCAGCTAATGCAACTTACCTTGAAAATACCCAGGTTAAATATGGAGGCTATATAAAGTTAGATACTATCTGGAGTGATTATTCAGATTCATCTGAAGATGGGAGTGTATATGATGGTTTAGGGCGTGATTTTTACGTACCGAGCACCACGCCTGTAGGAAGTGGCGTTAATAACCCTGATGCTGTTTTTGATATGCATGCACGTCAATCTCGTTTCAACTTTTCAACTTTATCTAAACTTGATAGTGGTAAAAGTATTAAAACCAAAATTGAATTAGATTTTATTGTTTCACCAGGAGGCAATGAGCGCGTATCAAACTCTCACGCACCAAGAATCCGTCAAGCTTTTATCACTTATGACGGTTGGCTATTTGGTCAAGCTTGGTCTAATTTTCAAAATGTAAGTGTGCTACCGGAAACCTTAGATTTTGTTGGTCCGGCAGAAGGAACTATATTTGTACGCCAATCACAAATTAGATATACCACTGGAGGAATTTCACTCTCTATTGAAAACCCAGAAAGCACAGTCACTGTTAATAAATCCCGAATTGAAACTGATGATGCTAGCCTCCCTGATTTTAATGCTAAATATACTCATAAATCTGAATGGGGGCATATTGCCGTTGCAGGCTTAATCCGTCAACTGACATATAAAGCACAAGGTATTGATACTGATGAAACTGCTTATGGAGTTAGTTTGTCAGGACGTATTAACGTCGGAAAAAATAACTTTAAATTTATGTTAAATCAAGGTTCTGGCTTAGGGCGTTATGTCGGATTAAATATCGCTCATGGCGGCGTATTAACGAGTAACAATAATATTGAAGCAATAGATTCAACATCCGGATTTCTAGCTTACCAACATAACTGGAGTACTCAAATAAGGTCTACTTTTTTATATTCATTCATAGAAATAGAAAATGATATAAATTTATTGAATTTAACGGGCGATCCCACACAATCTAGCATAAGTTACAGTGCTAACCTTCTATACTCACCAGAAAAAAAACTCACTTTTGGTATTGAGTTTAAACATGCCAATCGTGAAGTTGAAAGTGGACTAGAAGGTGATTTGAATCGCTTACAGTTTTCTGCTAAATATTCATTTTAATCTTAGTAATCTATATATTTCAAAAGCAAGATAGCTAAATTCCCATAGATCTTATTATACTTGATTCTAAAAATAAAAAACGCAGCTCAAGCTGCGTTTATATATTCAAAATTTTATAAAGTATTTTATACTTCTTCACTCACATCATCTTTTTCTGAATCAGGCGTTTCTTCTTCTTTTTTCAGTAAAAGGTTTCTTAAGTTAGTATCTAATTCAAGTGCTAATTCAGGGTTGTCCACCATAAATTTCATTGCGTTAGCTTTACCTTGGCCAATACGTTCTGTGCCATAGCTATACCAAGACCCTGCTTTTTGTACTAAACTGTGTTTAACACCAAGATCTATTAACTCACCTTCTCTAGAAATACCTTGTCCATAGACAATTTGAAATTCAGCCTGTTTAAATGGTGATGCAACTTTATTTTTAACAACTTTTACTCTCGTTTCATTACCAACAACCTCATCACCTTCTTTTACAGCACCTATGCGTCTAATATCTAACCTTACAGAGCTATAAAATTTAAGTGCATTACCACCGGTCGTTGTTTCAGGGTTACCAAACATTACACCTATTTTCATACGAATTTGGTTGATAAAGATCATCATAGTATTTGATTGCTTTAAATTACCCGTAATTTTACGCAGTGCCTGTGACATTAAACGTGCTTGTAAGCCAACATGGTGATCGCCCATATCGCCTTCAATTTCAGCTTTAGGTGTTAAAGCCGCTACAGAATCAACGACAATAAGGTCTACTGCACCTGAACGCGTTAACATGTCACAGATTTCTAATGCTTGCTCACCCGTATCTGGTTGAGAAATGAGTAACTCTTTAATATCTACACCTAAAGCTTGAGCGTAAATTGGATCAAGTGCATGCTCAGCATCTACAAAAGCACATGTTTTCCCTGATTTTTGCGCCTGTGCGATAACTTCAAGCGTTAATGTCGTTTTACCACTAGATTCAGGTCCATAAATTTCGATAACACGGCCCATAGGTAAACCACCTACACCTAAAGCAACATCTAATGCAAGAGAGCCTGTAGATATAGTTTCAACATCCATGCTTTTGCTATCGCCAAGTTTCATAATAGAACCTTTACCAAATTGGCGCTCTATTTGACTCATTGCTGCACTAAGTGCTTTTTGCTTGTTATCGTTCATTTAACTCTCCGGGATCTAACTGGGAAACTCTTAATTGCGCTCAAGTATACTGTATAGAATCACAGTATCAAGCGTATTTTATTAATTAATATGAACTATTAATTTTTTCAAAGCAAAAACAATTGCTTGCAACCTAATTTCCGCTCTTCCACCTATAAAAACTTCACCATAAGTATGGCTTTCATTTAAATATCGGATACAAAACCATACAGTACCCACAGGTTTAGTTTCTGTTGCACCACCTGGACCAGCAATACCAGAAACAGTAATAGCAACATCGGCATTAGCCACTAAACAGGCCCCTTTGGCCATTTCATCTACCGTTTGTTTACTTACCGCCCCATATTCTAATAAAGTTTCATTACTTACATTTAACAATTCTCGTTTTGCTTTATTGCTATAAGTAATAAAAGCACGGTCTAAATAAGCCGAACTACCAGGTGTATCTGTTAAAGCATAACTAATACCGCCACCAGTACAAGATTCAGCGGTAGTGATCCAAAGTGCTTTATCCGTTAGAATACGCCCTAACTGAGCAGCGAGTTCTTGTATATCTTGTTGTAATTCCATATTTAAGCCTAAATAGATAATTTTTATGTCAATTGATCTTTTTTCTGAACATACTATAAGCCAACAAACCCCTATGATGCAGCAATATTTGCGAATAAAAAAAGATCATCGTGAGATCTTATTATTCTATCGCATGGGTGATTTTTATGAGTTATTTTTTGATGATGCAAAAAGAGCGGCTCAATTACTAGATATATCACAAACCCATAGAGGTAAGGCGGGTGGAGATCCTATCCCTATGGCTGGTGTACCTTACCACGCTGTTGAAAATTACTTAGCGCGTTTAGTGCAAATGGGAGAGTCTGTTGCTATATGTGAACAAGTTGGCGATCCTGCCACCAGTAAGGGACCAGTCGATAGAAAAGTTGTTCGTATTGTTACCCCTGGTACTATTTCTGATGAAGCATTATTACAGGAAAGACAAGATAATTTACTTAGCGCAGTATGGCAACAAGATAAAGGCGATTTTGGCCTGGCATATTTAGATATCAACTCAGGCCGGTTTAATATCGTTGAAGCAGCCGATGAAGAAGCCCTTAATTCTTGTTTACAGCGTATTCAACCCGCAGAACTGTTATATCCTGAAAATTTTAAGCCATTTCATTTAATTGAAGGTTTTAAAGGGTGTCGTAGGCGCCCTCTTTGGGAATTTGATTTAGATACCGCAACCAAATTATTATGCCAGCAATTTGAAACTAAAGATTTAATTGGATTTGGAGTCGCGCAAGCTAAAGCGGGGTTAATCGCCGCAGGTTGTTTGATGCAATATGTAAAAGATACACAAAGAATTTCACTACCGCATATTCGTGCAATCACGTTAGAGCAAAATGATCTCAATGTTATATTAGATGCTGCAACGCGAAAAAATTTAGAGCTTACCTTAAATTTATCTGGTGGTTTTGAAAATACTTTAGCACAAGTCCTTGATAAAACTGCAACAGCAATGGGATCTCGACTTTTAAAACGTTGGATCCATACACCTACTCGTTGTCATAAAACACTCAATGGTCGTCTTGATGCTTTATCAGAGTTGATAGATACGGGGCTCATTCCTGATATTTATCAATCTCTGCGTAATATAAGTGATGTTGAACGTATCGTTGCTAGGCTCGCTTTACGCTCAGCCAGACCCAGAGATTTATCTCGCCTCAGAAATGCGCTGCAAGAATTGCATCCATTACAAGACTTATTAACCCATACAAGCACTAAACGCCTAGATAAAATTAAACGCAGTTCACCTATTTTACCGCAACTTCAAAGTTTGCTTGAAAATGCCATTATTGATAACCCACCCGTGCTTATTCGTGATGGCGGCGTAATAGCACCAGGCTACCATGCTGAATTAGATGAATGGCGCGCACTCAGCCAAGGTGCAACTGATACCCTTGAAAAACTTGAACAAAGAGAACGTGAACGTACAGGAATAGCTACCCTTAAAATTGGTTATAACCGAGTACATGGTTTTTATATTGAAGTCAGTCGTGCCTATTCAGATCAAGTACCGGTGGAATATGTAAGAAGGCAAACCCTTAAAAACAATGAAAGGTACATAATCCCAGAGCTAAAAGAGCATGAAGATAAAGTGCTAGGCAGCCAAAGTAAAGCCTTAGCACTGGAGAAAAAACTTTATGAAGAATTATTTGATTTAATTGAATCTAATTTAGAGCAATTGCAAATTATGTCGGCAGCATTAAGTGAACTTGATGTATTAAATAATTTTGCTGAACGCGCTGAGGCACTAAATTATCAAAGGCCTATGTTGGTTGATGGGCAAATAATTGATATAGAGCAAGGTCGTCATCCTGTTGTAGAACAGGTAATGAAAGACCCATTTATTTCAAACCCGATTAAACTATCGCAAGAACGAAAAATGTTGATTATAACGGGTCCCAATATGGGCGGTAAATCAACCTATATGCGTCAAACAGCATTAATTGTACTTATGGCACATATAGGTAGTTTTGTGCCAGCTTCATCGGCAAAAATAGGTCTCATTGATCGCATATTCACCCGCATTGGAGCCAGTGACGATTTAGCATCCGGACGTTCAACTTTTATGGTTGAAATGACTGAAACTGCAAATATTTTAAATAATGCAACGCAACACTCCCTTGTATTAATGGACGAAATAGGCAGGGGAACCAGTACTTATGATGGTTTATCTTTGGCTTGGGCAACAGCTGAGTATTTAGCCAATCAAATTTCCGCAAAAACCTTATTTGCAACTCATTATTTTGAACTAACAGAACTTCCCGATCAATTACCGCAATTAGCAAATGTACATTTAGATGCCGTAGAACATAACGATACTATCGCATTTATGCATAAGGTCTTAGATGGTGCTGCAAGTAAAAGTTTTGGTTTGCAAGTTGCCTCACTGGCTGGTGTTCCAAAACCAGTCATAAAACAAGCAAAACAAAAGTTACATATGCTAGAAAATCATCAAAGTGTAAGTGAAATATCTCCAGTGACAAATTCACAACAAACTGAATTATCATTTAATGAAACACCACACCCTGCTATGGACACATTAACAAGGTTAGACCCTGATAATTTAACACCTAGGGAAGCGCTTCAGGCTCTTTATAAACTAAAAGATATGCTTTAGTTTAAAGTATCAGTCCATTTGAAAAATGACTTAAACACATTGAGTTATATGTGTTTAAGTTATTTCTAAAATTGATGTGAAAATAGTGAATAAGCGACTAACCACATAATAAGCCCAACCAGTATATCTATAACTCTTTGCACTTTAGGTTGCGCTAACCAAGGTGCCATTTTTGCAGCTCCCATAGCTAAGCTATAAAACCATATTAATCCAGCTAGCATAGTACCAATCGCAAATGCGAGTTTTTCATTACCCACAAACTGCCCGCCTACACTCCCTAGAATCATCACAGTATCAAGATATACATGCGGATTTAATAAGGTCACAGCAAAAGTTGTTGCAACTACAGCAGACTTACTTTTAAGCCCTTTTTCACTCGTAAAGTCCTGATACTTATTTTGCCATGCAGCTTTAAATGATATCAAACCATAAACAAGTAAAAAGGAAATTCCTCCCCAAGTAACCAAGAGTAAAATCCAATCACTACTGGCTATAAGTTGGCTACCGCCAAATACGCCTAAGCCAATTAAAATCACATCACATAGCATACAAATTGTGGCAGCCAAAATATGATGGTTTCGCTTTATTCCCTGCCCTAAAATATAAGAGTTTTGTGCACCTATAGGAATGATCATACTCCCACCTAAAACCAAACCTTGAAGCATTGCTGAAATAACCATTAACAGAATCTCACTTAAAATTGATGGTGTAAATTTAATGCTTAAACTAAAATAAATAAAATTAATGTTTTTTATACTTAATAAATTTTACTTATAAAGTGGCTAAATGAATCAATTAGATTACAAATTACTACATGCTTTAAGCGTAATAATAAAGCAGCAAAGTTTTGAAAAAGCAGCCGATGAATTATGCATAACTCAGCCCGCAGTATCTCAAAGAATAAAACAATTAGAACAGCTGGTTGCACAACCTGTACTTATTCGTTCACACCCTATTGTTGCGACTGAACTTGGCAAAAAGCTATTAAGCCACTATCAACAAGTGCAACAATTAGAAGCCGAACTGTTACCTCAAATTTTGCCTGATCAACCTCAGTCTACTTTGACTATAAACTTAGCAACAAATGCCGATAGCTTAGCAACCTGGCTAATAGGGGCATTAACGCCTTTAATCAATAAACATCTTATTGAACTTAATTTAATTGTGGCAGATGAGTCTCGTACATTATCTAAACTCAAAAATGGTGAAGTTTTTGGTGCGATTAGTATTCAAGATACGCCATTATCTGGTTGTGAAGTAACAAAACTTGGGACGATGAATTATATATTAGTGGCATCACCAGAATTCAAACAAAAGTATTTTGCTAATGGTATTAATAGTGACACTTTAAAGCATGCTCCCGGCGCAGCATTTGATCAAAAAGACGACATGCATATTAAATTTATTGAACAGCATTTTGGCTTAAAAGGTGGCAGCTACCCATGTCATACCGTACGTTCATCGGAAGCATTTGTAGAATTAGCAAAAAAAGGTGCTGCATACTCATTGATCCCAGAACTACAAATAGCAAAAGAACTGACTTCAGGTGAAATCATAAATATACTGCCTAATGTAAAATTAACGCAAAATCTATATTGGCATCGCTGGGTTTTAGTAAAAGGTGTTTATAAACAAATATCTGAAGCCATAATACAATCAGGGTTTAAAGCATTAAATATATCTAATATTTAATGGTTTTATATTAGCAATTGACATTAGAGACGACTGGTCCAATAATATTCGGATTAAAGCAACTATTTTTTAACATTTATCCGAGATAGCAAAATGGTAAAACAAGATACCCGAGAGATGATATTAACTGCTGGTCACTCTCTTATAATTGAAAAGAGCTATAACGGATGTGGCCTTAAAGAAATACTAGATGCTGCTGGCGTACCCAAAGGCTCTTTTTATCACTACTTTAAATCTAAAGAAGATTTTGGTATGGCGCTTATTGAGCGTGCTTCAGACGAAAACAGTGAATTTATGCGCGATATATTTCGCGATAGAAAATTTACACCTCTAGCTAGAATTAAAAATTTCTTTGCTCGCATTCAGCAATTTCATGACGAAGAGGGTATAGACTGCCAATGCTTGATCCCTAAACTTGCTTTAGAGCAATCGAAATTAAGTGAATCAATGCGTGGCGCTTTAAAATGCTCTCAAGACTCCATGAATGCACAACTTGCGCAAGTGATTAATGAAGCGCAAGCTGAAAATGAACTTCAAAGTAATATAAACCCTCAAAAAATGTCAGGCTTTTTATTTAGCGCCAGTCATGGTGCATCCATTCAAATGCAAGTAGAAAAGAGCGCGCAACCTTATAACGACTTTGTTGATATCATTTTTAAACATATATTAACCAATAACTAAAAATCATATAATTAATAATATCTTAGTTACATTGTCATCTGAGAAATAACGCTGAAAATTTATATCCAGATGACAAGCAGTACGTTATTTCAACATTCAAAAGCCTTCTTAGTCCCTAAATTCTTATATACATTTTAATATTAAATAGATCAAAAAAAATAAATTTCAACTTGCATCTGATCGCAAAATAATCAAAAATACACCTCTAGACGACTGGTCTAATAACATCGTAAGATTTGTAACATCAATATTATCGGGGGATGATATGCGTCAAAATGCATTTTTAAGCTTAATAAAAGAATCTATACTGGGCATTCTTTTCATATCGAGTGTGATTACACTCACTTTCTCAAACACAGCTTCGGCAAACCAAGTTGTACGGTTCTCTACGGTAGCACAGCAAGAGTTACAGGCACATAAGCGTGTAACAGGTACCTTAAAAGCACTCTCTCAAACACATATTGCTTCTGCTGAATCAGGTGTTATTACCACAGTTTTTGTAAATGAAGGCGACTCAGTGAAAGCTGGTCAGATCTTGCTAGAAATTGATACTCGTAAGATCTCAGCAGAAAAGACACGCTTGGAAGCTGAACTTGCTTTATCAAAAGCAAAACATGCATTGGCTCAAGCTGAATTTAATTTAGCCGAAGATGATTATATCGCTTATAAGCATTCAGCTAATAAAAATGCGATTTCAGAGCAAAGATTACGTCAAAGTAAAGCTGCAGCCTTATCCGGTCAAGCAAATGTAATTGCTGCTCATGAAGCAATTAAAGCCCTGCAAGCCCAAATAAGCATCATAGATGTTCGCCTAGGCGATATGTCAATTAAAGCACCTTTTGATGGTCAAATTACTCAAAGAGTAGCGGAACCTGGCCAATGGTTAGGTGCGGGCGATACATCATTTACTTTAACGTCTTTAGGCAAGCTTGAAGCTTGGTTAGATGTACCTGAACGTCTTACTCATAGTTTAGATATTATTCCAACACAAATTGGTTTAAATGTCGGTGATGAAATGCTTAATAGCGTAAACATAAAAGTATTACGTAATGTTGATGCACGCGCTCGTACATTTAAAGTCATTAGCCAAGTTCAAAATTCAGGCTTAATGCCAGGTATGTCAGTGACAGCTTGGTTACCTGAAGGTGCTAAATCAAAATATTTAACAGTGCCAAAAGATGCCATTGTGCAACGAGGCTCTAATACCTTAGTTTATAAAGTCAATACAAATGGTGATAAACAAATGGCAGAAGCGATCCCTGTTTCAGTTATATTTCACCAAGGTAACATAGCTGCAATATCAAGCCATATGTTAAAGCCTGAAGATAAAGTGATCACCGAAGGCAACGAAAGATTAATGCCAGGCCCGGTATTTGCTGTTGCAGACGATAATAAAATTAAGGCGCTGTAATGAAAATTGTAGAAACGGCTGTAAAGCAGCCGATCAGCGTCATAGTTGGCGTCATATTATCTATTCTTGCGGGTATATTGGCATTTAGCCAAGTACCTGTTCAAATGACTCCTACCGTAGACTCTGTTGTTGTGAGTGTACGTACTTTTTGGGAGAATGCTTCACCCGAAGAAATTGAATCGGATATTGTTGCCGAACAAGAAAAAGTACTCAGCGATGTTACTGGGTTAATTTCAATAACCAGTATTAGTCAAACATCTGCGGCCCAAATTCGCTTAGA
Source organism: Pseudoalteromonas denitrificans DSM 6059 (assembly GCF_900112265.1). Lineage (GTDB taxonomy): Bacteria > Pseudomonadota > Gammaproteobacteria > Enterobacterales > Alteromonadaceae > Pseudoalteromonas > Pseudoalteromonas denitrificans. The sequence continues at coordinate 288,412 of NZ_FOLO01000001.1, read as the reverse complement.
ATTTAAAACAGGCACTGATATTTCCAAAGCTCAAGCTGAAGTTGTACAAAAACTCAATGAAGTCCCTGCATACCCTTCAGGTGTATCTGAACCTACAGTTGAAGGCGTTGATCCTAATTCTGTAGATTATATTTCTTGGGTGGGTTTTGCTGCTACTGATCCAAACTTTGATAATACAACCTTATATGATTTCATGGAGCGACGTTTACGTCCTCGTTTGGAAAACATTGACGGTATTTCAAAAGTCGGCATTTTAGGTGCCAGAGAGCGAGAGCTGCAAATTCGTTTTGATCCAACTCGCCTTGCTAATTATGGCATTAGCTACAGTCAACTTGTGAGCGCCATTCAACTTACTAATAGTAACTATTCAGGTGGTAAATTACCTGACGGTAAAAATGATATTCGTGTGCGTGCTATGGGTCGATTTAGTGACGTAGAAACGGTTGAAAATACCGTTATTCGCCGAGATTCCAATGGCCCAGTATATTTAAGAGACGTAGCCGAAGTAATCGAAACTTATAAAGAAATGACTGATTGGGTCCGTGCTCGTGGTGTGAAAATGCCATTTTTCAACTTCCAACTAGCCAATGGAGCCAATTTAATACAAGCTATGACTCAGCTTAAAGCTGAAATTAAAACCCTGAGTGCTCCAGGTGGCCTATTAGAACAACACGCCAAAAAATTAGGTTTAGAGGGCACTTTTGAAATGGTTATGGTCGTTGATTCGTCTAGCTATGTTAAAAACTCAATTTCCTTAGTACAAAGTAATATTTTTGTTGGCGGGCTATTAGCCGTTATAACGCTTTTATTATTTTTACGTTCAATTCGTACCATAGGTGTTATAGCCATTGCGATCCCGATTTCTATGGTCGGTTCAATTGTAGTGTTAGTTGCCTTAGGTCGTTCAATAAATATTGTTTCATTAGCTGGGATGGCGTTTGCCGTAGGTATGGTGGTTGATAATGCTATTGTCGTCATTGAAAATATTTTCCGCCATCTAGAAATGGGGAAAAAACCATTAAAAGCAAGTGTTGAAGGCACACAAGAAGTTGCAGGTGCTGTATTTGCATCAACACTTACAACCCTAGTCGTATTTATTCCAATATTAACAATTCAAGACAGCGCAGGTCAGCTTTTTAGAGATATTTCTTTAGCGATAATGGCAGCTGTAATGATTAGTTTCATTGTATCTGTGTTAGTTATTCCTGTTGCCGGAGCTCACCTATTAAGAGCAAGAAATGAGAGTAAACAGGTAAATATTAATCACCCTCTACTCAATAAACTATCAGATAAAGCCAGTGCCGTTCCAAAACAAATAAGTAACTTTGTTTATAACATATCAGGAAGTACCAAAAAACGTCTTACTATAATAGCCAGCTTTGCTACTGTGACTTTAATTGGCATCGCCATTTTAATTCCACCAATGGATTACTTACCAAAAGGTAATAGAGATCTGGCATTTGGCTTTATGGTGCCGCCGCCTGGCTATAACCTACAGCAAGTTTCAGAGATTGGTGAGCGTATGGAATCTCAAATACGTTCATCATGGGAAATTAGTGGTGATCGCTTTGCTGCTGAAACCAACCAACGCGGAGGTCCTCCTTCAACTGAAGATAATAGACCTGATGTTCATCTAATGGATGGGTCAACAATAAAAGCACCTAAGTTAGACAACTATTTCTTAGCGGCTGTTGGTGGCAATGTAATTCATGGTATGTCTCCTATGGAACCAGGAAAAACAGTCGATGCTGTTGACTTTCTGAATCAAACTCTTGTGGGGGTCAATGCACCTGATGTGATTGGTTTTGCATTTCAATTCCCTTTATTTTCAACTGGAGGAACAACTGGATCTGCCATTCAAATTGATTTAGTTGGTGATGATTTATCACAAATCACACAAAGTGCAACAGCTTTATTATTTAAGCTAATAGGAAGTTACGGCCCTTATGCAACGATGCCTGAACCGGCTAACTTTTTACTACCAACACCAGAACTGGCTATCAAACCATTAGATGAACGCTTAGCTGAGCTAGACATGACACGTCGCGATTTAGGTTTAGCTGTTCAAGCAAATGGTGATGGCATCATTTTAATGAATGGTTTTGAAATTGGTGGTGAGCTGAAAGATATCAAAATTGTAAGTAATGCACAGCAAGGTAACTTTCCAATAGATGAGTTATTACAAACACCATTAGCAACGCCTGAGGGTCAAGTCGTTGATTTACAATCTTTAGCATTATTAGAGCGTAGTCAAAGTGTAGATCAAATTAAACATGTAGCACGTCAACGTGCTATTACTTTACAGTTCACACCACCAGCAGGCATGCCGTTAGAGCAAGCTATAGCTTCTATTAATAGCATGGTAGCCGAACTTAGATCTGCTGGTGCTATTTCACCTATCGTTGAGGTCAACTTAGCTGGTAGTGCGGGTAAACTAAATGATATTAAGACTGCATTATTAGGTGATGGCTCACTTGCTAGTACCTTAGGTTCTAGCTTCTTTTTGGCCATGCTAGTGGTTTATTTAGTCATGGTGGTATTATTCCAAAACTGGAAGTATCCACTCGTTATTATGGTAACAGTACCGCTTGCAACTCTCGGTGGATTTATGGGGTTAGCGGCCGTACATTGGGTTAGCGTAATGGACAGATATACACCCATTCAAAACTTAGATGTATTAACACTTTTAGGTTTTGTGATTTTAGCTGGTGTTGTAGTAAATAATGCAATATTGATTGTGCATCAGACATTAAATATTTTGAAACAAAAAAATATTAGTCCACGACAAGCGATTAAAGAGTCGGTTGAAAGCCGTGTTCGTCCTATTATGATGTCAACTTTAACCTCTGTTGGCGGTATGTTACCGCTAGTTCTAATGCCAGGTGCGGGTAGTGAGCTATATAGAGGTCTAGGCGCGGTAGTCGTCGGAGGTTTAGTGGTATCTACCGTATTTACTTTGATTTTAGTACCAATCATATTAAGCTTTATGATAACTGATCAGGACCGCAAACCTGATGAGCTATCTTTAGGGAAAGCCGCATAACTTTGTAGTGAAGTAAATGTGTAAGATATGGAATTCAATTGATGACTGACAAAATCCCAGCTTATGCTGGGATTTTTATTTCTCTTCAATTTTGTATACAATCGTCACCTACTCCCACAGCTTTGGAATTCAAATGCCAAAAATAAGTCTAAAAAAAAGTTTAATAACCTTAGCAATAGCCACAACTTTAGTTGCTTGTGATAATAAACCTTTTGGTGAAAATGAACCTGCTAAAACTCAAAGCACCACTGAGTCTCATAAACACGTTACCCGCGCTGAGCTTGATAAAACCATAAATACTTATACCCAAAACTTTATGACTCTTCAGCCCGCTTTAGCGACATCATTAAAGCTATCTACCAGTATTGCTGGATCTTATAAAAATAAATGGCCAGATTATTCACCTAAAGGCATGTTAGCACTGCAAAATTCAATGCAAAACTCATTAAATGCACTCACAGCCTATGATTTAAAAACTTTGAATGATGCAGACCAACTACACCTTAAAGTTAATCAAGTCATCGCTAAATACTATTTAGGAGATCAAAAGTTTAAAGCTGGTTATATCGATACTTGGGGTGGACATTTACCTTATATTGTTAATCAAATTGCAGGCCCATTAATTGATATACCAAAATTATTACAAGATCAGCACAACATAGAAAACAAACAAGATGTTGAAGATTATTTAACACGTTTAAATGGGCTTGTAGATTTAATTGCCGCTGTTAAAAGTAAAGTTTTAACTGACGCTTCAAATGGTATCATCTTACCAAAAGCTTTATTTCCTAATACTTTAGGTTATTTAAACAATTATGTTGCAATGCCATCAACCGAGCACAGTCTAGTAACAAGCTTAATCAATAAAATGCGCCCCCTTAAAAGCCTCAGTGATGAACAAAAGCAAACTTATGCCAATACTGCAATTAATCTAGTAACTGAAAAGTTATACCCTGCATTTTCAGATATAAAAGAGACTATGATCTCACTTGAAGCTAAAGCACCACCAGAAGATGGCATTTGGGCACAACCTAACGGAAGTGAATTTTATAAACACGAAATTTTATATTTAGCCGATTCAAATCTTAGCCCAGATAAAATACATGAAATAGGTTTAGCCGAAGTTAATCGCATTTCAAAAGAAATGGATCAGATATTAAAATCCCAAGGCATGAATGCAGGCACAATTGGCGAGCGTATGGTTAAATTAGGTGAAATGCCTGAATTTATATATGAGGATTCAGACGAGGGTCGCACAAAATTACTTGCTGATTTAAATACTGAAATTGACAAAATAATGCTCGAGGCACCTAGTTTATTTAATACAATTCCTAAATATGAAGTATTAGTTAAGCGTATTCCTGTTGTATCACAAGATGGTGCTGCGGGAGGTTTTTATATGCCACCGGCACTAGATGGTTCTCGTCCAGGTGAATTTGCAATTAACTTAAAAGATATGAAAGCCCAACCTCGTTTTAGTTTAAAAACTTTAACTTATCATGAAGCTGTACCAGGACATCACTTTCAAATATCTTTAAACATGGAACAAACAGATATTGGCATTATGCGTCAAAATGGCCAATTTAATGCTTATGTTGAAGGTTGGGCACTTTATTCAGAGCAGGTAGCCTCTGAAATGGGTATGTACAAAGATGATCCTTGGGGCAATTTAGGACGTTTACAAGCAGAGGTTTATCGTGCTGCTCGTTTAGTCGTAGATACGGGCTTACACCACAAACGTTGGACTCGCAAGCAAGCAATTGAATATTTCCATAATGCAACGGGCACAGCAATGAGTGATGTAGAAGGCGCTATAGATCGATATATGGCGTGGCCAGGTCAGGCTTTGGGTTATAAACTTGGCATGCTTAAAATTTTAGAACTCAGAGAATGGTCAAAAAAACAACTAGGTAAAAAATTCGATATTAAAGTTTTCCATGACTTAGTATTGTTACCTGGCGCTCGACCACTCACTATTTTAGAAGCCGACGTAAAACGATGGGTCGCTAAAACTAAATAACAAAACGAAAACACTATAAAGCATCTAAATGTTATTTTGATGCTTTTCTTTTTAACATTATTCTTCTCAGCTCTACAGTTAACTTAGGAACTAAAAACGCTAACTTTTCATGAACATAATGATAAACTTTAATTTCATTGAGCTGCACACTTAAATATTTTGACTTATCTATAAAAACATAATTACCGAACTCAGCCTCATCTAAACTAATAATGTAATTTAAGCGACCCTTTTCAAACATTTTGGCTAATTTAAAGCCATTTTTGACCTGATAACGACTGGCTCTTTTATTTTTAAGTAAATGAGAAGAAAAAGTAACTCCTGATACCGTACCGATCACATTTTTTTTATTATCAAAAACAGACTGATTACATAACAGCTCCTTTTGACAGTAAAGCATAAGATAACCTTGTGCTAAAAGAATAGGCACTTTAATAATGCTTTTATTTTTTTCATCTTTTTTATTGGCAACTTTCACTAATAACGCATCTACATGACCAGCTTCTATCTCTAAAAGGGCGCGCCCAGGTGCCATTTGATGAAAAATCACCCTATAGTCCAATCTATTATAAGCCTCCAAAATTATGGCTTTATAAATAGATAAAATATCTAAATCTGAGGTAATAGGAATATTAACAGTTTTTAAATCATCTTCAGCACCAAAAGAAGTACTACTATTTAAAATACAAAGTAAAAGTAACACTTTAAAATTAAAGCTTTTTAATATGGACATGGCCTTCCTCCAATAAAAAGTTACTTTTCAAAGTATGAGGAAGTATTGATATAGCGCAAATTATAATTTCACTTGATAAATTTTCGTTTTTTCAAACATTATATTAAGGAAAATACAGTGCTTTTTAATAACCATTATTCTGAATTAAAAGACAAAGATAAAACTTATATACAATATTGTAAAAAATACTGTTACAAAAAGTCTAGATTATTGGGAAAGTTAATATTTATAATCTTTCTTTGGCTTTTACTTTATAAATTTTTATTGCTGGATGGTATTCACTTATTGCCTGAACACATTACACAATATCAAGGAGGAGTAATCTCTTTCATTGTTTTATTTATCCATATTTTATTACTTATTTTTCCTGTTCGTTACCTCAAAAAATGCAAATAATAAATATAAAGATGAATTTAATCATAATTTTTCATAAGGTAAATAAATATAAAAACAAGCGCCTTGAGGTTTATTTGTTTCATATCTAATTTCACCATTCAGTTTTTGCTCAATGAGTTTTTGTGTGATAAATAAGCCTAAACCACTGCCACCTTCACCCATTCGCGTTGAAAAGTATTTATCAAATATTTTACCTTCATCTTCAGTATTAATGCCCTTGCCATTATCACTCACTTTTATGATCACATTTTCAAGTTTAATTGATACATTAATTGTAATAGCCCCCTTAACCTCATCGTTAAACGCATGATTAAGCGAATTATTTATTAAATTAATTATGACTTGAGAAAGCGCTCCTCCTTGAGCATTTAGAATAATATTACGAGGGCAATTTATTTCAATGCTGTGTGGGCTGCGCTTTATTTTTGGCATCATTAAAAAGAAAATATCTTCTAAAAAATGCTTTAACTCAAATTTAGTTTTTATTTCACTGAATTCACCTACAACGATTTCTTTAAAACTCGAAACAAGTTGGTTAGCATAACGTACATTAGACAGGGATATATCAAAGCTTTCCCGTGATACATATAAATAATTTTCTAATGCTGATTTTGATAGTTTTTGCGCTACAACATCACTTTCTAATTCTTTATTTTTTTCTATCACAGTACTTACTGCGGTATTGATGATACCTAAAGGTGTACACAATTCATGGGTTAACTCTCCCACTAATTCACCTATATGGCTTAGCTTTTCAGACTCTTCTAATTTTTTATCTTTTGCTTTTGCTAAGTTTTCTAATTCTATATTCTTCTCTCGCAACTGGTTTATAAGCTCATCTCTAATGGTAAATAGCCTGCGTAACTTAATATGCGTTGCTACACGCGCAATGATTTCCTCATGTCTTATTGGCTTTGTAACATAATCAATAGCCCCTATTTTAAAACCCGCCACAACATCACTAATATCAGTTCTTGCTGTCACAAAGATAATAGGAATATCTCTTATTGAAGTAATTAACTTCATACGTTTGCACGTTTCAAAACCATCTATGCCCGGCATCATTACATCAAGTAAAATTAAATCGGGTAAAAATAATGAAGCAACTTCAAGGGCTTTTAAACCATCTTGGGCAAACGCAATATCATAACCTTGCACTTCTAATATTTCGGTTAATAATTCTAAATTTTCTTTTTTATCATCAACAATTAAAATTTTTGAACCACTAACATCAATATCTGTTTCAGTCATAACTTATCTCCTTTATAGCTAAAATAAGTCCATCCATATCATAATTATCTATAAATCTTAGTAAATGTTCAGCTAAAGGTTTATTTTCCGGTTCCTGTAATTCAAGATCTGCTAATATGCTTTTAACATGAGATAACCTATTTATTTCTGCTGAGGTTCTTAATTGATTTATCACAGATTCAGAAATGTTAAAGTCCGTTAATACAAACTCTTTAGTAGTTTCAGTTGATAATAAATCATCATTTGACTCATAAGTTGAATCAAAATCATCGGGGAAATATTGTAATATGCATTTGAAAATTTCAGAGAAATGATAAGGCTTTGCGATGAATTGATTAAAGCCAATTTGATAAAAGTGTTTAACTTCATGGCTTAAACTAAAAGCTGATATAGCAATGCAAATTAATTTATCTAACTTTAATTCTTTACGGATCACTTCAATTGCTTCATCTCCTCTCATGACTGGCATTAATAAATCAATAAAAGCAATATCAAATACTTGGCTTTCTAACCTTTCGATAGCTTCTTTGCCATTACAAGCTTCTACCACTTCAATATTACAAGAATGCAATAGCTTAGCTAAAACTTCCCTATTATTAGGATTATCATCAACCGATAGCACTCTGAGTTTACGCTTTGGTTTACATCTTATTCTCATTAGTTTTTTTTCTATTTGAGGAATTGTTTTAACGTCTGAGCGCGCTAGGGGTGTAGAAAAACAAAACTGAGACCCTTTACCAAGGACAGATTTAACCTCAAGGTTACCACCCATCATTTTTGCTTGTTTAAGTGCAATAACCAGACCTAAACCAGAACCACCTTTATCTTCACCCGCTTTACCTTGGGTAAATATCGTAAAAAGAGTACTGAGTTCAGACTCAGAGATCCCAGGCCCGGTATCAAGTACTTCAAATTGAAATACACCATTTTCAGGCTCGCTCAGTATTAAGCTTACTTCGCCTTCATCGGTAAACTTAACCGCATTACTCAGTAGATTAATTAAAATTTGTCGTACTTTTCCTTGATCGCCAATCACATATTCAGCATGTTCCAGTTGATTATCAAAATGCCAACTTAAACCTTGCTCTTTGCATCTCATTAAAAACATTTGGTTTATATCATTCACTAAAGAAACTAGCTCAAAGGTACTTTTTTTAAGAGTCATCGCCCCTGCTTCAATTTTTGAAATTTCCAAAACATCATTAATAATTTCAAGTAAGTGCTGGCCTGCTTTCATTATTTTATCTAATGTATCAGAATGATCTGAAGTGATATTATTAGCAAGTTTCATTAATTGTGTGAAACCTAAAATAGCATTCATGGGTGTGCGAATTTCATGACTCATATTTGATAAAAACTGACTTTTAGCTAAGCTTGCCTGTTCAGCTCTTTTAGTTGCCTGCATTAATTCAAAAGTACGCTCAGAAACCTTTGATTCGAGATTTGTATTTATTACAGCCAGTGACTCTTTCAAGCAAACATTACTACATAATATACTGATATCATTAGAGAAGCTCATCAATAAGTTTTGCTCTTCTATATCCGCAATATCACTATAATTTAACAGTAATAAAATACTTTCATCTTCATCACTTTTATAAATAAAATGAATGGAACGGGTTTCAATAAAAATATTTTTATGTTTTTCATCAACCTGCTTAAAAAAACTAGAGAAATGTTTATTAAAGTTAATTTCAAAATCATCACTTTGTTCAATAAAGTGATGTTCATGGGAGTTAACAACAATAATGCCAAACTCAACAGAACCTTTAGGGTGAAGTGAAAATAAAGGCAGTGTTGTCGGTAATGATAATGCTAAAACATTAAAAAAAGCCTCGCTAGAAGCCACTGATAATAAAGCTTCCATACACAGTTTTATTTTAGCTAACGCATGATGAATACTAACTGAGTTGGATAAATCATTGTATGAGCGCAATGCTGATATAATAGATGTTTGCAGCTTACTATAGGTAAGTTCTGTTTTATTTTTATAATCATTAATATCGTAGTTTTGGATCACATCGGCTTCAGGTGCTGTACCTGGTTGTCCAGTACGTAAGATAATTCTAACAATATTTAAATTAAGCTCTTCTCTTAAATACTTTGCAACTTCAAGTCCTGCATGATTTGTCTCCATTACGACATCTAACAAAATAACAGCAATATTTTCAACTTCAGCTAACATCTTTTTCGCTTGTTCACCAGAATAACAATGCAAGAAAGTTAAGCTTCTGTTTTTGTACTGTACTCCCCCTAAAGCAAGCTTAGTCATCTCATGGATATCAGGCTCATCATCTACAATAAGAATCTTCCAAGGCTCACCATCAAGAATGACTTCTTCCGGTTCATCTACAAATAAAAAAGTATCAGTCACTATTTTTAGCCAGTGCTATTTGATATTTATAAAGTGTAGTTAAAATAATTAAAAGTTCACTTTTGAAATAATGCATATTTATTTAAACGACATATTTTCAGATTTAAAATGAAATGAAGGTTGAGCTAAAACCCAATCTGAGTTGTTTTTTTATATGTGACACGTAAAGTATCTAAATATTTAACTTAACAATCTATTTAAACCTTTATTTTTAAGAGTAATAACAATGTTTGATTTAGCTATTTTAGCGATATTTATTCCAACATGCTTTTTTGTTTCTATCACACCAGGTATGTGTATGACTTTAGCCATGACCTTAGGAATGAGCATAGGTGTACGCCGTACTATATGGATGATGCTTGGTGAATTAATAGGTGTCGCACTTGTTGCTATGGCAGCGGTATTAGGTGTTGCTAACATGATGTTAAACTACCCTACTGTTTTTGAAGTTTTAAAGTGGCTAGGAGCGAGCTATTTAGTGTATATCGGAGTAAACATGTGGCGCACACAAGCCAAAATACTTTTGGAAGGCAATCAGAAATATAGTGTCAGCCGACAGTCATTATTCTCTCAAGGGCTAATCACTGCAATTGCGAACCCAAAAGGCTGGGCTTTTATGATTTCCCTATTGCCCCCTTTTATTAATGTTGAACATGATTTAGCGCCACAGTTAATGACTTTAATCAGTGTTATTATGGTAACTGAATTTACATGCATGATGATATACGCTTCAGGAGGTAAAAGTTTAAAGTTATTTTTAAGTCGTGGTGATAACGTAAAGTGGATGAATCGAATTGCGGGTAGTTTAATGGTTTTAGTTGGTTTCTGGCTGGCTTTAGGATAAATCAAAACTCAATATCAAAATAAAAGCCGCTATTGCGGCTTTATTGAATCTTTTTATTTATACTTTTTGACTTGCTACCCAACGCTTTATCTTTGCTTCTAGGATGGGCATAGGTAATGCGCCATCTATCAGTATTTGAGTATGAAATTGCTTAACATCAAATTTATCGCCAAGTTCTTTTGCACCATACTCACGTAATTCACGAATTTTAAATTGACCAAGCTTGTATGATAAAGCCTGACCAGGCCATGCAATATACCGCTCAACCTCAGACTCAATATCACTGGCTGCCATAGATGAATTTGCTTTCATATATTCTATGCCTTGCTCTCTTGTCCACCCTTTCGCATGAAACCCAGTATCAAGTACTAAACGCATAGCTCTGAGTTGCTCATCAACTAAACGACCATACCACATATATGGGTCTGTAAATAAACCAAGCTCTTTACCCAAACTTTCTGCATATAATGCCCAACCCTCGGCAAAAACAGTATAACCACCAAATTTACGAATACGGGGCAGTGCATCTACTTCTTGCTGTAATGCAATTTGAAAGTGATGCCCTGGAGCCGCTTCATGAATTGATAGCGTCTCTAATAAAAATTTAGGCTGAGCTTTCAAATTATGTGTATTGATATAAAAAATGCCTGGACGAGAGCCATCTGGAGCAGGCCCTTGATAAGAAGCCCCAGCAGCTGATGCAGCTCTAAATTCCTCGACGGCTTTAACGATATAATCGGCTTTTGGCGCAATGTCAAATAACTGAGGTAAGCTTGCATCAATTTTTTGTTTCACTTCTTCATATGCTGTGATCAAAGCTTCAGGGGTATCATAATAAAACTCATCACTTTCCCTTAAATGTACAAAAAATTCAGCCAAGTCGCCTTTAAAGTTAACCTGTTCTTTCACTTTTTTCATTTCACCTAAAATACGTGAAACCTCATTCAAACCTATATTATGAATTTCGTCAGCATTTAAATCTAAAGTTGTATTAGTTTTAATTTGATATTCATACCAAGCTTTCCCATTTGGTAGCTCACTATAGCCTACGCTAGCGCGTGTTTTTGGTATGTATTCTTGTTCTAAAAAATCCACCATGTTTTGATATGCCGGAACTAGATTATTTAAAATCATATTCTTATAATCGATTTTAATTTTTGCTTGTTCAGATCCCGTTAAAGATTTATCCATTGCAACAACTGGCATCCAAAATACGGATTTTGTATGATCAGAAACAACATGCGCTTTAAATTGTGGTAATAGCTTAATAGCTAATACATTTGGTAAAACAATATCTTGTTCTACTCCTTGCCTCATAGCTACCTGAACACTTTCAAGCCAAGTAACAAACCCTTGTGCGCGTAAAGTAAAGTCTTTAAAGTCTTGAGCAGTTTTAAATGGTTGAGCGCTTTGTCCTGAACCTAATCCAGCAAAAGTATTATGTTCTCCACTCATTTGATCTATAGGCAATAAATGATCTAAGAATTTTTCGCCCTCTATTGAAAGCGCTAAATCACGTGTGAAAATCTCATACGTTAATAAAGCTTGCCCTGTCAATTTAGTAATATCTATTTTATCTATTTTATTTTGGTATTTTTTAATAAAAGCTAATTCTTTTTCACGATTCTCTACACTAATAGCAGGTGTAAATTGATCATTATATTGAGATTGACCAACAAAAGTGCCTGAAACCGGACTAAACGCTAACCCTTCGTCAAAATAAGCTTCAACGATATTTTCTACTTTTTTATTTTCAGATATCAGTATGTGTTGTTCTGGTTCAATTTTTTTAACACTAGATTCAACACAGCCAAGTAAACTACTACAAATGGCAAGAGCAATTATTGTTTTATTTTTCATGAGAGACGCTTAATTTAAAAGTATGATTTTGGACCAAAACATCTGGTATTCATTTATTGTCAGTGTATATTCTGTAGTAATAAAACGAAACCTATATAAGCATATATTTATACTTATATTGCCCATTTATTGAGAGCTAAAATGATTGAATCTGAAATAAAACAATTTGAGCAACTCTACGCCTTAATAATTGAATACTTAGTTACTTATAGTTTTCAAGTCATTGGTGCATTATTTATTTTGCTTTTAGGTATTTGGTTAGCTCAAAAAGTATCTAAATTTATTTTTAGATTGATGCAAAAACAAAATATAGATATCACTTTAAGCACCTTTATTAGCAATGTAATCAAAGTATTGTTTATTACTATGGTCGTTGTGATATCGCTCGGTAAGCTAGGGATCAGTGTCACTCCTTTTGTTGCAGCAATTGGTGCAGCCTCTTTAGGAGCAGGCTTAGCATTACAAGGCATGTTATCAAACTATGGTGCTGGCCTTGCTATTATTGCAACACGTCCATTTAAAGTTGGAGATACGATACAAGTAAATAGTGTATGTGGCCAAGTTAAATCAATAGAGCTGGGGGTTACTATTTTGTGCAATGAAGATAATGTAGAAATCACGATTCCAAATAAACATATTGTCGGTGAAATACTACATAACTCTTTTGCTTATTCATTGATTTCAGGTGAAGTAGGCATTGCCTATAATAATTCACCTGATGTTGCAATTGATACCATTTCAACAACTTTAAATCAAATTGAAAATATAGCACAAGAACCTAAAATTCAGGTTGGAATTGAAGCATTTGCAGATAGCAGTATTTTGATTAGTTATCGTTACTGGGTGCCAACAACAACATTAGTTTCTACTAAATTAAAAGTAAATTTAGCAATATTTGAAGCGTTAAAAAATAAAAATATTGAAATTCCATTTCCACAAAGGGTCATAACAATTAATAAAGAATAACTCAAAAGGTTTCTAGCGATAAACTTGAAACCTTTTAATACATAAAATATAAATGTACCTTATTTAAACTCAAATGTATTACCCCCTAGAATCAGTAAATAACAAAAAAGTTAAAATAAAAACACTTAATGATAATAATTATCATTTACATTATATTTATTTAAGGTACACTAGATTTCAAATTAAAGATAAAGGAAATCTATATCATGAATATTGTCATTTTATTTTTTGCCATAAGTAGCAGTTTAATTGCTGTCTATACCTTTAAAAAAAGCATGTATTTTGCAACAAGGGAATTATTAGATCGTAATAATGCTATGACCAGATATTGGTTTGTAGGTATTGCGTGTGCTTGCTTATCTTTAGCAACGTTTTCAATCAGTTTAGGATGCGGTTTAGGCACTTTATGCTGGTTATTATTAATAGGTTCTCATCTTACAGCTATTTTTTCATTACCTAGTATATTTTCTACCCATAAAAAACCAGTTAAGCAATCAGCTGCTCTTTTAAAAGACGACTCAAATTTATTTGATGATCTTGTGGTCTAACACCTGAAATAATTTTTAAAGTGCTATCTTGTTCACTTAAATGAATATCTTTGCTGGTAATATAATGTTTATGCTTAGCATTATAAAAAACTTTAACTTTAGGTCTAATAGGGTCATGTCTATTACCAGCCAATACAATAGCAAGTCTATCCGTTGTCAGTTTCACAATAGAACCGACTGGATGCACTCCCATGCACTTTATGAATTTTTGTACTAGCACTGAGTCATACTTTTCTTTTTGGCCTAATAAATGACGTAATACGCTGATAGGCTCGAGTCCTTGTTTAAAAACTCGATCTGCAGTCATCGCATCATATGCATCTACAATAGCCATCATTCTTGCCGCTTTACTTAACTTTTCGCCTGTAATACCCCTTGGGTAGCCACTACCATCTAGTCTTTCATGATGATTCACAATCATGTCTAGCATAACAGGTGTCACGCCCTTTTGAGTTTTACTTAAGTTAAAACCATGAGCGACATGTTTTTGCATCGCTTTGTTTTCTAACTCAGATAAGGAACTTAACTTATTTATAATACCTAGAGGAACTCTAGCCTGCCCTAAATCATGTAATAATGCCCCTAATGTCAGTTCATGAGCCGATTTTTTAGAGTAATTAAGGTAACGCGCAAAAACAGAAATTAAAATTGCACTATTAATAGTATGACGCCATGCATAAGCATTTTTATCTCTTAAACGTGTTAATACCGCCATTGCATCTTCATTACGAAAAACAGAGTCTATTATTTCTGTAGCAACTTTTTGCAGTATTTTAATATCAACTTTCATACCTGAAGCGATATCTTGATGTACTGTTCTCACTTTATTTAAGCTTTGATCGTATGTTATACATGCTTTTGAAAATTCTTGTTCTAGTGAGATATCATCTAGTATTTGTTTTTTTGTTTTTTTGATTTTCTCTGTACTTTCTATATTTTTCGAGGCTGATTCTTGCAATTTTTTCTCTACAATTGTTTCTTGTTTTTGAGATACAATTGTCGGATCTTTTTGGGCTAAATCCACGACAACTTCAAGTATACCTTCTTTTTTCAGTTGCTCTATTAAATTTTGACTACGCACCCAACCATGCGTTTTAATTTTAAGCTTTTTCTTTTGCTTACTAACGTTTTTTACAAACATTCCTGGGCGTAAATCTGAAATAGAATAGGTTTTAAGCATAAATGAAAGTAACTTCTATATGTTTAACTAAGCAATACCAAAGACTTAAAGTATAAATTTAGTTATTTATATTAATATGAAATATGATTGTTCGAAAGCATCACTATTGTTATTTACCAGAAATTAACACTAGATAATGTATTTGTCCACCTACAAAAACAAAGCTAATACTTTAGTGCCAGACAAAGGTAGAGAGAGATTAAATTAAAAAATACGATATTCATATACTATTTAAGAATAGTTTTAAATAGCATATGAATTGTAAAGAATGTTTATTCTTGGAAGTAAGTGCCCCAACCATCATATTCAACATCCATTTCTTTGGCTAAGGCAGCCAATTTATCAACATCTTCCATAATAACATCGACATTTAGTTCAGCTTCAACAACGATATCAAAACCCCAGACTTTACCACCATCTTCTAACTCTAGTTCAGCAGGATCTTCAACATCATAACCAAATTTAAAAGCCTCTAGAGCAGCACTTTCTAAACGTTTAAAGTCATCACATACAAAATGATGTTCTACTTCATAAAGTACTTCAGGATCAGAGCCATCTTCTAATAATGAATCAACTATGTCTTCACTTATTTCACGCCAGTTTTCCATTTTCTTTTACTCTTATTTTTTCAATTTACTTACAGCGCATCTAGCTGTTTGATCTTAGAGTCCATAATAGCATGAACTTCATTAGCTTGCTTACGAACACTAGCGTCTTTATTTAAAATAATGGGATCAAGGAATTCTATATATATAGTGCCATTATCCCAACGATTTAAATTAATCTTCTTATGTGTTGTACTCATACAGACAGGCACAACGGGCACATCAGCTTGTAAAGCAGTATGAAATGCACCTGTTTTTAACGGTAATAACCCTCGGCCATAACTACGAGTACCTTCAGCAAACATCCAAACCGATAAGTTTTTTTGCTTAATTTTATTTGCAGCTTTACTTATTGTTCCGACGGCTTTAGTTTTATTTTTACGGTCAATTAAAATATTACCCGATAACCAATAGAGCTGACCAAAAAATGGAATCCATTTCAGACTTTTTTTACCTATGCTTACTGTGCGTTTTGGAACGGCGCCTGTAATCGTAAAAATATCGTAACTATTTTGATGATTAGCCACATAAACAACGGATTGACTATCAGAACGAGGAGCGTTATTTATTTCTAATTTAATGCCTAATAATTTTGCGACTTGACTGTACCAGGTGGCACAACGATGTACATGATTTGGATGAAATGGAACAAGAATACACATTAACAGTCCTACTAAACCACTCATTAATATGAATAAAGCAATTAGAAATAAACGAATAACAGCTAACAAATGAAAGTCCCCATAAAAATGGCAAATATAATAAACGCGAGCAGTATACCTCATTTGATAAAAAATGCATGTTTTAGCTTACAAGTGTACGCTTTAAATGTTAATACTAAAATGTACTAATAAAAAAACAAAAACCCCTTTCGGGGTTTTTATAATATTAAGTTCACAATAAATGTTTAACTAATATTGTCAGATGCATCCGTTTCATTACTTCGTATTTTTAACTGCTCAACCTCAACTGAATCAACACGTTGCAGACCTCTTGGTAACTTATTACCTCTACGACCTCTATCCCCGTAATAATGTTCTAAATCACTAGGTTTAAGAGTCAGTTTTCGCTTACCAGCCAATAGAGTGACATGGCTATTTAACGGCACGACAGCCAGTACTTTTACAAACTCTTCACGCGTTTTAACTCTTGCTGTGGGTATTGAAATAATTTTATTGCCTTTACCTTTACCTAGCTTTGGTAAATCACGTAATGGGAATAATAACATTCGCCCTTCATTAGAAATGGCCAGACACATATCTGTTGCAATATCATTGACTTTACTTGGTGTCATTAACAAGGCAGCTTCAGGTACGCTAACTAAGGCTTTACCGCTCTTATTTTTACTGATTAAATCAGAAAAAGAAGTCACAAAACCATAACCGCCATCAGAAGCCATTAAAAATAAACTTTCATTTTCTGCCATTAAAACATGTTCAAAGTTCACACCAGCAATTAAATTAAATCGCCCAGTCAAAGGTTCTCCCTGACTTCTCGCTGATGGTAATCCATGGGCATCTAAAGTATATGCACGGCCACTTGAATCTAAGAAAATAGCAGGCTGATTACTACGCCCTTTTGCACAAGCACGGTATTCATCACCTGAGCGATAATTTAATCCTTGTGCATCAATATCATGACCTTTAGCACAACGCGCCCAACCTTTATCTGACAGCACTACAGTAACCGCTTCTGAAGGGATTAAATCTTTTTCGCTCATCGCTTTTGCTTCAGTACGCTCAATAACTGGTGAACGTCTGTCATCTCCATAAAGCTCAGCAGCTTCAATGATTTCTTTTTTGATTAAAGTAGACATGCGGCGCTCTGAGCCTAATGTCAGCTCTAATTTATCACGCTCTTTAGCAAGCTCGTCTTGCTCGCCGGTAATTTTGAATTCTTCTAATTTAGCAAGGTGGCGAAGTTTTAACTCTAAAATCGCTTCAGCTTGAATATCCGTCAGGTCAAAACGCGCCATTAATACTGGCTTAGGTTTATCTTCTGTGCGAATGATTTCAATCACTTCATCAATATTTAGAAATGCGACTAATAAAGCTTCTAAAATATGTAAGCGAGCTAATACTTTATCTAAACGGTATTGTAGTTTTCTACGCACTGTTTCACGTCTAAATACGAGCCACTCAGCTAAAATCGTTTTTAAATCTTTAACTTGTGGGCGACCATTTAAACCTAACATGTTTAAATTAACACGATAGCTTTTTTCTAAATCAGTTGAAGCAAACAAATGCGACATTAAAGGTTCAACTTTAACGCGGTTTGAACGTAACATGATCACGATGCGTGTTGGATTTTCATGATCTGACTCATCACGTAAGTCTGCAACCATAGGCAGCTTTTTAGCTAGCATTTGCGCTGCTATTTGCTCTAAAACTTTACCGCCAGAACATTGATGTGGTAAAGCTGTAATGACAATATCGCCATCTTCTTCTTCATAAACCGCGCGCATTTTCACAGAACCTTTACCTGTTTGGTAAATTTTTCTGAGATCTGCTTTAGGAGTTATAATTTCGGCATCAGTAGGATAATCAGGCGCTTGAACTAGCTCTAAAACATCATCAAGTTCAGTTTTAGGTTTATCTAATAATAAACAACATGCTTGTGCGACTTCTCTCACATTATGCGGCGGTATATCAGTTGCCATACCAACAGCAATACCAGTAATTCCATTGAGTAAGATATGTGGTAAACGTGCAGGTAAAACAACAGGCTCTTTCATGGTACCGTCAAAGTTAGGTGTCCAGTCGACAGTTCCTTGGCCTAATTCTTTCAGTAAAACTTCAGAAAATTTAGACAAACGCGCTTCGGTATAACGCATCGCAGCAAATGACTTAGGATCATCTGGTGCACCCCAATTACCTTGCCCATCTACTAATGGGTAACGATATGAAAATGGCTGTGCCATTAATACCATAGCTTCATAACAAGCACTGTCGCCATGAGGATGAAACTTACCTAATACATCACCTACTGTACGCGCTGATTTTTTATATTTTGCCGCTGCAGATAAACCTAATTCGCTCATCGCATATACAATACGACGTTGCACAGGTTTTAGGCCATCACCAATATGTGGCAATGCACGATCCATGATCACGTACATGGAATAATTAAGATAAGCGTCTTCTGTAAAACGCGCCATTGATTGTTGTTCTATGCCTTGCAAACTTAAATCTGTTGCATCAGTCATTGTTATTTATTCTCTTTAACTTTTTTATTCTGAGTACTAAAACACAAAACGCCGCTCTGTGATCTTTAATAAAGTTGTGCAGCCAATTTATTTATACTTCTGCACGATCGCCACTAGATTCAAGCCATTGTTTTCTGTCACTGGCGCGTTTTTTCGCTAACAACATATCCATTAATTCAATGGTATTGCCTTCATCATCTAAAGTAAGTTGCACTAAACGGCGGGTATTTGGATCCATGGTTGTTTCTCGTAACTGCAATGGGTTCATTTCACCCAGACCTTTGAATCGCTGTACATTCACTTTACCGCGTTTTTTCTCTGCAGCTATGCGATCTAATATGCCATCTTTTTCATCTTCATCAAGGGCATAATAAACTTCTTTACCAATATCAATACGATATAGTGGTGGCATGGCAACATAGATATGGCCTTTTTCAAGCAAGACTCTAAAGTGCATCATAAATAACGCACATAATAAAGTTGCGATATGCAAACCATCGGAATCAGCATCCGCTAAGATACATATTTTACCGTAACGTAATTGTGATAAATCGGTTGAGTCTGGATCCATGCCTATGGCAACAGAGATGTTATGTACTTCTTCTGATGCTAATATTTGGCCAGAATCGACTTCCCACGTATTTAAAATTTTACCACGAAGCGGCATTATCGCTTGAAAATCACGATCTCGAGCTTGTTTTGCAGAACCACCAGCAGAGTCACCTTCCACTAAAAATAGTTCAGTTCGTTCAACATCACTGGCTGAACAATCTGTTAATTTACCTGGTAATGCAGGGCCTGATGTAATTTTTTTACGAACAACTTTTTTAGCTGCTCGCATACGTTTTTGCGCATTTGAAATACATAGTTCAGCAAGTAAGTCAGCTTTATCTGTATGTTCGTTTAGCCATAAGCTAAATGCATCTTTTACAACACCCGATACAAATGCGGCACATACACGGGATGATAGTTTCTCTTTAGTTTGTCCGGCAAATTGCGGATCTTGCATTTTAACCGAAAGAATATAATTACATTTATCCCAAATATCATCAGGAGTCAGCTTCACACCGCGAGGTAATAGGTTTCTAAACTCACAAAATTCACGCATCGCCTCTAAAAGACCTTGGCGTAAACCATTTACATGAGTACCACCTTGCGCTGTTGGGATCAGGTTTACATAACTTTCAGCAATGCCTTCGCCACCATCAGGTAACCAAACAACAGCCCATTCAGCGCCTTCGGTTTCACTATTAAAATTGCCAATAAATGGTTGCTCAGGTAAACAGTCAAAACCTTTAACAGCTTCTTTTAAATAATCTTCTAAGCCAGCGGCATATTCCCATTCAAGTGTTTCTTTGGTTTGTTTATTGATAAAACGAATTTTCAAACCAGGGCATAAAACAGCTTTAGCTTTTAGTAAGTGTGTAAGCTTTAAAACAGAAAAGTTAGCAGAATCGAAGTATTTTGGATCAGGCCAAAAATGTACGCTAGTACCTGTATTTCTTTTTCCTACAGATCCTGTGATTGATAAGTCTTCAACTTTATCACCATTTTCAAAGGCCATTTGATATTGATTGCCTTCACGCTTTACAGTTACTTCAACACGTGTCGATAAGGCATTTACAACTGAAATACCGACACCGTGCAAACCACCTGAAAACTGGTAATTTTTATTGGAAAACTTACCACCAGCATGCAATTTAACAAAAATAAGTTCTACAGCAGGAATACCTTCTTCAGGATGAATATCTGTAGGCATGCCTCGACCGTCATCCACAATTTCCAAAGAATTATCAGTATGTAAAATAACATCAATTTTACTAGCATGCCCTGCTAGTGCTTCATCAACACTATTATCGATAACCTCTTGACCTAAATGGTTAGGTCGTGTGGTATCGGTATACATACCTGGTCTGTGTTTTACTGGATCTAGGCCATTTAATACTTCAATTGACCCTGCGTTATAATCTTGTTCACTCATAATTGCTATATTCTTACTTATTATTTATGTTTGATTAATTATTTTGATTAATTGTTTTATTTTTAAGCTATTTCTAAAAAATTAGCAATACTTTCAAAGTGACGCTCAAACTTTACAAAGCTATGATCGCCACCAAATTCTACTGTTTGCCTGCCATCAGCATAATATTTTACTGCATCTTGATAATTTAAAATTTCATCGGCTGTTTGCTGTAATAAATAAACTAATTGAGGCTGATGCAATTTAGCAATATGTATCTTCTTTAATTGCGCAACATGTCTCATTTCAAGTTGATAGTGATAGTCTTGGTATGGATTATATTGCTCACCTAAATACGTTTTCATTAAATTAAAAGGCATAACAGCAGGATTAACTAAAACTGCTTTAAGTCCAAATTTTTGCGATAAATAGGTCGCAAAAAAGCCACCTAAAGAACTACCAATTAAAACCGTATTACCATTAATTAATGATTCTAATGTAATTAATGCCGCTAATGGCTCATGATTTAAACATGGCACTAAGTATTCTACCCTATCATTAAACGTTTGTTTAAGATATTGACCAAATTGCTTTGCTTTAAATGATTCAGGTGAACTATTAAATCCATGCACATATATAACACGTACTTTATTCACTGTTTGGCTACCCAAACAATGCGCGTATTCACTAGCCCTTTCGCATTGATATCAATCAATCTATAGCCGGGGCCTAAATTTTCTTGCTGCCAATCACTTGTATTTTTTTTAAATTGAATTGATGTTGCTGGCGTTGCATAAATATCAATACCTTTATAGTTTTTGTCATATTCATTATGCACATGACCATGAACATACAAAGGTACTTTATTTGTTTCACTTAACTCAGTTAGTAATTGCTTACCATTGCTTAATATGTGTTTGTCTATATAACCATTAACAGCTAATGGGTGGTGATGTGCAAAGATAATACTTGGTTTATCACTATCATTTACCTGTTTTTTGATTTCCATTAATTCAGTGTTACTTATGAACCCTGATGGTGTTTCACTTTTGCTATTGAGTAATAAAATTTGAAAATGAGCCGTATCAATGCATTTATGGTTCAGTAAATTACTTTGATCTTTAAATGCAGCTGCAAACATCTCTAATTCATCATGATTACCTGGCAACCAAAATACCGGAAATTCGAGCTGTTCACTTTGAATTAAATCAACAAACCTCTCATAAGACGCAATAGTATGATCTTGTGTTAAATCACCACCAAAAATCGCTAAATCGGGTTTGTTAGTCTCGATATCTTTTAGCGTTTGTTTTAATGCTTGTGAAGTATTTACAGCAAAGTACTCACCGCTATCTTGAGAAAATAAATGACAATCCGTAAAATGTGCAATTGTGATACTTGACTTATTTATTTGATAACGACCATCAAACCAATCCATGATTCACATCCCACAAACAATTAGCACGACCATGCGTAATGCAATGATCCAGCCAATCTAATAAAAATGCATTCACCTGATATTTTTCATCTTTTTGATGCATTAAGGGGTTTGGATATTCATTTGAAGGTTTAATACGTTTTAAGTAATCTGGACTTATCACTTCAGCCATACGAGCATCATGATAAATACGTACAAGTAATTCAGGATTAATAAAACCCACAATATTACTGCTTGTTTGTTTAAATATAATATCAGTTGTAAAACGTGAAGTTGACGTTATCTCCAGTTGATAAGAAAAACGCTCAACATCTATCAAACTTGTATCACCAACCTCTTCCCTTTTGGGCATTAACTTCATGACCCTAAAAAAGTTCTGTTCGCATATTTTCATGAATGCTGGCAAATCCGGAATATATTTCATCGATTTAACTAAATGTGTCATAACTTAAACTTATCTAAATTTAATGCTAACCATTGTAAACAAATTACACTTGCTGCATTATCTATACAGCCTTGTTCTAGATATGTCATGGCCTCTAAGCGCGGTATAACATGTACTTTAATATCTTCTCCTTCATGATCTAAACCAAATAGTCCGCCAGATTGAGATAGGTCAGTTTGCGCTAAATACAAATATAAACGTTCCGTTGTACCGCCCGGGCTCGATAAATATGACAACATAAAAGTGAGGTTATCAAGCTCTAATCCCGCTTCTTCTTGCGCTTCTTTGATTGCAACTTTCTGGTAATCATCACTGCCATCAGCCATACCTGCTATACACTCTAATAACCAGGGACTCTTATCTAAAGTGGGATCTAAAGCTCCGATGCGTACTTGTTCAATTAACAAAACAGTATCATTTGCTGCATCATAAGGTAGCACAGCTACCGCATGACCTCTTTCTAAAATTTCACGATAAATAATATCTGAATACCCACCAGAAAATAGCTTATGCCGAAAGCCATAGCGTTCTATTTTAAAAAAACCTTTATATACAGCTTCTTTTTCAACAACTTCGATGTCGTCACTCTTGAAAATTGAAATATTGTTCATATATAGACCTAATAGCTATTGCACTAATACATATAAGTGTACTCTTACATCTTATTACAGAAAACAAAATATATTCTGTTACACTTGAACAGCTTATTTTACGTATTAATTTTTTCTGTTAGCGTAAAAACAGTTTAACATCTGTGCAATTAAATAAAGAATTATTGATAACGGACGCCATTTAAATGAATAAAAAAATTCTCTCTGCCCTTATTGGCTTAACTTGTAGTTTTGCTGCAAGCAGCAGCTTTGCTGATGATTTATTGCAAGTATATGAAATTGCAACGGCAAACGATCCAACCGTTTTAAAAGCAAAAGCTAATGCTGATGCACAAGCTTATGGAATTGATATTGCTTTGAGTTCTTTGTTACCTTCTATAAACTTTTTAGCTGATTATGATAAAAGTGACTCTGATTCAACTTCTACACAAGTAATCGATCCAGGCCCTTACATTATGAACAGTTCTGAATCTGATACATTTTCAAGAAAAATCTCTTTATCTCAAACTTTATTTGATTTGGGCGCTTGGAAAGCACTAGGCATATCAGAAAAACAAGCGATGCAATCAAAAGCAACTTATGATTTAGCTCAGCAAACCTTAATTGTACGTGTTTCAAACGCTTACTTTGCTGTATTAGGTAACCTAGATGATTTGGAATTTGTTCAGGCCGAAAAACGTGCCATTGAGCGCCAACTAGAACAAACTAAGCAGAGGTTTGCGGTTGGTTTAACAGCCATTACCGATGTACATGAAGCACAAGCACAATTTGATAATGCCGTAGCCCGTGAAATTGTGGCAAAGAATGATGTTGAGACTACACGAGAGCAACTTCGTGAAATCACAGGTAAGTATCACTCTAAATTAAACCCACTTAATACAGATAAATTTTCAACGGTTAATCCGGCGCTAAAAAGTGATGATTTCATTAAAACTGCAGAAAATAAAAACTTAGAGCTCCAAGTGGCAAAAGTTTCAGTAGATATTGCAAAAGAGCAAATAGAAAAAGCAAAAGCAGGACATTACCCTAAATTAACACTTAATGCGTCTTACACAGATTCTTTAATGGATTCAACATCGGGAACATCTGTATCTAATTTAAGACCTCGTTCGGATACAACCTCAATTGGTGTTACATTTTCAGTACCAATTTATTCTGGTGGTGGCACACAAGCCGCTGTAAAACAAGCAAGTGCTTATTTTGTTGGTACAAGTGAAGATTTAGAAGCATCACATCGTTCTGTGATCAGAAATGTACGCACCTCTTACAATCAAGTGGTATCAGACATCGCAACTTACAAAGCATTAGAACAAGCAGTTGTATCAGCACAAAGTGCATTACAAGCAACTGAAGCTGGTTTTGAAGTTGGTACTCGAACTATAGTTGATGTTTTACTAAGTACCCGAAACTTGTACGACGCTAAACGTAACTTGTCATCTGTACGTTACAGATATGTTGTTTCAACTTTAAGTTTAAAGCAAGCAGCTGGTACACTAAGTAAAGCTGATATTGAAGCAATTAATCGCGGTTTAAACTAGTAAATATTCAAAGGGGAGCATAAACCTCCCCTTTAGTTTTAATCTCTATCTTCAATAAACTGGTTTCCTCGTTTATACTCTTGCCTCTTTTAATACCTAACTTAGAGTTGCCTTGTGGTTAAAGATCCTAAATTTAAATTATACTTTTTACATCCTAAATTTTGGCTAACTTGGCTTGGTACTGCTATTTTATATGTCATTTCTTGGCTACCTTTCAAGTTTCAAATAGCCATGGGCAAGGGGCTAGGCCGCTTACTACATAAGTATTTTAAAAAGCGTAAACACATAGCACAACGAAACATCGAATTATGTTTTCCTGAAATGCCAAAAACACAACAATCAGCTCTTGTTCTTCAAAGTTTAGAAAATACAGGCATAGCAGTATTTGAATCTGGTATGGCATGGTGGTGGCCCGAGTGGCGCGTAAAGCGTCACCATGGAGACATTAAAGGATTTGAGCATATAAAAAAAGCACAAGAGTCTGGTAAAGGAGTTTTACTTTTAGTACCCCATATGCTTCATTTGGAGATGTCTGGCCGCATGATGGGCGTTTCACAAAATGGTGTTGGCTTTTATCGTCCTCACAATAACCCTTTAATTGAATACTTTATGACTAAAGGGCGCTTACGTTCCAATGAATACCTTATAGGCAAAAAAGACGTTAAAGGTTTATTAAAAGCACTGAGCAAACAAAAATTATGTTATTACTTACCCGATCAAGATTACGGAAGAAAACGTTGTGAATTCGTTCCCTTTTTTGCAATGACAGAAACGGCAACCACTACCGGTACTACTTTATTTGCTTCAAGTAAAAATTGTGAAACCATAGGTTTTAGCAGTAAGCGAACAACCGATGGTAAATATGATATTGAAATAACTCCTATATTTGAAAACTTTCCAACTGACGATAGTAAAACCGATTTAACCAAAATCAATCAACATATTGAATATGCGATTAATAATGCACCTGAGCAATATATGTGGCTCCATAGACGCTTTAAAACCCGCCCAGACAAAAACGCACCTTCGGTTTACAAATAAAAAAGCGATTCTTGGAGGGGATTGATCGACATAAAAAAAATGTTAATATGGCGATTCCCTTTATTGAGAGCTTTTCCTTATTATGTGGTTTTGGATTAAACATTTATCTTTAGCAATTATTTTAATTGCTGCAGCGGCTTATTTTCTATTAGCCGACGGTCCTCTCTACACCCCCTCGAAAGAAAAAAAATCCAATGCTGCGGCAGATGGTTTATCTAGTTTTTATGCATCAATTCGTGGTTCTTTAGATCGAGTATCTGCTGGTAGTGATTTTGTTAAAGATATAAAAATGCCTACAACAAAACTAACAACGGCATTGAAAGAACGCGCTGAAATAGTAAGACCTTCTACGGCAAAATGGAGAGGCACAGTGCAAAGCCGACGCTTCGAGTCTGGTAAAATGCTCAAATCAATTATGAATCAATATGCAAAAGATGAAGGTATTGCATTTTATTGGTATTTAAATAAAGATTATAAAGTAAAACATAATTTCAGAGTTGAAAATAACTTTGTAGCTACTTTGTATCAAGTAGGAAAAGCGATAGATAGCGACTTTGAGTATGATGTTAAAACTTTCTTCTGTTATAAACATCGTGCGGCTGTTATAACTGAAAAACCCTCTTTGTTCGTTCGTGAAAACTGCATCAAGGCCACAATGTAATATTGTAAATCATGGTTTGGAATGAATATGATTTCAAACCTATATCGGATTTTAACTCTCGTGACTCTGCGTAAAACTCAAAATGGTTTTCAACTTTAATTTCGACTACCTTAGTGTGATTAAACCCTTGAAGTATGCCTTTGAATCTAAAATCCGATAATCTCTTGCCATGCCTGATAAACATTATATTTATGCTGTTCAATATTTGCCTTACTTACAAGTTTATCTTGTTGTCGTAAACTTAATAAATGATATTGATCTCTATAATCACAATAAGCTTTAATAAGTTGTTCGCCTTTTTCTACCGAAATTAAACCAATTTTTCCCGCAGTTTTAAAAATACGGATATTATCAGGATAAAACATCATTTTTTCCTGATTGTGGCTATTTGCTAAAACTAAAAACTGCGCAATAAATTCAATATCAGCCATACCGCCTTTATCTTGCTTTAAGTCGAAAAATTCATTATTGCCTTTAGCTAAATGTTTACGCATTTTTTCTCGCATTTTTGCAACTTCCATTTGTAGTTCATTTTTATTTCTAGGTAAACTTAAAATTTGTTTTCTAATATCATGAAATCTTGATTCTAAATCGCTTTGACCAAAGATCATTCGCGCTCGTACCAAAGCTTGATGCTCCCATGTCCAAGCTTCTTTTAATTGATATTCAGCAAAGGTTTCAATATTAATAGCTAATAATCCTGAAGTTCCCTCAGGGCGCAAACGAGTATCTAATTCATATAAAATCCCTGAAGCTGTTCGCGTATTAAATAAATGCATTAATCTTTGTGCCAGTTTTAAATAAAATTGACGAGAATCAATTTGTTTAGCTCCGTTTGTTGACGAATTTCCGAGACAATTATGTAAGAAGACAAGATCAAGATCCGAACCATAACCCAGCTCAATGCCCCCCGCTTTACCATAGGCGATAACTGCAAAACCTTTATCTTCATCGGTTGCATCTTGCGGATAACCAAAGCGTTCAATCATTTGTTGCCATGCCAACAATACACTTTGCTCTACAATCGCCTCTGAGAGTGCCGTTAAATGGTTACTGACATTCATAATATCAAGCACACCTGTTGCATCCGCTGCTGCAATTCTTAACTGATAAGCTTGCTTAAACTGTCGTAGTGCTTCCATTTGTTGTTCTAAATCATCACTATCTATTCGTAAAAAATACTGGCGAATTTCATCTTTATAAGCATCAAGCTCTAAAGGTTGATATAAAACAGCTGGGTCAATCAACTCATCTAAGAGAATAGGATAACGTGCAAGCTGCTCACCTATCCATTTACTGTGACTACAAAGTGACACTAATTGTTTTAAAGTACCTTGATTTTCAAAAAGTAATTCAAGATAAGCTGTTCTCGAAGCCACTTTTAAAATGACCTTATTTATCAAACTAAAAATATTAACGCCGATATGTTGATTAGCACCAGCCAAAATTAACTGCTCCAATATTCTGGGCATTAATTTATCAAGGGTATCTCTACCACGACCCCCTATTTTTATTTTTATTAATTGTTGTTTAAATTCGGTTAACTCACTTTGCCATAAAACCTGTTCTTCATCTGAAAAACCATCATTATTTAATGAACTAAAATCTGCATTTATCCACAAATCTTCATATAAGGCTAGATCATCATCTAGAACTTCTTTTTCAGCTCCTACCATAAGGTCAAATTCACAATGAATATCACTCATAACACTTGAAACTTCACCTATCACGGCTTTGTAATCAGGTTTAGCCAGCAAAAAGGTCAGGCGTTGTTGATTTATTTCATCTATTGGTAATGTTTGAGTTTGTTCGTTATCGAAAATTTGTAAATATTGTTCAATTTTTCTTAAGTATAAATACCCTTGTTTTAAATTTTGTGCATTTTTATCTTCTAAGGCCCCCAATTCAACTAAGTGTTCAAGTGCTTTTAGTAAAGATTGTGTTTGTAGATTTACATCCCTACCACCTCTTATCATCTGAAAAGCTTGCACTACAAATTCAACCTCTCGAATACCACCAGCCCCCAATTTGATATTCCCTTTAAGGCCTTTACGCCTCACTTCTTGTGCTATCATAGATTTCATTTTACGAAGAGATTCAATCACTGAAAAATCAATATATCGGCGATAAACAAAGGGTCTTAATAAAGCATAAAATTCAGTCCTATATGCAGTTTCAAAATCAGGTAACATTTTTTTTATAGGGCATTTGAGTAATCGACCTTTGAGCATGGCATAACGTTCCCAATCACGGCCTTGCTCCTGATAGTAATCTTCCATCGCACTAAAGCTGAGTACCAAAGGTCCACTATCACCAAAAGGCCGTAATCGCATATCAACTCTGAAAACTTGACCATCGGGAGTCACCTGATTTAAAGCTGAAATTAGTTTCTGTGATACTTTAGTAAAAAAAACTTGTGCTTCAATACATCGCCTGCCACCTTGTGTTTCACAGTGTTCAGGGTAACTAAAAATCAAATCAATATCAGATGAATAATTAAGTTCAAACCCTCCTAGTTTTCCCATACCTAAAATGAGCATAGGCATCGCTTCACCGGCTTCATTGAGTGGTTTTCCATTTATTTTTGAAACTTGTTGATATGCCCATAGGTAAGCAGAATAAATTAAAGCATCTGACAATTTTGAAATATAATGAATACTATCTTCTATTGGTTTTTTTAAAACTAAATCTAAAAATGCCACCTTAAGCCAATAACGACTACGATATTCTCTTAATAATTTAAAACATGTTTGATCTGTTTCATTTAACATTTGATCATCAGTTAAAACAGGTAAGATATCGATTTTTTTTATTTCTTGTGTATCTAATAACCAGGTTTTTAATTCTGGCGTTTTTACCAAGGTTTTATAAGCAAAATCACTTAAAGCAAGCAGCTGTAATATAGGTAAATTTTTAGCACTATCATCAATTTTATCATTAACTTGATTGGGATAAATTTCAACAAAACGTTTTAACCCTAATTGATACAAAGACTCAGACAAGTTAATCGACATATATTTCTCCAAAAAATTCATATAAAATCTGATGATTCGAATACGATAGCACCACACTATGGATTATATCACTCTTTCAAATCAAGCATTTATCGCTCTTTCCTGTTCTTTTATTCTGGCCTTATTGGTAATTTTAATTGTTCGTTCAATAATAAAAAACAAATCTCCGCATGGCTTACGCAGAGAACTTGCACAAAAAGATAACTTTGCTATGGGTATAAGTTATGCTGCAACATTATTTACTGTACTGGTTGTAACCGGTTTTTTATTTAAAAATTTAAGTTTTACTGACATTCAAGCTGACGCTATTTATGGCTTTTTCCTTATGGTTTTTGCATTTGCCTATATACATTTAGGTAAAAGTATCCACGCTAAAATTATCTTAAAAGATTTTAACGAAGAAAAAGAAATTCAGCATAAAAATATCTGTGCGGCATTAGTTGAATCAGGCGTCATGATAGGTAATGGAGTGCTTATTCTGGGTTTATATAATTGGTCGCATGCACAAAGTTTAGATGGTTTACTCATACTTGCCGTTACTTTTATTCAACTCCAATTTTTTCTGTACTTAAATAGCCGTTGGCATGAGTACTTATTTAGTAAAGCTAACCAAGGTAGTTCTTTACAAAATCAATTTAAGTTTGAAAACATTTCACTGGGTTTGCGTTATGGCGGACAAACCTTAGGAACTTGTTTGGCCATTTATGCAGGTTTAGCAAGCACAAACTACTTTCCAGGTAAAATGGTCGAAAATTTACTTATGGTTGCACTTCACTGTGGTATTTTGATTTTTCTGCAGCAATTTTTAAGCGCACTAGCCATACGCTTAGCATTACCAAAAATAAATACCGAATCTGAAATTGACCAACAAGATAATATTGGCATTGCAAGCATAGAGTTAGCCGTTTATATTGCCGTCGGTTTATTATTAGTTAAGCTATTTTAAATAGCTTTTTAAAATAGTCATCAGTATGATCAACATTATGAGTAATTAATGATGTAGTTTTTCATGAATAAATTAGTATTAGCAACTGGTAACTTAGGGAAAGTTAAAGAGTTAAGCGATATGTTAGGCTCTTTAAATATCGAAGTACTGCCACAAAGTGAATTTAATGTGCCAGAAGTAGCTGAAACTGGCACTACTTTTGTTGAGAATGCGATAATCAAAGCACGACATGCAGCAAAAATTACAGGACTACCTGTGATTGCCGATGACTCAGGACTTGAAGTCGATGCTTTGAACGGAGCACCAGGTATATATTCTGCGCGTTTTGCAGGAAACGATGCCAACGATAAAGACAATATTATAAAATTACTATCAGATCTAGAAGCTGTTCCCGCTGAAAAACGTACTGCAAGGTTTTGGTGTGTATTAGTTTTAATGCGCCATGCAGATGATCCTACACCTTTAATTTGTCAAGGTTTTTGGGAGGGAAGAATTACAATTGAGGCAAGTGGTCTCAATGGCTTTGGTTATGATCCTGTTTTTTATGTCCCAGAGAAAGGTGTCACTTCAGCCGAATTAGATAAGGCTACAAAAAACACCTTAAGCCATAGAGGGAAAGCACTTAAGCAATTATTAGTTTTATTACAAAATAAGTTACAAGCATAAATATGATATTACCTGCATTAAGTTTATATGTGCATATACCATGGTGTGTACAAAAATGTCCTTATTGTGACTTCAACAGTCATAGCCAAAAAGGAGAAATACCTGAATCTGACTACATTCAAGATTTACTCAATGATTTAAAACAAGACTTACACTATGTGCAAGGGCGATATTTAAAATCTATATTTATTGGCGGTGGTACACCAAGTTTAATGACAGAAAAAGCCATCGCTGATTTGCTGTCTGGCATCAAAAAAATGATCCCTTTTGAAAAGAATATAGAGATCACTTTAGAAGCGAATCCAGGCACAGTAGAAACAGGCCGTTTTAAAGGCTATGTTAGAGCAGGTGTCAACCGTATATCTATTGGCATACAAAGTATGCAAAATGACAAACTTAAGGCCCTTGGTCGCATTCATGATGCTGATGAAGCAATTAAAGCAGCTGAACAAGCAAAAACATCCGGTTTAAATAGTTTTAATCTTGATTTAATGCATGGTTTACCAGGGCAAAGCTTAGAGGATGCATTAGGGGATTTAGAAAAAATAATTGCACTAAAACCTAAGCATATTTCTTGGTATCAACTCACAATAGAAGAAAATACACAATTTCATTCACGCCCACCTAAACTGCCTGAAGATGACGCTCTATGGGATATTCAAGAGCAAGGTCATTTATTATTACAAGAGGCCGGTTACCAGCAATATGAAATATCTGGATATAGCTTGGAAGAATATCAATGCCAGCATAATTTAAATTATTGGCGTTTTGGAGACTATTTAGGGATAGGTTGTGGTGCTCATGGTAAAATAACGCTGCCGGTGCAAAATAAAATATTAAGAACAGTTAAAATTAAACACCCTAAAGGTTATATGGCACCAAGTGAAACAGAACAAACTAAAAGTTATTTATTTAACAAGTGGTCTGTAGCACAAGATGAGTTACCTTTTGAGTTTTTTATGAACCGCTTGCGCTTATTTGAAGCGTTTAACCAAAGTGAATTTAGTGATTTAACCGGTTTGTCACTTAAAGTGGTCGATCAAGCTTTCGACAAAGCAAAAAAACAGGGCTTAATTGCACACTCTTTAACTCAAAACAACGCACCTCAATGGCAAGTCACCGCAAAAGGCCACCGCTACTTAAACGATTTGTTAGAATTATTTGTCTGACGATAAGATTCGTTACAAAATTCTGCTGGGTTTTAAAATGAGGGTATATACAATATCCTCAAATAATACTCTTCACATAAAGATAAAAAGGTTAAGTCATGCTCAAGTTCACACTTATTGCAACAGCAATCAGTACCGTTTTATTAACGGGTTGTCTACAAACTCAAACTACAAATTCAACCGATAAAGCTACTGACACAGTACAAACCACCCAAACTGAGTCACAAAAAGCCAATGCCTTTTTTGAAGAGTCATTTACGCGTGAAGTGATGCGCAGCCCTGTGTATCAATCATATATGGGTATTAAGAAAGATTATGATAAGTGGGATGATGGTTCTGAAGCGAGAACTTTAGAAGACTTTGCTCTCACTAAAAAAGACCTAGCTACTTTAAATGCAATAAATTACGACAAATTAGATGCTGCCACAAAAGTAAGCTACGACTTAATGAAGCAGAACCTAGAAGATACAATCGCCGACTTTAAATGGCGTTTTCATACTTATCCGGTTAATCAAATGTACGGTACACATTCTATGATCCCGGCATTTTTAATCAACCAACACCAAATTTCAAATATATCCGATGCTAAAGCTTATATATCGCGTTTAAATGGTGTACCAAGTGTATTTGCACAATTAGAAGAAGACTTAGAGATCAGAGCAAAAAAAGGTATTATAGCTCCTAAATTTGTTTTTCCTCATGTTATTGAATCAAGTAAAAATATCATAAAAGGTGCACCTTTTGAATCAGGTGAGGATTCAACTTTATTAGCTGACTTTAAACGTAAAGTTAATAAACTTGAAGTGAAGCAATCTGAAAAAGATATGCTTATTTCACAAGCAACTAAAAGCTTAGAATCAGCAATAAAACCAGCATACGAGAAATTAATTTCATATATCAAAACCCTTGAAATTCGTGCTGACAATAAAGACGGAGCTTGGAAGTTTCCAAACGGTAAAGACTTTTACAACAATGCTCTAGCACGCACAACCACAACAGATTTAACAGCTGAAAAAATTCATAATATAGGGTTAAGTGAAGTGACGCGCATTCATGATGAAATGCGTATCATAAAAGATAAAGTTGGCTTTAAAGGCGATTTAAAAGCCTTTATGCAATTTATGAAAACAGATAAACAGTTTTATTTACCAAATACAGAAGCAGGAAAACAAGAGTACTTAGATGGTGCTGTAAATATGATTGATACAATGAAATCCCGCTTAGATGAGCTATTTATTGTAAAACCTAAAGCAGATCTTGTTGTTAAGCGCGTTGAAGCATTCCGTGAAAAAGCTGCCGGTAAAGCCTTCTATCAGCAACCAGCCCCTGATGGTTCACGCCCTGGTTACTACTACGCCAATTTATACGATATGGAAGCAATGCCAACTTACCAAATGGAAGCGCTTGCTTATCATGAAGGCATCCCAGGCCATCACATGCAAATTGCGATAGCGCAAGAGCTTGAAGATATGCCTAAGTTTAGAAAATTTGGTCGTTATACCGCTTATGTTGAAGGTTGGGGCTTATATTCTGAATTTTTACCAAAAGAAATGGGGTTATATTCAGACCCATATTCAGATTTTGGCCGTCTATCAATGGAATTATGGCGTGCATGTCGTTTAGTTGTTGATACTGGTATTCACGCTATGAAATGGACTCGCCAAGAAGGTATAGACTATTATGTAAATAATACGCCAAATGCCACTTCTGACGGCATTAAAATGGTTGAGCGTCATATCGTAATGCCTTCACAAGCAACTGCTTATAAAATTGGCATGCTGAAAATTTTAGAACTTCGTAAAATGGCAAAAGAGAAGCTAGGTAATAAATTTGATATTCGTGAATTTCATGATGTTGTACTTAAGAATGGACCTTTACCACTCAATGTACTTGAAAACTTTGTAGATCAATATATTGCTTCAAAATAATACTAAGTAAGTAAATAAAAAGGGCCTTATGGCCCTTTTTAATTCATCTATATTATTCACAATGTTATAAAAATTAAACTAAGCTCATAGAGTTACAACTAAAAATAAGAGTTTAATTTTGCCTGACCACAAAACAATTGTTTATGCTGACTTTAATTGTCCTTTTTGTTATGTTTTGCATCAAAGGCTAGATAACTTAGGTTTACTTAATAAAGTCAACTGGCGTGTTATTCAACATGCTCCAGGAGCCAGTTCTTCTTCAAACGATCCGAAACAGCTCGACTTACTAAAAACTGAATATCAATTAGTACTTAAACGTGCACCTGAAATAAAAATAATAAATCCTAATTTAATACCAAATACCGAGTTAGCGAATAATTATCTATTGACCATCATGCAGCAATATCCTGAAAAAACACATATGTTCAGAAGCTTAGCTTATGAAGCTCTATGGCTTAATAATTTAGATATCTCTGAAAAGAGTATATTAGAAAGTATAATCGAACAAATAAATATCAAGCCGCTATCTTTACCTCAAAAATTTGATAATAAACTAGATAGTTGGCAACAACTTTGGTTTCATGGTGATTTTGACTTACGTATTCCTGCACTCACCAATAACCGAGGTGAGGTCATGTTAGGCCTTCAAAATGCAAAAAGTTTAAATAACTTTATAAAGTTAGGCATTAAAAATAATAATGAAAATAATAATGTGTGTGGTTTTAAGGCAAAAGATAGAATTGATATTTTATGCTTACCTGATAGCGAAGCAACCTTAATATCATTAAGTGAAAATGAAAGCTTTGAAATGGTTTTCCATAACAAGATTTCAGAGTTATTTAAAAGCACTATAAAACACCATCCTTGCTTAATTCTTGTTGAAAGTAAACTTGATATGCAATTTAGCCTATGTAGTCGTATTAATGAAAATCAAAATATAACCATTCCAATCATTTACTTTCAAAATAGCACATTTGAAAGCCAAGAGATGCAAGCTTTATATATGGGGGCAAGTGACTATCTACATTTCCCACAACAAAAAAATAGTTTTTTCGAACGATTAAAAGTACATGTACGTTACAAAAAAAGACTTGATATATTGGCAAACCATGCAACTCATGACCCACTAACTGGTTTATTTAATCGTAGAGAGATTGATGATTTTCTTGAAAGAAACTGGCGAAATGCATGCCGTTATAAAACAGAAATAGGCGTATTAATAATAGATATTGATTATTTTAAGGATTATAACGATCATTATGGTCATATTAATGGTGATGAAGCTTTAATAAAAGTAGCAAGCGCATTAGAGCTTTCATTATTTAGGGCTGATGATTTAGTTGGGAGAATTGGTGGTGAAGAATTTATTGTTGTTGTCAATCAAACCCAAAACCAAAGCTTATTAACACTTGCACAGAGAATACATGATAAAATATCGGCCATTAATATCCCCCATGCAAAAAGTAAAGCCTCAAAAAAATTAACCGTTAGTATAGGGATTGCTATAAGTCAGGCACATGCAGATAATAACTATCATATGCTATTAGAGTATGCCGATAAGGCCTTATATTTTGCAAAATCAAACGGCAGAAATACCAGTGAATTTGCACAACTACCCGCCCCCACTTATTAAACCCACCCCTTTTTTTGTTAAAGTAGCTTGATGTAAGTGATAAAACATTAAATCTTGATGCAAAATACACTCTTGTGTATCAATTTCAACTAAGTCTCTCATTAACTCTAAAATAGACCAAAAACTTAAATCCCCCATAAAAGGCACTTCTTCTAACTGTTGATTTACACCAAATAACTGTGCAAGTGAAAGCGGTTTTTCTGTTAAAGCATCAAGTATTTGCCATTGAGTTCTAGATAGCTCAGGAGCTGGAGGCGTTTCTTCAATAAAGCGTATGATAGCGTGTTTTAAGTTCGGCCAATATTTAAAATCATATTCTAAACATTGTTGTAATTTAACACTCTGCTCTGCCCGATTTGAAGTTAATGCTTGCCAAATATGATCTGTTAATTTATAAAACGACTTTTCAGGTGAGAATCGAGTTTTAAAATATTGTTTTATATGTTCAGCATTGTGTTCTCTTGGTGGTAAATGATCCGGTAAAAAGACTATTTTTAGATTACTTTGCTCTAATTGAGCGTTTTGAAACCAAGCTAAAAACTGTAAGCCAATCAAACAGTCAAATAACTCAGGTGTGAGCCATAAGATAACTTCATCTGTGGCCTCCAATGATAATAAAGCTTCATCCCTTTGCTTAAATTTTAATTTCACTTGAGCCAACGCAATGCAAAAAAATTCAGCTAAAAATTCACTGCGGTATAAACTAATTTTCTCAATGTTTGTTTCTGATGTGATAGGACCATGATGAAGTACATCCTGCCAGGCTTGAAATTGCCCTTCGATACCTATTTTTTTTAAATAACTATTGCCATTATCTCCATTAGTAATATGTAACATGCCTTTCCTATTTTCGTTTAAGCTCAGTCAAGTAGTTAAACCTAACTGAGCATAGTTTAACTTATACTTTTTCAAGCAAAGTTCTGGCTACTGTACGCATACCTAAAGTAGTTGCACCTGCAGACCATTGGCTACCAGCACTATTTTCAAAGCAAGCTGCTAAGTCAATATGAACCCAACCTTGGCCTTCATTGCCTACAAAGCGAGATAAGAAACCAGCTGCATTTGACGCACCACCAAAACCACCACCTTTTTGTGAACGGCTATTTGCAGTGTCGGCATATGGAGATGGACATTTATCTTGATGCCATTTTTCAAGCGGTAGAGGCCAAGCAGCTTCAAATTCATCTGCTGCAAAACTTTCAACTTCACGGACAAGCGATTTATCTAAACCAAATAATGCATTATAGTCTTGACCTACAGCCATTAAAGCAGCGCCAGTTAAAGTTGCAGCATCTATAATTAGAGGGGCACCTGTTTCACTTGCTGCCATTAAGCCATCAGCCAGTACTAAACGGCCTTCTGCATCTGTATTTAGTATCTCAACTGTCGTACCATTTTTATAGGTTAAAATATCACCTAATTTATATGCGTTACCTGAAATTAAGTTTTCAGCACAACATAAAAATAGTTTAATGCGTTTATCTATGCCACGGTTTATTGCTAATGCTAATCCAGCCGTTACTGTAGCCGCGCCACCCATATCACATTTCATTGTAGCCATACCTTCACTGGCTTTTATAGAGTAACCGCCTGAATCGAACGTAATGCCTTTACCTACTAAAGCAGCCGAAACAGGAGCATTCTCATCACCTGTAGGGTTGTAATCTAACTCTAATAAAACTGGTTTACGATCACTTCCTCTACCAACACTATGAATGCCTATCCACTGAGCTTCTAATAAAGCATCGCCTTTTATTATTTGATAACTCACATGCTCAGGGGCTAATGACTGAATAAATTCAGCAGCCTTTTCAGCTAGGCTTTCAGGATTAATATCCTCTGCAGAACCATTTATCACATTACGTGCAAATACAGCCGATGCTTTTAAGTTAGCCAGCTCTTTTAAATCTGATTGTGAATTATCAACAAATGTCACACCATCTTGTGCTTTAGGGCTAACAAAACCTTGATAAAAAGCCCATTGACTTTCAGTACACCAAGCGTCACCTTCGAGTATTACATCACTAATACCTTGGCCAGCTAAAGCACGCGCTGATTTTTGTACGTGCTTTAAAGTTTCAGATTCAGATAAATGAACAAACGCACCGCTATTATCAAAAGATAAATTTACTTTACCCCAGTGGGCTGCGGGGGCTTGCTCTGTTAATCGTACAATCATTTTTTCGCTCATGTGCATTTCTCTTGCATTTTTGAAGTATCAAAAGTGTACTATAAGCAATACGCGCATCCTAACTAATTGAGACTAAATAAAATGAAATTTAGTAGTACCTTGCAATCTGCCACTTTAATTAAACGATATAAGCGCTTTTTAGCTGATATTGAGTTACCTAATGGTGAAATAAGAACGATACATTGTGCCAACACTGGTGCGATGACAGGCTGTGCAGAGACAGGTTTTAAAGTTCATTACTCTACAAGTGATAATTTAAAAAGAAAGTATCCAAATAGCTTGGAGCTTTGCCAAAATGAAAAGGGGGATATGATTTGTGTCAATACTTCCTTAGCAAATAAAATAGTGAGTGAAGGTATAGTTGATAAAGTCATACCTGAACTAAGACACTATCAAACAATTCAACAAGAAGTTAAATATGGTGATGAAAATAGTAGAATAGACCTATTATTAACTGATGAAAATCATGTAGATTGTTATATCGAAATAAAAAGTGTCACTTTACTGAAACAAAACGAACAAGGTGATGGTCAAGGGTATTTTCCTGATGCTGTGACAACTAGAGGATTAAAGCATTTAAGAGAGCTTATAAGCATGAAACAGCAAGGTCATCGAGCTGTTTTACTGTTTTTGGTACAACATCAAGGTATTAAAAAGTTATCTCCGGCTAGGCACGTAGATGCTAAATATGCAGATGGAATTCAACATGCATTAGATGCAGGGGTTGAAATTTTATGTTACAACACATATATAGATGTAAATATGATTGTATTAAATCAACCTCTGCCTTTTTTACCTTTATGAGGAATAAAGCAGAGATTAAAAACAGATATAATTTCTGTAACAATAAAAACAAACACTTACAAAATAACCGTTTAAAATTCAATCGACTTTAAACACTTATTTTTTAATAGATATTTATTATTTTCACTTGAAATAACAATATCTCTTGCTAATAGGTTGAGTTCTTGCTATTTATAGCCGCCGAATTTATATCGGGATTGAGAATAAGGATTAGGAGTCAGATATGGCAGAGCAAAAAAAACCAGGTCAATACGCTTACGCGGATATCGCACCGTATCAAGAAGCACCTGGTGAAGAGTACATGAGCGATGATCAACTAGCTCACTTTAAAAACATTCTTTCTACTTGGCGTACTCAATTACGAGAAGAAGTTGACCGTACAAAAAACCATATGCAAGATGAAGCTGCAAACTTTCCAGATCCAGTAGATAGAGCTGCACAAGAAGAAGAATTTTCTTTAGAATTACGTACCCGAGATCGCGAACGTAAACTAATTAAAAAAATTGAAAAAACACTCAAATTAATTGAAGAAGATGACTTTGGTTTCTGTAATTCATGTGGAATTGAAATTGGTATTCGCCGATTAGAAGCACGTCCAACAGCTGATTTATGTGTGGACTGTAAAACACTTGCAGAAATTAAAGAAAAACAGTCAGGCTATTAATAATAAGTATTCAAAAAGTTGAATGATTTATTATCTGGGGCATATCGAGGTCGATTTGCCCCTTCGCCTTCCGGCCCACTTCATTTTGGTTCCCTTGTTGCAGCTCTTGCTAGTTTTTTAGATGCAAAATCACATTTAGGTCAATGGTTAGTTCGTATTGAAGATATTGATACACCTAGAACCGTTAAAGGTGCCAGTGATTTAATATTATCAACTCTTGATGCCTACGGTTTGCATTGGGATGAACACATTACTTATCAAAGTGCGCAACTTGATTTTTATCAAACACATTTAGAAAAGCTTTTCGACGAATCTCAACTTTACGCCTGCCAATGTACAAGAAAACAAATTAAAGCTCTAGGCGGAATATATAATAATGCCTGCCGTAAGCTTGAATTACCAACAATTAACCAAGCTATTCGCATAAAGCAAAATTCTCCTGTATTAAAGTTCAATGACTTAATACAAAATAAAGTGAGTGTTAACACTTCATTTGCCACTGAAGATTATATTATAAAAAGACGAGATGGCTTGTTTGCATATCAATTGGTTGTTGTATTAGATGATATTCATCAAGGCATTACACATATTGTTCGCGGTGCTGATTTATTAGAACCAACGGTACGACAAATGAGTTTATTTAATGTATATAATGAAAATATCCCCTTATTTGCCCATGTGCCATTAGCTGTTGCAGAACCAGGTTTTAAACTTTCAAAACAAAATTATGCCCCAGCAATAGATATCACAAAACCACAATTGGCACTATTTGATGCATTGCGTTTTTTAGGCCAAGCACCTATTCCTGAATTATTGCATTTTAAAGTAGAAGAGATCATCGCTTGGGCTATTTCTCACTGGGATATAAATAAAATACCTAAAGTCACTGAAATTCAACTCATCAAAAATGAAAATAATCCACACTGCCAGTTTTTAGCCCTTAAAAACAACTAAAACATTTTATATATACTTAAATTTTGTGCTGCTCTGGTATATTATACCTGCCTTAAATTTAAATATAATTTCATCATGGTTTAGGAGACTTGTTATTATTTCCAAAATATTTGATTTTTGCCGTAAAGTCGTTGGGCAAAATGGACAAAAAAAAACCGAAGATCAATCTCAGGAAGTAACAAGTATGGACTCTCCTCTCGTTATTGAACGTTCAGAACATGGCGTTTCACGTAAAAGCTTTAGTCCTAATGCACTTAAAGTTTTATATCGTTTAAAAGATGGCGGTTATGATGCTTATTTAGTGGGCGGCTGTATCCGTGATGCCTTATTAGGCATAGAACCAAAAGACTTTGACATTGTCACTAATGCAACACCCGAACAAATTAAAAAACAATTTCGTAATTGCCGATTAATTGGCCGACGCTTTCGTTTGGCACATATTGTTTTTGGTAGAGAAATCATCGAAGTTGCCACTATGCGTGGTCATCATGATGCCCCAGAAGATAAAAACCAAGTTAGCCAATCAAGTGAACATGGTCAATTATTAAGGGATAACGTTTACGGCAGCATAGAGGAAGATGCTGAACGACGTGATTTTTCTATCAATGCACTGTATTACTCTGTAAAAGATTTTAGTATCAGAGATTTTGCTGGTGGCATGCAAGCCATTAAAAATAGGCGTATTGAGCTAATTGGCGATCCTGAAACGAGATACCGCGAAGATCCCGTTCGTATGTTACGTGCTATTCGTTTTGCAACAAAGCTAGATATGACCATAGCACCTGAAACTGAAGCTCCTATTTTTGACCTGTCATCTTTATTAGGTAATATTCCATCTGCACGACTGTTTGAAGAATGTTTAAAATTATTCTTAAATGGTAAAGCGGAACAAAACTTTTTATTATTAAGAAAGTATGGTTTATTTAAAGAGTTATTCCCAGCTCTTGATATTTTACTTGATGCATCTCCCGATGGTGATGAATTTCAGTTAACAAAACAAATGTTTATTAATACCGATAAACGTATTAATGCCAATAAAAAAGTAACACCCGCTTATATTTTTGCTATTTTACTCTGGTATCCACTGCAGAATCGTTGTGCGAAATTAATGCAACAGGAAAAACAAGCTGAATACGAAATTTTTAATTTAGCTATCAATCAAATTTTATCTGAAAGCGCAAAAAATATCGCTGTTCCTAAACGCTTTACCTTAGGTGCACGTGATATTTGGCATATTCAACAACGGATGCCAAGACGCAGTGGTCAACGTCCATTCAGGTTAACACAACAACCTAGATTTAGAGCATCATATGATTTCTTGTTGCTAAGAGCGAGTATATCTGGAGGTCCTTTAAATGAGCTTGCTGATTGGTGGACTGGCTATATAGATAATGACCCACAAGTACAAAAACAAATGGTTCAGGAGCTCAATTCACCTAAAAACTCTGGAAATACAGATCATTCGGATAAACCTAAAAAACGTCGCAGGCCTCGTAAGCGTAAACCTGTAAACAGTCAACCTGAAGCGCAGAATAAGCCAACAGAATAATGTCGAGCTATTACAAAGTATATTTAGG
The DNA here is from genome assembly GCF_900112265.1 of Pseudoalteromonas denitrificans DSM 6059. Taxonomy (GTDB): domain Bacteria; phylum Pseudomonadota; class Gammaproteobacteria; order Enterobacterales; family Alteromonadaceae; genus Pseudoalteromonas; species Pseudoalteromonas denitrificans. The sequence goes on along the minus strand of NZ_FOLO01000001.1, from coordinate 246,147 downwards.
TTTAGGTGCAAACCTTAATGATCCGGTTAACCAAATTAACCAGGCTGTTACAGCACTAAAAGCCTTATCAAATACAAAAAATGAAATCCTAGTTTCTTCATTTTATACTAGTAAGCCTATGGGACCTCAGGATCAACCTGATTATGTGAATGCAGTTGCTTGCATTGAAACCAAGCTTGAACCCTTAGTATTGTTAGCACAAACACAAAAAATAGAACTAGATTTAGGTCGCGTCAGAAAAGATGAACGTTGGGGACCAAGAACTTTAGATATAGATATTTTATTGTATGGCGATCTCGTAATAGATTATCCAAATTTAAAAGTACCCCATTACGGTATGAAGCTCAGAGAATTTGTGATCTATCCCTTATTAGAAATAGCACCTGAACTCTACCTGCCGGACCAAACAACAATAAAAACTTTAAGCGAAACAGTGTCATTAAATGGCCTAACTAAAATTTAATATTTTTGAAAAATAGAGAATAACAATGTCAAAAATTAACGTATCGACTTTAAGAAAAATGAAAAATGAAGGCACTAAAATTGGTGCTTTAACCGCTTACGATGCTAGTTTTTCAAGCTTATTTGAAGACAATGGTGTTCATGTTTTATTAGTTGGTGATTCTATGGGGATGGTGTTACAAGGTGGCTCCGATACCTTGGCAGTCACAAATCAAGATATTGCCTACCATACAAAATGTGTACGTGCTGGTGCCCCTAATACATTTGTTATTGCTGATATGCCTTTTATGACTTATTCAAACGTCGCCGACACCTGTAAAAATGCAGCTCTATTAATGCGTTCAGGTGCCAATATGGTTAAGTTAGAAGGTGGAGAATGGCTATATGACTCTATTACAGCTCTAACACAACAAGGTATACCTGTATGTGGTCACTTAGGTTTAACACCACAATCTGTGCATGTATTTGGGGGTTTTAAGATTCAGGGCCGTGAACTCGAACAAGCACAAAAAATGATTGAAGATGCTAAAGCTTTAGAAAAAGCTGGAGCGCAATTATTAGTATTAGAATGTATACCCTCAGCACTGGCTAAACAAATAACAGATGCGGTTAATATACCTACAATTGGCATAGGTGCAGGAAACCAGACTGATGGCCAAATTTTAGTAATGCATGATTTAGTTGGTATTTCAGCAGGCTATATTCCTAAATTTTCTAAAAACTTTTTATTAGAGGCAGGTACAATGCCTGCAGCCGTAAAAAAATATATGACAGATGTCGCCAGTGGCGAATTTCCAGCAAAAGAACATGAATTCAACTAATGAAAACACTCTCTGAACTATCAGCTTTACGTGAACAAATAAAACAATGGAAACTAAATGGTTTAACCGTTGCTTTTGTTCCAACAATGGGCAATTTACATCAAGGTCACTTTTCACTGATTGAAAAAGCAAAATCAGTGGCTGATAAAGTTGTTGCAAGTATTTTTGTTAATCCCATGCAGTTTGGTATTAATGAAGACTTAGATAATTACCCCAGAACCTTAGAGCAAGACCAACAAGGCCTTGAAGCCTTAGATACTGATTTATTATTTACGCCAACACCTGACATCATTTATCCTAAAGGACTTGATGTCCAGACTTTTGTTGAAGTTCCTGGCGTATCACAAGGCCATTGTGCTGAGTCTCGCCCGGATCATTTCAGAGGTGTTTCTACTGTAGTATGTAAATTCTTTAATTTAGTACAACCTGATATAGCCTGCTTTGGCGAAAAAGATTTTCAACAATTGCAAGTGATCCGAACGATGGTTGAAGACTTGTCTATGCCGATAAAAATTATCGCGGTTTCAACAAAACGTGAAGAATCAGGTTTAGCTAAAAGCTCTCGTAACGGTTACTTAACACCTGATCAAAAAGATTTAGCGAAGGTTTTATATGCATGTCTACAAGAAACTCAAAAAGCGATAACAGCTGGAGTTCAAGATTATGACAAACTAATGGTTTCAGCTAAAAAGAGCCTATCTGATGCAGGACTAAAACCCGATTATTTCAATATTTGTGATAAATCAACTTTACAGCTAGCCAACCCTCAATGTAAAAGCTTTGTTATTTTAGCTGCTGCATTTTTAGGTTCAGTTCGTTTAATTGATAATATACAAGTAGATATACAATGAAGGCATTAGCTGTTTTCCTCACAATTTTTATGCTTTTAACTGGCTGTAGCGTGTCTAAAAAACAAGAAACTAGAGAGTATCAACTTGAAAGTAAACGCTGTGGACAAACATATTTTCAATGCACAAACACCTGTGGAAGTAAAAAAATTGGATTTGAATTATGTAATGCAAAATGTATTGATCAACAAAATCAATGTTTAGAATTTGCTGAACGCTTAAAAGTTATCACTCAAAAAGATTAAATTCATCACGCACTATTTGATACTGGATTGATAAAATACGGTATCAAAGATTGCCATCATTTCATCAAATTGAGGGTTAAATGTTAAACGCGAATGAACTTTATTATGCTCTTGATGCCCCCAGGCAGAATACCAAACCTCTCCTTTGTTATAACATTTCCTGTAAGCTATATCCGTTTGACCATTGTCACAAATCCTAAAGCCAGATGAATAACCTAAATAGTGATTATCGGGTTTAAATAAAACGCCCATATGTGAATAATTACTCACTTTATATTCAAGTATTTTGGCTGGTAAATTAACTATTCTATTATCATCAATATTTTTAGACTGGCCAAACCAAAGCAATTTTGAGTTTTTATTGGTAAATTTTTGCTTAAATAATAGAGCGACTTCTTCAACATTTACAACAGAATCAGCTTCACTAAGCACCATAAAAACGGGTTTTGAAAATTGACTCATCGCTAGCTGGGCTTGTACATCTCGACTTGTATAATAATATTGCGCAAATGCATTGCTTGGTACAGGTGAGTAACGAGTAATATTCTTCATTCTACGTGGTGATTTGATCCAAAGCCAAGGTTCATACCAAGGTAATAAAGGACTCAAACGAGCTAGCTTAGTTTTTGCTACAAATGCAGGTGAAAATAAGACTAAACCTTTTATGGCATCATCCATTAACGCAGCTGTTGTGACTAAATTTGCCCCTGTTGAAAACCCTCCTAAATACACTTCATCTACTTGCGCCTTTAATGCGTTTATTTGAATATCAACCAACCTCACCCAACTCTTTGATGATACTGAGAGTAAATCACCAGGGCGAGAACCATGCCCTGGTAATAGCAAAACTCTCACTAAAAAACCACGCTCACTGAGCTCCTGCGCGACATCCGAAAAATAATAAGGTGAATCACCTAAACCATGTACTAATAATATGCCCCTAGATTTCCCCTGATCTAAACTCGGTTTAGCTGATAGCTCAAACGGAGCATTAAACTTTATTTCTTTAGCCTTATTTTTAGTTAAAAATACGCGGTTTTCATTTAACCAAGTTACGGTTGCATTTTGATAGGCTTCAAAGCTTTTAAATTCTATGTTCAACTTTGTCCCTGATTCTTGATAGACTGCGTGCTGGGGTACCGAGTTTTTAGCACAGCCAGTTACAAAAATTATAAGGCTAAATAAGCTTAAATAACGATTTTGAAATATCACTCTAAACATGACGATTATATGAACACTGATTTAAATTTTAGTTTGGAAACAATCATATAATAAAATAAAAATAATTGTATTTTTATCACACTTCAAATATTGACTATAGAGTGATCCTATATATACTTAAAATTAGCTTGAAAATACGTTTAATATTTATGCAATACTTTATCGATGTAACACTAACTAATACCTCGTCCTGTTTTCATAAGTAATAGTACTATATTTCAGCAAAACAGCTGTTAAGGTAAATGGCTCCCCCCTAGGTCCGGTCGTCTACCTTAGTAGCAAAATTACTCTTGATAAAATAGGATTGAACAATGTCTAATACGACTACTGGTACTGTAAAATGGTTTAATGAATCTAAAGGTTTTGGATTTATTGAACAAGAAAATGGCCCTGATGTTTTTGCTCACTTCAGTGCAATTGAAAGTACTGGTTTTAAAACGCTTGCTGAAGGTCAGCGTGTACAGTTTGTTGTTACCCAAGGCCAAAAAGGTCCTCAAGCTGAAAAAATCACTGTGATTTAATACCTAAGTCAACGGTTTAATTACCAACTTAGATATTTTAAATAAGAAAAGGAAGCTAAAAGCTTCCTTTTTTTATTTAAAATAGCTCACTTCAGTATTTAATTAAACGCAGATATATAATAAATATGATTCAGGTATATGGCATTAAAGAAGAGATTCGGTGCCTAAACGCTCTCCTAATTGAATTTTATTAATTACAACGCTTAACTTTCCATTCTTTGAGCTGCGCAGTATGCTTTCCCTTTTAAAGCGCATTTACTGACATACGACTTACGTTCTCATCAAAAACTAAAAATCACACCAAACTCACTAAAGTAAATACACATCTTCTAGCTCACTTACTAAACGATGAGTTTACATTAAACTATTATCTCAACAAGTAATTCATACCTTTAAAGCTATGCATAAAAAAATCCGATGACTTATGTCACCGGATTTTAGTATTCTTTATAGCACAATTAAGCCGTTTAACTTATTTAATCGGCATCATCATATTTAGTTTTAGATGCCAAAACCAGTTCTTAAAATAAAGAAAATAGCTATCGCTAAAAACGCACCGATTGGTAATGTAATTACCCAAGAAACGACGATATTACGGATAACACCTAAGTTTAGCGCGCCAATACCTCGAGCCATGCCTACACCTAATACAGCACCAACCAAAGTTTGCGTTGTTGAGATTGGCATGCCAGTACCCGACGCAATAACAACAGTAGAAGCAGCAGCAAGTTCAGCAGCAAAACCACGACTAGGTGTTAAGTGTGTAATACCTTCACCTATCGTTTTCATTACATTTTTACCAAGTGTTGCCAAACCAACTACGATACCGATACCGCCTAGTGGTAAAATCCACCAAACTAATGTTGTTTTTTTAACGATTTCACCACCACTTTCAACAATACCTACGACCGCGGCAAGTGGTCCTATCGCATTGGCCACATCGTTAGAGCCATGAGCAAACGCCATACAAGCTGCCGTTAAAATCATCAATAAACCAAATACTTTTTCAACATTATTGAACTGCATTTGTTTATCTGCATTCAAATCAATTTTTAAACGTGATATTGCAATTTTACCAATCACACCTATCACAACAGCAATCGCAATAGCCCAAACAAAACCTTCTGTAGAACCCATGTGAATACCTACATGTTTCAAGCCTTTTTTGATGGTCACTAACGCCATTACAAAACCAGCTAAAGCCATGTAAAAAGGCACGTAACGTTTTGCATTTTTTAGCGGTTCAGCGGTATCAAAAATCAGTCGCTGCGAACTCATAAATATGAAATATGCAATCACACCCGATAATACTGGTGTGATAATCCAGCTACCAACGATACCACCGACCTTGCTCCAAGTTACTGCATCTGTTCCCACTGCAACTAAAGCAAAACCTATAATGGCACCAATAATTGAATGCGTTGTAGATACAGGCCAACCTAAGGCCGAAGCAATTAATAACCAAGCACCGGCAGCAAATAATGCTGAAATCATACCTAAAACAAATAAGTCAGGTGTATTTGTAAAGTATGAGGCGTCTATAATGCCCTTACGAATCGTAGAAGTAACTTCGCCACCAGCAAGATATGCCCCAGCGAATTCAAAAATCATTGCAATAATGATTGCTTGTTTAATCGTTAGCGCTTTTGAGCCAACAGATGTGCCCATTGCATTGGCAACATCATTTGCACCAATACCATAAGCCATGAAAAAACCAACTGCCGCAGCAATTAGAACTAAAATTGTGCCATAGGATGAAATAAAATCCATAGGATTACCTTTTCGCTTTAATTTTTATAAATATAACTAACGAGCTAACATTAACTCAAGACGAGAACCAACACGCTCTGCAATATCGGCTAAATCACCCACCCATTCAATGATCTTATATAAGAACATAACATCGATAGGATTCATTTCACCTTCTATATGACGTAACTGCCTACGTAGTTTAATTTGCATTTCGTCAGTATCTTGCTCAATGGCATCCAATTCCACTAACATTTTTTCTACTAAAGTCACTTCGCGGCCTCTAAAGCCAGTCTCTAGTAATTCGTCTAATTCATTTATTGCATTAGATGCTTGTTTTGTAGCATCAATACAACGAGATAAATAAGTAAGGAAATCAGCTTGAATTTCACTTGGTATATCCATCTCACGACCTATAACACGGCCAGCAATATCTTTAGCTTTATTGGCTATTTTATCTTGCTGTGTGATCAACTCTAATAAGTCGGTACGCTCAACAGGTAAAAATAAACCTCTTGGTAACTGAATTCGAATGTTTCGTTTCATTACATCAGCTTCACGCTCTAATGTCCTAATTTGTAAACGAACTTGTTCAGCTTGTTGCCATTCTTTTTTAAACACATGTTGGAAAAAATCCATTAAAGTTTCACTTGCTTGGTGAACTTTTAATATGTGTTCTTCTATAGGTTTGATCGGAGACTTTGCAAAGACCCCAAAAAACGCATTTCCAGACATCATTTACCCTTCATTTCTTATTTGCAGCGCGGATTTTACAGTATAAACTTCGATTGTGAATCGATTTTATGACCTTAAACCCATTAATATTTTAATTTTTATAATTTGAGCTAAAAATCCGATTACAACTTTAGAATGTCTTTTTCTATATCTTCTTGAGATATATGACGAATATCTTTACCTTTAACAAAGTAAATGACATATTCGGCAATATTTTGACACCTATCACCAATACGCTCTAAAGAACGAACAGACCATACTAAGGCCATTATTTTAGGAATAGATCGCGGATCTTCCATCATATATGTCATGATTTGACGAATTAAAGCTTCATATTCACGATCGACTTTAGCATCTTCTTTATGTACTTTAAAAGCGGCCTCAACATCCATTCGTGCAAAAGCATCCAAAACATCATGCAACATTTTTGAAACTTGACGACCCATATTGTCTATCATCACTAAAAGGTCTTGTTGCTCTTTTGAAAAAGAATCAAGTGCAACCTGTGCAATCCTGCGTGCCTCATCTCCTATTCGCTCTAAATCCGCAATTGTTTTTGCAATGGCAACCACTAAGCGCAAGTCACTTGCTGCAGGCTGACGCTTTGCAATGATACGCGTACACTCTTCATCTATGCTCACCTCCATTGCGTTTACTTTATAATCATCTTTTTCAACTTGTCGAGCTTGCTCTGAGTCATTTGCTGAAACAGCATCAAGAGCTGAGTTTAATTGTTGTTCAACTAAACCGCCCATAGCTAAAACATGATTACGTACATTTTCTAAATCTTGATTGAACTTTCCTGAAATATGTTTACTTAAATTATGTTCCATAATTTTTCCTAAAATATTGCCATGTAATGGTTAAACTAAAAGTACACTATAAAGTTATTAACCATAACGGCCTGTTATATAATCTTCTGTTTTCTTTTTAACAGGCGTTGTAAATAAAGTGTTTGTATCTGAATATTCAATTAGTTCGCCCATATACATAAATGCAGTTTGATCCGATACACGTGCTGCCTGTTGCATATTATGCGTTACAATTACCACTGTGAATTTTTCTTTCAAATCACCAATTAATTCTTCAATAACTAAAGTAGAAATAGGATCAAGTGCAGATGTTGGTTCGTCTAATAATAATACTTCAGGCTCAATTGCAATTGACCGCGCTATTACGAGTCTTTGTTGCTGACCACCCGATAAACCAAAAGCACTATCATGTAATCTATCTTTTACTTCATCCCAAATAGCAGCTGATCGTAATGATTTTTCAACAACTTCATCTAAACGACGCTTATCTTTAATACCTTGTAGTCTCAAACCATACACAACATTTTCATAAATTGATTTTGGAAAAGGGTTTGGGCGTTGAAATACCATGCCGACATTACGGCGAAGTGCTGCAACATCTACTTTTTTATCATATATGTTTTCACCATGAAGTTGAATTTCACCTTCAATGCGACAAATATCAACCAAGTCATTCATACGGTTAATACAACGCAACAAGGTTGACTTACCACAACCTGATGGCCCAATAAAAGCAGTAACCTGACCTTTTGGGATTTTCATATTGATATTACTTAGCGCTTGCTTATCACCATAAAATAAATCAAGATTTTTTATTTCTAATGCTGTTTGTGCTGGTGTCAAATTATTAAGGTCTAACTTTAAACCATTTGCTGAATTTGAAACTTCTGGTGCAACTGTGATCATTTTTTTTACCTAAATATGAGTTCTAGTTAGCGGGCTTTTAATACCCGTCAATTAACACTTAATTCTACTGAGCTATTAATGCTCTAAAACTTTAAATTTTTCACGTAAGTGATTACGTACACCAATCGCTGTAATATTCAATGCAATAATAACAGAGACTAATAAAAACGCAGTCGCATATACAAGTGGTCTGGCAGCTTCAACATTAGGACTTTGAAAACCTACATCATAAATATGAAAACCCAGGTGCATAAACTTACGATCTAAATGCATAAAGGGAAAATTACCATCAAGTGGCAATGTAGGTGCCATTTTAACCACTCCTACTAACATAAGTGGTGCAACCTCACCTGCAGCACGTGCAACTGCTAATATTAACCCCGTCATAATAGCTGGACTCGCCATTGGCACAATAATACGCCATAAGGTTTCGGCTTTAGTAGCCCCTAAAGCTAACGAACCTTGTCGAATAGAACTTGGAATGCGAGATAAACCTTCCTCTGTTGATACAATCACAACAGGTAAAGTTAATATAGCTAAAGTTAATGCTGACCACATCACCCCCGGAGTACCAAATGTAGGGCCTGGAAGTGCTTCAGGGTAAAAAAGCTGATCTAAACTGCCCCCTAGCATATAAACAAAAAAACCTAAGCCAAATACACCATACACAATCGAAGGCACACCTGCTAAATTAATAACAGCAATACGGATCATTTTTGTAACTGCATTTTTTGCTGCATATTCATGTAAATAAATTGCGGCCACCACACCAAAAGGCGTCACTATCACAGCCATTAGCATAACCATAAAAACAGTACCAAAGATAGCAGGAAAAACGCCACCTTCTGTATTCGCTTCTCTAGGATCATCAGATACAAATTTACCAAGTTGAATAAAGTATTGACCTAGCTTTGAGAAAAACCCCATATCATTTGGAAAGGTAAAATCTAATACTTGATATAAAGGTATCTTTACCATTTCACCACGCATATCTTTTACAATAACCTGATCTCGTTTTGCTTGGTCTCTTAATTTAAAAAGTGCTTTTTCTAACGTATCATACTGTGCTTTTTGTTCAGCTTTAAATTTTTCATATTCTTGAATTCGCTCTTGTGTTAATTCACCATTTAACTCATAAGAACGTTGCTTTAAACGCGCCCTTTCTAACTCATAATTAATATGACCTATGGCGCCATTTTGTAAATCAAGTGCCTGTTCATTAAGAGATACAGCACGCTCAACAAGTTCTTCTAACTTTTCAACTTTATCAGTAGTATGCACTTGACCATTTTCAATTACCTTTTCAACATAACCGTAAAAATTACCATTTTTACTACGTTCAAACACAGCCATCTCTTCTGGGGCTGATTGTGATTTAATATCAGTTGTTAAGATCCATCGAAAATCGAGCTCCACATACTCACGGTTACCTGTTTTAACTAACAGTCGCTCAACAAACTCTTCATTATAATCGCCTAAATCCGCACCTGTCGCTAAAATACGTGAAGTGGGTACATTTTCTCTATCATAAATTTCACCAATAACAATACTTTGCTTACCATCAACTTCTAGCTCAAGTTGAACAACTTCTGATGGCCAAAAAAAACTTAAGCCACGCCAAGCAATGAGTGCCAATAAACCTATTACAGAAATTAAGCTAATGCTAACTGCACCACCCGTTAACCAAATCCATGGGGATCCTGATTTAAACCAGTTATTCATACATATAACCTTTACATACTCTATTTTGTAATTTATGTGTTTTTTGTAATTTCATTTCAATTAGCCTTACATTGAGCTATATTTTTCACGTAAACGTTGGCGCACAAATTCAGCCACAGTATTAAACATGAAGGTAAAAATAAACAATACAAAAGCAGCTAAGAATAAAATTCGATAATGAGAGCTACCCACTTCAGACTCTGGCATTTCTACTGCAATATTAGCAGCTAATGTTCGCATTCCTTGGAAGATACTCCAGTCCATAATAGGGGTATTACCTGTTGCCATCAGTACTATCATGGTTTCACCAACTGCACGGCCTAAGCCCATCATGATGGCGGAAAAAATACCAGGACTTGCAGTCAGTAGTACGACTTTAACTAAAGTTTGCCACTGAGTTGCACCTAAGGCTAATGAACCATTTGTCAAATGTTTTGGAACACTAAAAACGGCATCTTCTGCTATGGTAAATATGGTAGGAATAACAGCAAACCCCATAGCAATACCAACAACCAGAGAGTTTCGTTGATCAAAATTCAACCCTAAATCATTAGTAAGATATTGTCGTACATCACCACCAAACAATAAACTCTCAACCAACGGACTCATACTAAAAGCAAATACACCAAGAAGTAATACAACAGGTATTAACAATAAAGAATGCGACCCTTCAGGAACTGAATTACGCATGCTTTGAGGTAACTTAGACCATCCAAAAGCAGTGGCTAACATTGATAAAGGTAAACCAAATAATAAAATTAAAATCGCTGGTAAATGTTCTTCAAAAATAGGCGCTAACCAAAGCCCCGCTAAAAAGCCTAAAATAACAGTTGGTAAAGCTTCCATTATTTCGATGGTCGGTTTAACTACTTTACGTAGTTGTGGAGACATAAAGTAAGCAGTATAAACAGCCGCAGATAAAGCAATCGGAACAGCAAATAACATGGCGTAAAACGCTGCTTTTATCGTTCCAAATGAAATAGGGATCAATGAAAACTTTGATTCAAAGTCATCACTTGCTGAGGTTGACTGCCAAGTATAACCGGGCTCTGAATAACCTTCATACCACACCTCATTCCACAAGCCGGACCAACTTACTTCTGGATGTTCATTAACGATATCTAACAAGGAAACCGTATTACCGGCTATCACTAAAGCAGCATCTGAACGCGGTGATATTGCAAAATGACTAATCGCTGAATTTGCAACTTTTCCTAGCCATAGAATACTTTCGCTCGTTGTGTAATAAAGGCCCAAATCCCCTTCTTGATTAACTGTAAAAAAAGTACGTCGATAAAATTCAGGAAACATTGCTGTAATATTTTTGTCAGCAGTATTAAATGTGCGTACCTTAGTAAATTCACGGCCTTGATCTGTAAGCACTTCAAACCACTGTGAGATTTCACCATTGTCATTATTAAATAACAAAGAGTTAGCACCTGCTAACAAAACACTTGAAACTAAATTTGAATTTTCTTCATTAGCTGCAAGGCCTTGTATTAATGATATGTTATCAATATCTCGGGTATTAAATATAAACACTTTATTAGCACTGCGTACAAATGAGCGTGTACCGTCTGGAGAAATGAGTAACTCATCAATACGACCTTCTACATCAAGTTCTCCATACTGCGCAATCCACTCTATTTCATCAGTCATGAAGTTCTCTTCAGCCGTAAAAACAGTGAATATAATTTTATTTTTTTGAGTTTGCGCTAATACTGAAATTTTCCCTTCATCGACGCTAAAAGCAAAATCTTTAATTGCTTGTGCATGCTCATCTACCAATAAGTTTACGTCACCTATAGGATAAGAAATACCTGGCGTAATAACTCTTGTGTCGTTAGGGAAACTAACCTCAAATTTAGGATGAACTAAAGTTATTTCACCGTTATCAAAACCATAAGCATATAAACCTAAATGAGGTGCACTTTGTGCAAAGCTCGTTACTTTGCCACTTAAGTTTATTTTACTGCTATTTATTTTTTTACCAAACTCGAGACCTTTTACATGATAAAAATCCATCATGCCAGACTGCGTTAATAAATAAGCAATCTCTGTTTGCTCTTCCATTCCAGCAGCTACTATTTTCTGCCCGACAGGTAAAGTAAATTCATTTCGAGGTGTTACTGATGCTGACTCAAAAATTGGTGCAACAACATAAAGTAAATAAAAGAAAATCATTAAAAGTGCAGCCAAAACCATGACTCCACCTGAAAAAATACTAAATTGTGCAACTTTATCTTTAATCAAACGGCCTCGATCCGTATGAAAATTAGATTTTTGCGAATGTGAAGCCATCAAAGTTTCCTTCAGCATTAAAATTGGCCATATTATATTGTGTCAAGATGACAGTTTTGTTACATATAAAGTGAATTATCAATAAATCTGACATAAAAGTGTCATCTTTTTGATAATTATTACTTTATATCAAAGACTCATTTAAAATATAAAAATATTGTATCGCTAAACTGGACAAAACATATCGCGAGGTCAATACTTTGATTTTGAATAATAACAATTTAGTTTTAGTTTTTAGTGAAACAGAGAGCAACTTATGAAGCAGTTAGTATTAACCTTAATCGGGCAAGACCGACCAGGCCTTGTAGAAGAAGTATCCTCAACAGTTTTATTACATAACGGTAATTGGCTAGCCAGTAACTTAAGTCATCTAGCGGGTCACTTTGCAGGCATATTACAAGTTGAAGTACCTGAAGATAAATTATTAGCATTACAAGAAGCACTTCATAATATCAATAATTTAGAAGTGAAAATAGAAGATGGTGAGCAGACTGCTCATTGTCCAGATAAACAATTGAACTTAGTAATAACAGGTAATGACAGACCAGGAATAGTCCAAGAGTTATCAAGTGTGATCAGACATAAAGGAGCGAGTATTATTCATTTTACTTCAAAACAACAAAGCGCACCCAATTGGGGTGTTCCTTTATTTAATGCAATCGCAACGGTTCATTTGCCTGAGGGATTAGATAAAAACGAAGTAATTAATGCATTAGAGTCAATTACTACAGATGTGATTGTTGATGTTGAACCAGCTTAACCTCTTATAATAATTATAAGTACTTTCACTTTTAAAACCCTATTATTAATATACGATAATAGGATTTTATGTTTTAGACTTTATATGTATCTATCTCATACAGTCTAAAAAAAAGAAATTAAAAAGTCACAGTTTTTTAAACCTGTGACTTTTTTATATAACCTTTATTAGATTAATAAATACGCATGGCATCTATTAATGCCAGCCTTCAACACCTTCCATGTCAGGTAGCTCATGCGCAATACCTTTATGACAATCTATACAGGTTTTTTCACCTGAAGCTAAGGCTGTTGAGTGCATTTTGACACTACGGCTCCCTTGTTCAGAGAAGTCCATATACTCAAAGTTATGACAGTTACGACATTCACGAGAATCGTTATCTTTCATGCGTTTCCATTCTCTCATAGCCATAGACTTACGATGATCTTGGAATTTTTCACGCGTATCAATAATGCCAGTCATTTTACCCCAAACCTCTTTACTCGCAGCTATTTTACGGATAATTTTATGAGTCCAATCTTTTGGTACATGACAATCAGGACACGTTGCACGAACACCTGAACGATTAGCATAATGAATCGTTTCTTTGTATTCCTGGTAAACGTTATCGCCCATTTCATGACAACCGATACAAAACTCTTCCGTATTGGTTAATTCTAGAGTCGTATTAAATCCACCCCAAAAAACCACGCCACCAACAAAGCCTAATGCGATTACAAAACCTACCGCTGCTGAGGTCGGTGTTTTAAGTATCTGCCATATTTTTTTCAACATATTCATATGTAGGTCCTATGGCTATTTGTGGCTTAATGATTCAACTGCGCGAAACTCATTTTTTACTAATGGTTTAGCATCAACTTGAGGCACATGACATTGTGAACAGAAATAACGACGAGGCGATATATCTGATAAAGTCATGCCATCACGCGTTTCAAAGTGGGTTGGACTCACTTTAGTCGCGCCTACTTCTTTTGCATACTTCCAACCATGGCAAGATAAACACTTATTAGAGTTTAAATCTACTTTATAACCACGGATTTGATGTGGTATCACTGGAGGTTGATGAACGTAGTTACGCTCAACAACTTCACGATCTTTTAGTACCCGTTTCATTTTATCTGACTCACGAGTTTCACTTAGCTGTGCTTTACCACGCAAAGACTCAATACCACCATTACTAAGTAATGCATCATTAGATGAATCATCTTTTTGTGCTACAGCAGTTGCCACAACACCTAATAGTACTAAACCGGTTATTAATTTTTTCATATTAATGCTCCCCTACACTTTACGTACTTTAATAGCACATTTTTTGTAATCGGTTTGTTTTGACAAAGGATCTGTTGCATCTAACGTGATCTTATTGATCAATTGTCTTGCATCAAACCAAGGAACAAATACTAAACCAACCGGTGGTCTGTTACGGCCACGTGTTTCTATGCGGCTTTTCATCTCACCACGGCGAGATTCTACCATCACTTCATCACCACGGCGCAGGTTACGCTTTTTAGCATCATCTGGATGCATAAATACAACCGCATCAGGGAATGCTCGATATAACTCAGGAACACGCTGTGTCATTGAACCTGAATGCCAATGTTCAAGTACACGACCCGTACATAGCCACATATCATATTCTGAATCAGGCGCTTCAGGAGGTGCTTCATAAGGCGCTGAAATAATTAACGCTTTACCATCTGGCTTACCATAAAACTCAAAGTCCTTACCTTTACCGACATATGGATCTGACCCTTCTTTATAACGCCATTTAGTTTCAACACCATTCACTACAGGCCAACGTAAACCTCTCGCGGTATGGTACATTTCATATGGTGCTAAATCATGGCCATGATCACGCCCAAATGCAGCATATTCTTCGAATAAGCCTTTTTGAACATAAAAACCACAATCATGAGCATCATCATTAAGCTCTTTAGCTTCTTCAATAGGGTAAGCATCAACGTTACCATTGCGGTAAAGTACATCGTACATGGTTTTACCACGAAGATGAGGAGCCTTAGCCAGTAATGCTTCATCCCATACATCTTCAATTTTAAAACGTTTTGAAAACTCCATTAATTGCCATAAATCAGACTTAGCTTCACCAGGCGCTTTGACTTGTTGGAACCAGTGTTGCGTACGACGTTCCGCGTTACCGTAACACCCTTCTTTTTCTACCCACATAGCTGTTGGTAAAATAAGATCGCCTGCCTGACATGTTACTGTTGGGTAAGGGTCAGATACAACAACGAAGTTTTCTGGGTTACGGTAACCTGGTAATGTTTCTTCATTTAAGTTTGGAGCAGCTTGTACATTGTTATTACACATAACCCAGTAAGCATTTAACTTACCATCTTTAAGCATGCGGTTTTGCAATACAGCATGGTAACCTGGTTTTGCTGGAATAGTACCTTCAGGTAGTTTCCAAATTTTCTCAGCGTAATCACGATGTTTTTTCTTTTTAACAACCATATCTGCAGGTAAACGATGCGAGAAAGTACCTACTTCACGTGCTGTACCACACGCTGAAGGCTGACCAGTTAAAGAGAAAGGACCACTACCAGGTTTAGAAATTTTACCAGTTAATAAATGAATATTATAAACTAAGCTATTCATCCAAACACCACGTGTATGTTGATTCATACCCATAGTCCATAGTGACATTACTTTCGTTTTAGGATCGGCATACATTTTAGCCATTTCTTCTAGGTTTTTAGCTGGTACACCTGAAATTTCAACTGTTTTCTCTAAAGTATATTCAGCAACTTGCTTTTTGTACTCTTCAAAAGTTACATCAAGAATCTTTCCTGAATCAGCATTTTTAGCGGCTTTTTGTAGCTCATGCTCAGGACGTAAACCGTAACCTATATCTGTTGTTACTTGTTTAAAGTGAGTATGTTTTTTAACAAAACCCCAATCTACAGCATCATTTTGAATGATGTAATTTGCAATATAATTGGCAATTGCTAAATCTGTATTTGGTGTAAAAATCATACCGTTATCAGCTAACTCAAAAGAGCGGTGTTTATAAGTTGATAGCACATGGACGCGGACATGCGAGTGACCTAAACGGCGATCAGTTAAACGTGACCATAAAATTGGGTGCATTTCTGCCATATTAGAGCCCCAAAGCACAAATGAATCTGCTTGCTCTAAATCATCATAACAACCCATAGGCTCATCGATACCAAAGGTACGCATAAAGGCACCAACAGCTGAAGCCATACAGTGACGTGCATTTGGATCTATATTATTTGAACGAAAGCCTGCTTTCATTAACTTAACTGCAGCATAGCCTTCCATTACAGTCCATTGACCTGAACCAAACATACCTACAGATGTTGGACCTTTCGCTTTTAATGCTGATTTGAATTTATCAGCCATCACGTCAAAAGCCATATCCCAACTTACAGGTTGGAAGTCGCCTTCTTTATGAAACTTACCATCTTTCATTCTTAATAAAGGCTGAGTTAAACGGTCTTTACCGTACATAATTTTAGATAGGAAATAGCCCTTAATACAATTTAGGCCTTTATTTACCTCTGCATCAGGATCCCCCTGAGTTGCAACCACTTTACCATTTTGGCTACCAACTAGAACACTACACCCTGTACCACAAAAACGACAAGGAGCTTTATCCCATTTGATTTTACTTTTATCTGAATCAGTGATCAGATTTGATGCTGATGCCGGAATTGCTACACCAGCTGCTGCAGCGGTAGCAGCGATTGCATTTGCTTTAATGAAGTCACGTCTTGATTGATTCACAACTTCTCCTCCTGACTAGTTATATGACTCTTTTAAGTCGATATAAACTATTTGCTATTTAAAATTAATTTTACCGTCATTATTTTTTGCATGAGGTACTAACCCTGCATCGTTATGGTGGAATATCAAAGATGCATCAAGCACCCCTTCAAAAACACTTAACTTTGTAATAATGTCGACTACATTTTTTTCTTTGTCTGTTGCTTCAACGGTTACAACCATGCTTCCTTCATTACTCACTTCATGCACTTCAGTGCCAGGAAGCGCATTTAATTTTTCAGCTACAGCTTGAATATTTTGAGGAAATGCTTTAACTAACACTCCAGCAATATGAACAGGGTCTTCTTCTAATAAGTTAATCACGACTAATTTACCTACTTTAAGTTTTTGACTGGATAGATTTAGCACCAAGCATTTTCAGAACAAACAAAGAAGTTGCTGCTACTCCAACAAAACCGACGATAAATATTGTTGGCATTGCTAAATAACCTAGCACAGTCCAAATCATTGACTCTAATGCACTCATTTAGCTCTCCTGGTGGATGGGTTTTCTTGTCTACATATATTAAATTTTGTTACATAAAGCATATTGATTTAGATCATCTTTTTAAAAAAACCTTACTAAAAAAGTGGGATTGCAAATACGAATAGCAATTAATTGTATTTAAAGGGTTTATTTAAAATATTTAGGACATTAGTAAGGATAGAAGAGAATAATAAGATTGGAAATTAGATCTGGTTTTTGATTTTTTAAAACGAAAAGGTTATAAAAAAACATTTTATAAATAAATTTAATCTAATGATTTTAAAGTAAATTAAAGCTTATAAAGTAAACAGATAAACTACTTACTTTATAATAAGTTTAAAAGTATTAATTTAAATTTGATAAAATTTGTACATCATACTGTGATACATCTAATACAATATTATACTTTTTTGCTTGTGAATTTAAATCTGCTTGCCATAAAGTTAACTCATCTAGTGTTATATTATTGTCATCTAAGTGCCATAGCTGACGGGATCCTGCATAATAAAAATTAAGCGCTTGCATTGCAGGTATATCACCACGCTCTACACCTTGCCTCACCTTTCGCATTTTTCTTGTGATTTTATTGAGTGCTTGTTTTAAATCCCATACATAAGCCACCTCAGCCATAAAAGAGTGGTTTTTATATTTAATTAAAATAAAACCAAGGCATAAACTCGTTATAATCACTCCAATTAAATTCCAATGAAAATGACTACCTGATGATGAAGGAAACAATGCAATCAAGGTTTGAGCAATGCCTAAGCTTCCTATAGCAAGCGATAATATACATGCTGTAATAATACGATTTAAATGGGCTCTATACCTTTTTTTATTAATTTCAATTAACTTCATGAGATATCCAGCTGATAATTAATTTTAAAAATAGACGTATCCTAACTCTTTTCCTAACACTATTTTTCATTGAGTTAAAACTAGGCCAAATATTGTTTTTTAAACACAAAAAAGGGCATCCCCTTAGGTTTGCCCTTTAATCTTAGAATTAAGAATCTTAAGACTAAGTAAGTTACTAATATTAGCTGAAGCTAATAATTAGATAGCTTGAATGTTCTCAGCTTGAGGACCTTTCTGACCTGTAGTAACAGTGAAAGATACACGTTGACCTTCAGCAAGCGTTTTAAAACCATCGCTTTGGATTGCAGAGAAATGAGCGAAAACGTCAGGACCATTTTCTTGCTCGATAAAACCAAAACCTTTAGATTCGTTGAACCATTTTACTGTACCAGTAGTAGTAGTAGACATAACTGTATCCTATTTAATGAAGAGTAATATAAGCCTTAAAGGCAGTTGTGCTAAAAGTGTTACTTTCTTATGTAAAACAGGACGACAGATGTAAAACATACATCGAAATGGTGTAGCATAATCTAAAACGAACTTTCAAGCTGGGGGAAGTATATATGATAATCCGCACCAGTCAATAATAACTCCTTTGTAAAATGCACTGTTTAGCACTTTTTTTAATTATTTTTTATAAAAAAATAAAAAGGCTGTTTTTTCAGCAAAATGAAAAAGAAAGTTAATTAAAAAGGTTCTTTAATGAAATAAAAAAGCGCTAAATTAGCGCCTTTCATTTTTCACACAGATGGTAATTCAAAAACCTGAGGAATAAAATTATTTTGGTTTTAAATCTGTTTTTCTTTGATTATAAAAAGTAATTAATTCATCAACGGTTGTTTGACAATACTCTCTTATGCCTGAAACCAGCATATTTTTAACACCCGTGCCAACTAATTTACCGTTTTCTAATAAGTTAAAACGTAAAGTGATTTTTCCTCGCTTACCGTTTAACTCAAATTCAGGCTCTGAAAATTCAAGTTCGGGCGATACTAAATCTAATCGCTCTAAATCAATTGACATTGACTCATAAATTACCATAGGACGAGTTGGGTTAATCATCACTTCTTGTTTACCCATTAATGGGATAATTACATGGGGAAATGTAGTACCTGAAAACTCAACGTAATTTTTAGTTAAGCTTTTTGTTAAAGCAGGGCATATTGAAGATTCTCCTGAACGTAGAACCGATAAATAAACCTTTTCACCATCCGTAATATCAAATTTTTCTGCATCATGAGCCACATCTGGTAATATTAATTCTACATTTTCATTTACCATGCCTGAAAAAGTAAAATGCATTTTTTTACTAATGCCATATTTTTTTAATACTAAGGAAAAAAGCAAATCCCCAGGAACACAAAACTTTTTAGCGTCAGCATCGTGTAACGGGTTAAAGTCATCCGCCATTAATTTAGCAAAATTACTACCTTGTTCACGGGTGAACGAAACTTTATCAGCAAATTCTTGGTAAAAAGGACTTAACATATTTAATAACTTCTTTTATGACTAGATTCACAACCGCGCTATTCTAGCAAATTTTCCAACAAGATAGGTCTGATCAGTAAAAAAAATATTTTTTGCAAGTTTGATAATAAAAATTATTTATACTCGATATTACTTTTAACTTTAGAAATAAAAATGAAACTAATCATATTAATTATTTCTAACTGTATTTTTACTTACAGGCATTCAAAGTTTACAATTCGAACAAACTCGAGATATATGCTTCAGGTATTGCTGCGAAAAAGGCTGGCGCCCAATTAATTACAAGAGTAATAGGTGAATGTTGCTCACTTAATAATATCACTCCATCTGAAGATTTTATAAATGAAGTATTAGATTTAAAAGGTAATGCTTTTGCCATCCCTAATTGCTATAAAATAACTCAAGCGCAATACCATTTAACTTATCAGTGCAGTGGAACCGATTATAAAAATACTAATAAAAAAATAATTGTTAAAATACTTATTTAGGACTGGTCATTAATTCAAAAAGAAAAAGCGACTATTAAGTCGCTTTTTTTATTACATAATATCGTCGTACTTAATCAGCTTGATAAACCTTATAAGCTTTCTCTAATTTCTTAGCTTGTTTCTTAGAAACACCAATATGCCCTAAAGCAACACGTAACCGCGCACGAGACATATCTGAACCTAATATTTCCATTGCATCAATAACAGAAGTGGATGATGTTTTACCACTGATGGCAACAAATATAGGCTCTAAGAACACCTTGATTTTCAACTCATGGTGATCAGCTAATGTCTTTGCAATTGCAAATATTTCGGATTTTTCCCATGTACGTAAAGCTTCTAAATCCCAAATAAAGAACTGTAATGCTTGGCGGATCACATCCTCTTCAGCTTTACCTGCGGTTAATAGTTCAGGTGCATATGTTGGCATGCCTGAAACAAAATAACCGGCAAGTTCAACTAAATCAGATAATGTATTAATACGTGTTTTTACTTGGGGTAAAATTTTACCTAAAGTTTCGCCATTAAACTTCCAATCTACAAAGCGATTTATTAATTCTTCGTCAGTTAGGTTTTCGCGGATCCAAAGGCCATTTAACCAACTTAGTTTTTCAACATCAAATACAGGGCCACCTAGTGACACCCTTTTCATATCAAAGTTTTCAATCATTTCAGCTAACGTGAATTTTTCACGTTCATCAGGCATTGACCAGCCCATACGACCAAGGTAATTCAATACAGCTTCAGGTAAAAAACCCATTTCTTTATAATAATTAATAGAAGTTGGATTTTTACGTTTTGATAATTTAGATTTATCAGGGTTACGTAATAATGGTAAGTGACCTAAAGTAGGTGCTGTCCAACCAAAGTCTTCATATAATTTTAATAATTTAGGCGCTGAGTTGATCCATTCTTCACCACGGAATATATGGCTAATTTCCATATGATGATCATCAACAACATTTGCTAAGAAGTAAGTTGGGAAACCATCAGCTTTAAGTAATACTTGCATATCAACGTTTTCCCATGGGATCTCAATCTCACCACGTAGATAATCGTTAAACTTAAAAGTCCCTTCTGCTGGGATATTCATACGGATCACATAAGGTTTCTCAGCAGCAAGATTCGCTTCAATTTCATTTTGAGATAATTTTAAACCACGGCCATCATACTTAGGACGTAGACCTTCAGCCATTTGCTCTTCTCGCATTTGGTCAAGTTCTTCAGCTGTGGCAAAACAATAAAAAGCTTTACCATTATCAACAAGTTGTTGTGCATATTTTTTATATAAGTCACTACGCTCTGATTGTCGGTATGGACCAAACTCACCACCCACATCAGGACCGTGATCCCAATTTAAGCCTAACCAGCGTAAACTATCCATAATCGCTTGTTCTGATTCTGGCGTACTACGCACCTGATCTGTATCTTCAATACGTAATACAAACTCCCCACCTTGCTGCTTAGCAAAAGCGTAGTTAAATAAAGCAATATAAGCAGTGCCTAAGTGCGGGTCACCCGTTGGTGACGGTGCTACACGAGTACGAATAGTCATTAATGAAATCTCTTAAAATAAATTTGTAAAAACTAAGCCTAAATAATTGGAGCTAGATTAACATAAAGCATGAATAATAACCGTTAGTTATTCATTTAAATAACAACATCATTATTATTTTGTAATTGCATAAAAACACTATCCATAATGTTCACACCTTTATCAAACAAAGCCCTGGAATTTGGGCCCCCTAAAGATATTCTGATACCATTAAAATTTAAGCTACTGCCCTTAGATAAAAAAGAGTCTGCTGTACGTACTTTTACTTTATTTGCTAATAATAAACCGTTCAATTGATGCATATTGATATGTTCGGGCAATTCAAGCCATATATTCAAGCCTCCAAAACGTGCTGCTATATTATTTTTATCAAATACTTTTTTAAAAGCCTGCTGACGATAAGTCAGTTCTTTTGCCAACTTTTCTTGGTTAAATTTATAGTTATCACTTTGTATAAAACGAGAAGCCAATTCAAAATTCATTGTTGAAACCATCCAACATTGACTATGTACATTTTGTTTCAGTACTTGTTGAAACAATACAGGTGCAAGCAGATACCCCACCCTTAAGCCCCCTGCAAAATATTTAGATAAACTCGATATATAAAAAACACGATCCGGCGCTTTTTGCTGAAGTGGTAATCGCCAATTATCAGGCAAACAATAATTTACATCATCTTCAATTATAAAAAATTGATATTGACGACTTAAAGCCAAAATTTTATCTAATTGTTGTTCACTGTATTTCACATTGGTTGGATTTTGATTATTAGGTGTAATATAAAGCACCTTGGGAGAAAAGTTCTTACAAATATCTTCCAGTTGAGCTAAATCAATGCCTTCATTAGTAACAGCTAAAGCTTGTGTTTTAAGCCTTGAAGCTTCTGCTGCACGGTAAAATCCGGGATAACATAACGCTTCATGCAAAACCAAATCACCTGGTTCAGTCAATATTTGCAAACAACTAAAAACGCCTTGCTGTGCACCTTGAAGAAAAATAAGCTCGTCTGCTTTATTGGCAATGCCTCTATCCTTCAACCAATGGCTAAAAATTTTCTTATGTTTTGCTATACCGTCTATTGAATAGGTCAGTATTTGAGACAGAGCATTATTATCCTCCGCTAACTCTTTCATTGTTTGCGCTAAAATAGCCTGCTGCCCCATCATAGGTTGCATGCTTGAAGCAAAGTCAACATCAAGATTATCGGGAAGCGTTATCGTTTGTGCTGTAACAAAAGTACCTGCTCCTAACTTCGCCTTAACGACCCCTCTTTTTTCAGCCAACTGATAAGCACGTGTTACTGTGCCATGCGTTACACCCAATTCATCTGCCAACCAACGCTGCGCAGGCAGCTTCTGGTTATGTTTTAGCTCACCTGAGCTAATAGCTTCTTCTATCAAAAAAGCCAGCGCTTTATATTTAGCCTGTATTTTTACAGCCTCATTAAAGCACTCTGATCTTACCTTCCAAATTGTATCCATAACAATAAACTCGTAGATTAAAAACAACTAATGTGACAAATTAAATAAACACAAACACACGCAATTGTATGCATACAATTATTTTATTTCAAGGGAGAACTTTTTTGAACACTGAATTAATTTCATTAATACTGCCAATTTCTATCTTTAGTATTATTGCGACCATCACACCAGGCCCAAACAATATTTTATTAGCACATTCTGGTGCACATTTTGGCATAAAAAAAACGCTACCTCATGTAATGGGTATTCGTTTAGGCATGATTTCACTTCAAGCAACAATTTTATTTGGTTTAGGAAATTTATTTAAGGCAATCCCAAGCTTACAAGTAATTTTAAGCATGCTTGCTACAAGCTATATTATAATGTTAGCAATTAAAATTTCTCGCTCTCAACCCCCTTCTTTAGATAATAAACAGCAGCCTATGAGTATAGTTCAAGCTGCATGCTTTCAACTCATTAATCCAAAGTCTTGGGCTATGTTACTAACTGCAAGTTCCATTTTCACTTTAACTGGCGACCTATTTTGGCCCTCGGCTATTTTGAGCATATTGCTTTTTAATACTGTATCCATTCCCTGTGCTTTTATGTGGGTTACAGTTGGAAAAATGGTCTCTAAAAAACTACAAGATCCAGTTTTTAATAAACGATTCAATTTCACTATGAGTGGTTTATTACTGCTCACAATTCCAATGATATTTTTATAAGGTAGAAGAATGGCTATTAAAATAAAACACACATTAAATGCACAAGATTTTAGTGCCGTTTTCAGATTTTTAAGTGAGCGCAGTTATTGGTCTAAAGGTATCTCAAAGAAATGTTTAAGATTTGCTTGTGATAATTCATTATGCTTTGTATTAACTGAAAATAACACGCTTCGTGCTTTTGCCAGAGTGGTCACTGACCAAGCTACATTTGCAAATTTATTGGATGTATTTGTTTTGGAGGAATATAGAGGTTTAAGTTATGGTAAACAACTAATTACGGCCGTAATGACTGACGCTCGATTACAAGGCTTAAGACGATTTACTTTAGCGACTAAAGACGCCCATGATTTATATCAAAAATATGACTTTTCAGAGCCAGTATTCCCTGAAGGCATGATGGAAATATATAAGCCTAATATTTATATTGAATAGGCTTAATCAAAATGTACCAATAAAAACTTATATTTTTTTGTCATAAACTTGATTCCTTGTATAAATGAATGTCTACTTATAAAAAGTTTGTTCTAAAACAATAAACCTAATAAGTTGAATTTTATAATACCCCTATAAAAAATGTGCTTATCATCAATTAAGGATCAACAATGTCTATTCGTCGTCATCGTAGTAAAGTCAGCAAAGTTTATTTGCCATCTAATTCTCGTTATAACCAATTTTTATTAGCTGAATTTAAAATAACAGATGATTTACTTGAGCGCTTTGAAACTAACGATAGTTCAGATAAATTAAAACCTTGGCAAGCTTTTTATCAAAAGTTCTCAGAGCAACTTTTCACTGTATGTGAAGAAACTGACATTGATAATGTGCACTTTATTGCTAATGATAAACTACCAAGAGTGCGTTTTAATCAAGAAATCCGATATTGGGAAACAGATCAGCAAATGCTGATTTTTTATAACCCAGAATACCATCAATCCTATAAATCTCATTTTGATGGTGCTGTGCGCGCAAAAAAAATATCATTATTATTTTTAGCTTCAGGTGACTCTATTCGCACCAGCGCAGCCAGTTACCATGCAAAAGTACGAAAAACACTCACAAAATTGTTATCAGAGGTAGGGGTAGATGCGAGTGCAGTCCGTTTACGTGATCATCAGCATTTAACATATGATTTATTCGCAAAAGACAAAGGCACTGAAGGTTCTAATGGCCATACTTTAAGGCTCATTAAAAACCGTTATAAAGCAACAGAAGTTAACTTACCTGAACAAAACGATACTATGAGTTATGTTGTTGCTAGCATGCCAGTCTCACGCCGTTTATTAAAACGTGGCAAGGTTAATTTAGTAGGAGAGCAAAACTACGGTAATTTTTATCAAATGTTGAGCGATGCCTGCGTTAATTCAGCACACCACTACAACTTAAAAAATGGTGCTTTTATTGCAAATGGTTTAACACCTATTATACGGAACAGTTCTAATAAACCAGAACAAAGAGTAGGTGAATTACAAATGCTAGGTTTTGATCCTGTCAAACCTAAAAATGAGTTTTACTGTAACTGGAATGATGATCATTTAGTTGATTACGTACAAATCATTTTTGCTGCAACTCAAGCTGATATTGAAGATAAAGGGTTTGCCAAATTTATGGAAACCGTTGATAAATCACTGCGTATGATGGCTAAAGAACTAGAAATGACGCCAGATCACGAAGAAATTGCAATTCGCTTCCATCAACATTTAGCATATCACTTCGACCAAGCCTAAATTTCACAATTAAATACTCATGCAAAATATGCTGCATGAGTATTTAATATGACTTTCATCTTCCTTCATAATTCCTAAATAGATATACCAAACAGAAATATGTATCATTAATATCAATCACCATTTTATATAGATCAAAAGCAAGCATGCGCATTCCACACATTTATCAATCAAGCGAAATTAGCTTACATGAAACCTTAGCCTTATGTTCTGATGCCGCGGGGCATATCACACGCGTTTTAAGAATGGGCATAGGCGATAAAATCAGTTTATTTAATGGTGATGGAGGTGAGTACTTATGTGAACTTGTTGAAGTCAATAAAAAAACAGCTTCAGTTAAAGTAATAGAGTTTATTAATAAAGATGTTGAATCTCCTTTAAAAATTCATTTAGGACAAGGTATTTCTCGTGGCGATAAAATGGACTTTACTATCCAGAAGTCTGTTGAATTAGGAGTGACAGAAATCACCCCTATTTTTACTGAACGATGTGGCGTAAAGCTCAGTGGTGAACGTTTAGCAAAAAAACACCAACAATGGCAAAAAATAGCAATTGCAGCAGCAGAGCAATCAGGTCGAAATTTTGTAACAAAAATACATGAACCAATAAAAATAGATTTATGGTTAGAACAAGCATCCGATGAGTTGAAAGTCACGCTACACCCAAGGGCTGAACACAGTATAAAAACAATCCCAAACCCCATGGCAGGCCTACGTTTTATAGTCGGCCCTGAAGGTGGGTTCACCGACGCTGAAATGATAAAGACTAAAAATAGTGGTTTTATAGATATTCGTTTAGGTCCAAGGGTATTACGTACTGAAACAGCCGCATTAACCGTATTAAGTGCATTGCAATTAGAGTTTGGTGACTTAGCTTAAAGTCCCCCAAAAAGTGAAGGCTAGTTTTTTTATAAACTAGCCCCATATACTTTTATACAAGTAAAATTTTAATTCAAAATCTCTAACAAAATAACAAGGTCAACACCATGAGCATTAAACTCGGGATCATTTCAGACCCAATTTCAGGTTTTAACATTAAAAAAGATACCGGTTTTGCCATGATGGTAGAAGCACAAAACCGCGGTTACGAATTATATTACATGGAAATGGATGATCTTTATTTACGTAAAGGCCAAGCTTTTGCAACTGCAGCTAAAGCACAAGTTTTTGAAGATGAAAGTCACTGGTACAATTTAGAAGAAAAACACAGTATCGCCCTTGCGGATTTAGATGTTATTTTAATGCGTAAGGATCCACCTTTTGATACCGAATATATATACGCAACTTATATTTTAGAACGTGCAGAACTTGCAGGAACACTTATAGTAAATAAACCACAAAGTTTACGTGATGCCAACGAAAAGTTATTTACAGCTTGGTTTAGTGAGTTTACACCCGATACCTTAGTGACGCGTAATCAAAAACACATTCGTAGCTTTCTAGATGAACATGGTGATATCATTTTAAAACCCCTTGATGGTATGGGCGGCGCATCAATTTTCAGAGTAAAAAAAGATGATGCGAATTTAGGCGTTATATGTGAAACTTTAACAAAACATGGCAATGAATTTGCCATGGCACAAAATTATATACCAGAAATAAAACAAGGTGATAAACGGGTATTAGTTGTTGATGGAGAGGTAATACCATATTGTTTAGCACGTATTCCTCAAAATGGTGAAACGCGAGGGAATTTAGCTGTTGGTGGCCGTGGAGAAGCGCGCCCATTAACAGAGTCAGATCTCAAAATTGCACAAGCAATTGCACCAACATTAAAAGAAAAAGGACTTATTTTTGTAGGTTTAGATATAATTGGTGATAAGTTAACCGAAATAAATGTTACGGCACCAACCTGTGTTAAAGAAATTCAGGCTGCTTTTGATATTTCAATTACAGGCATTTTATTTGATGCTATTGAACGTAGACTAGAATCATAAAATATCATTATCGAGGTCAGTGTAATGCAATCTCTTGAAAATCATTTTCTTATTGCTATGCCAAATATGCAAGATCCTGCATTTAGGCACTCGGTTACTTATATTTGTGAGCACAACAATGAAGGAGCTATGGGTTTAGTTATTAATCAACCCATAGATTTAACTGTTGGGGAATTATTAGATCAAATAAAAATCGATAACAATAAAGAAACTAATGCGGCCAATGTCACCGTATTTGCAGGGGGTCCAGTTCAGCAAGAACAAGGATTCGTATTACACGCTCCCAAAGAAGGTTATCAGTCTAGCTTAAAGTTAACTGATAAAATAATGATCACAACATCTAAAGATGTTTTAACCTCTTTAACAACGCCTCAAGCCCCCGAGCAATTTTTAATATCTTTAGGCTATGCTGGTTGGCGTTCTGGACAATTAGAGCAAGAATTGATGGATAATGCCTGGCTTACCATTGAAGCTGATCCTGAGATACTTTTTAATACGCCTTCACATTTAAAATGGGAAAAAGCAATTGAAATGCTCGGGATAGATATTAATAAACTAAGTCATCAAGCAGGGCATGCCTGATTAAACAGTCAAAATACACTGAGGTAATAATGGCGAAACGCCAATTAAAAGAGAAAGGTCAACGTACGGTCTTAGGTTTTGATTTTGGGACTAAAAGCATAGGTATGGCTATAGGGCAGGAAGTAACGGGTTCAGCAACGCCTCTACGCGCTATAAAAGCCCAAGATGGTATTCCTAACTGGGATGAGATAAAAAAAATTGTTGATGAATGGTTACCTGATTTAATTGTTGTAGGTTTACCTTTAAACATGGATGGCACTAATCAAGAAGTGACTTTTCAGGCGAAAAAATTTGCTAATCGTTTGCATAATAAGCACAGTTTGCCTGTTGAAACACAAGATGAACGTTTAACAACAGCTGATGCAAAAGCGCAACTTTTTGAACAAGGAGGTTATAAAAATCTCAAAAAAGGGAATATAGATAATATGTCTGCTAAATTAATCTTAGAAAGTTTTTTTGAAAGTCAGTGGTCGTAATTATTTAAAACTTCCACTTTAATATTTTTTAAATCAATTCCATTTCCCGTTAAAAATAAAAGCTCATTGTAAAATGAGCTTTTATTTAGTCAATTAAATCAGAGAATGACTAAACCTCGTCATCACCTAGTCCATCTACAGTGACACCTTGTAGAAAGCCCGCACCTTGTTGATCGTTATTTCTGAGTTTTATCATTAGCCTTAAGTCATTTGGTGAATCTGCATGATGCAATGCATCTGCATAGTTAATTTTTTGATTTTGATAATGATCAAATAATGCCTGATCAAATGTTTGCATACCCATTTCACGAGATTTAGACATCGTTTCTTTAATCCCTCCTATATCACCTTTTTTAATAAGCTCAGCTATCATGGGTGAATTAAGCATAACTTCAATTGCCGCCACACGCCCTCTGCCATCAGAGGTAGGAATTAATTGCTGTGCAACGATGCCTCGTAAATTAAGTGCGAGATCATATTTCAATTTGTCATGCTTTTCTTTTGGTACTAAATGCATAATACGGTCAATTGCCTGATTTGCATTATTCGCATGCAAGGTCGCAACACATAGATGCCCAGTTTCAGCAAAACTCAGCGCATACTCCATGGTTTCTTGGGAGCGGATTTCCCCTATCAAAATAACATCCGGTGCTTGGCGTAATGAGCTTTTAAGAGCGGAGTCAAAGCTGTCTGTATCTAAACCGACTTCTCTTTGTGTCACTATACTTTTTTCATGTTCATGCACAAATTCAATAGGGTCTTCGATTGTTAAAATATGGCCTTTATGATTGCGGTTTCGATAGCCTAATAACGCAGCTAAAGAAGTCGACTTACCAGTACCTGTACCACCAACAAATAGCATTAAACCTTTTTTTGCCATTATTAAATCAGTTAGTACTGAAGGCAATCCTAAATCAGTCACGTCAGGTATCGTTGTCACAATACGACGAATAACCATACCAGCTTTATCTCTTTGCCAAAAAGCAGAGATCCTAAACCGTCCTTCATCTGTCGCGATAGCAAAGTTACACTCTTTGGTAGAATGAAACTCTGTTTTTTGTTTTTCACTCATTGCAGATTCAACCAAAGATAAAGACTCTTCTTCGGTTAAACTGTGTTCATCAAATGGCGTCAGTTCACCATTAATTTTTGCACTGACAGGTAAATGGCTTGATATAAAAACATCAGAAGCCTCTAATTCACACATTTTAGCCAGATAATGATTTAAACTTTCAATATTCATTACATTCCTCCAGTTGCACCAAATTGAGATTTATCATGTGCTTTGGCCGCCGCCGCCGCTTGGCTAATAATTCCCCTATTAAGTAAATTACCTAAACATTGATCCATCGTCTGCATCCCAAACCCTGCTCCGGTTTGAATTGAAGAATACATTTGCGCAATTTTATCTTCACGAATTAGGTTTCTGATCGCTGGAATACCTATCATAATTTCATGGGCTGCAACACGACCTCCCCCCGTCTTTTTCAACAAGGTTTGTGAAATAACCGCTCTTAGTGACTCCGATAACATAGAGCGCACCATAGATTTTTCAGCCGCAGGAAATACATCAATAATACGGTCAATGGTTTTTGGTGCAGAAGTAGTATGCAAGGTACCAAATACTAAATGCCCAGTTTCTGCTGCAGTCATTGCAAGTCGAATAGTCTCAAGGTCACGTAGCTCACCTACAAGTATTACATCTGGATCTTCACGCAAGGCTGATCTAAGTGCATTATTAAAACTTTTAGTATCTCTATGTACTTCCCTTTGGTTAATCAGACTCAGTTTATTTTTATGCACAAACTCAATAGGATCTTCGATTGTTAATATATGGTCATGCCTAGTTGAATTAATATAATCAACCATGCCAGCCAAAGTTGTCGATTTACCTGACCCCGTAGGTCCAGTAACTAAAACCAAGCCTCTCGGATTATCTGAAATTTCTTTAAATATTTCAGGAGCCCCCAAGTCTTCCAAAGATAAAATTTCGCTCGGGATTGTACGAAATACAGCCGCAGGGCCTCGATTTGTATTAAAAGCATTCACACGAAAGCGTGCTAAATTAGGAACTTCAAATGAAAAGTCACATTCTAAGTTTTCTTCGTATTCTTTACGTTGTTTATCACTCATAATGTCATAAACTAGACCATTAACATCTTTGGCTTCTAATGCAGGAATATTGACTCGTCTCACATCACCGTCAACCCTGATCATAGGAGAGACGTCTGACGATAAATGTAAATCTGAAGAATTATGTTGCACACTGAAGGCCAATAATTCGGTAATATCCATAAGGTAAACTCCGAAAACTAATAAATTTGATATAACTATATGATTACAATAGCAGAACGACTCGATTCCGCCTACGGTAGAATCAAACAAGCGACAAATAAATCTAACCGCTCAGAACAAAGTATTACCTTGCTTGCCGTTAGTAAAACTAAACCAATAAGTCTTATTTTAGATGCATATGAAGCAGGTCACAGAAAATTTGGTGAATCTTATGTACAAGAATCAGTTGAAAAAATTGAAAAAATGGCCCATCTTAATGATATTCAATGGCATTTTATTGGCCCAATACAATCAAATAAAACCAAATTAATCGCACAAAATTTTAATTGGGTGCAAAGTATTGATAGGTTAAAAATAGCAAAACGATTAAATGAGCAACGGCCCAGCAATTTAAAGCCTCTGAATATTTTAATACAAGTCAATATCAGTAATGAGGCATCCAAATCTGGTTGCTCAATTGAGGAGGTTAACAACTTAGCACAAAGTATAAAGACCTTAGATAATTTAAAACTCAGAGGGTTAATGGCTATTCCTGCTAAAAAAGAAACTGTAGAACAACAAATTGAAGACTTTACAATGCTAAAAACTTGCTTTGAGGCACTTCAGACCCAATATAAAGATATTGATACTTTATCTATGGGCATGAGTGCTGATCTTGAACCCGCTATTGCAGCTGGCTCAACTATGGTAAGAATCGGCACGGATATTTTTGGCGCAAGAAGTTAAAACGAGTTTATAAATGACAAATAGAAGCATTGCCTTTATTGGCACAGGTAATATGAGTTACGCAATTATCAGCGGCATGATCAAAAACGGTTTTGATAAAAAACAGATAATTGCAACTAATCGCAACCCTGAAAAGTTAGCACATATACATAAAGAATTATCAATTGAAACTCAAGCAGATAACCTTATCGCATTAGCAAAAGCAGATGTAATTGTATTAAGTGTTAAACCACAAGTTATGGCTGATTTATGCCAAACCTTTGCAGATTCAGATATAGATCTAAGTAATAAATTATTTATTTCAGTGGCAGCAGGTATAACCATTGACAGATTGCAACAAATGTTAGGTCAAAAAGTAAGCATAATCCGTTGTATGCCCAATACACCTTCTTTATTAGGAAAGGGTGTTTCAGGTCTTTATGCACAAGATGCAACTGATGATGATAAAGCTTTCACTCAAGCAATATTTGAAAATACAGGCATAGTAACCTGGTTAGAAAAAGAATCTGATATTAATAATATTATTGCTGTAACAGGTTCATCTCCTGCATATTTCTTCTTATTTATGGAAGCGATAGAGAAAAAAGCAAAAGCATTAGGTTTTAACGATGAACAAGCTAGGCAACTCGTTCAGCAAACAGCACTAGGTGCAGCACAAATGGTTGAATCACAAAATATTCCTATTTCAACCTTACGTGAAAATGTAACATCAAAAAATGGTACAACAGCAGCCGCATTGGCGCATTTTAAAGAGAGTGGATTAATTCAGGATGTATCTGATGCCATGGACAAATGCATCAACAGAGCAAAAGAAATGGAAAAAGAACTTTAATCTTTGATCATATTTAGCAAAATAGGTAACCAATGAATGCATTTAAATTTTTAATTGAAATCGCCTTTGATTTATTTTTAATGGTGGTATTACTTCGATTTTGGCTACAACTTGCCAAGGCCGATTTTTACAACCCTTTAAGTCAATTTATTGTAAAAGCGACCTCACCTTTAGTGAATCCTTTACGTAAAATTATTCCCGGTTTTGCTGGCATAGATATAGCATCATTAGTTTTAGGGTTTATCATCGCATTCGCTAAAGTTAGCGTTATTATGTTGATGATGTATAGTGCCTGGGATCCAGTCAATGCTTTACTAGGCTCAGTAGTCACTTTAATCAAAGAAGCTATAAACTTAGTTTTTTGGGTTTTAATTATTCGTGCAATATTAAGCTGGGTAAGCCAAGGCTATAACCCAATGGAAGCAGTATTTCACCAGTTAACAGAACCTATGTTAAAGCCAATTCGTAAAATTATCCCACCCATTGGTGGTCTAGACTTATCAGTCTTGGTCTTAATTATTAGCATTCAGTTTTTACAAATTTTATTTTTAGATTTGTTTAGATAATAAAGTAATCATTACAATCAATGAAGGAGGGCTTTAGCTCTCTTTTAATTTTAAGAAAATTAATATACTAAAACGAAAAGCTGTTACTATAATTATAAGATAATTCCTATTTTTGTTTAATTAAGATCAACCACTTAATGCTTAAAATGACAAAATACCTCATATCATAGATGGAGATTCACCATGGTAAAGATCAACCAGATCACTGTGTTATTTATCACATTATTCATATTATCTTTCAACATTAACGCAAGTGATCAAGGCGGACAGTTTAAAACTCTGGGTAATTGGGATGTCCATTACATCGCTTTTCCTTCCACTTTTTTGCAGCCTAAAATAGCAAAACATTATGGTATAGAGCGAAGTAACTATGCAGGAGTCGTTAATATTTCAGTATTAGATAATCGCGTAAAAGATACACCCGCACAAAAAGTAAAAATTAAAGGTGTTGCTAAAAACTTAATTGGCCATGTCATTAATTTAGAGTTTAAAGAAGTCGTTGAAGGCGATTCGGTATACTATATAGCACCCATAAAATATCGTAATGAAGAAACATATCGTTTTGAGTTAGAAATAAATCAGGGTAAAGAATTTAAAAATTTAAAGTTCCAACAAAAATTTTATGTTGATTAAAGGTTGATGTGTAACTAATACAAAAAAGGTTAGCTTTATTTGCTAACCTTTTTTGTACTACCAATACACTAAAGTTGCCAGATATTGAGTTTAGCTAACCCAGTATCTAATAGATTATTAAGTTGTTTTTCAATATTTTCACTGTTCTCAAATTCAAAAGCATCTAATTGTTCATCAAATGTAAATGTTGCATAACCATTTCGACCATTATCTTTGACACGGTGCAATGCAAGATCTGCAATATTGATAGAGGTTTCCCAACCTATAATTTGTCCGCCAAGCAAAGGTAGGGGGTAAAAACCCCAACCCATAGAACTTGTTAATTTAATAGACTTGCCACTTGGTAATTTAAAGTCTTGTTCAGCAATTGCTTTACATAAACTTTCAACATATTGTGTAATAGAATCTCGCTTCATATCCCTTAAAAGTAATAAGAACTCATCTCCACTCCAACGAACAATATAATCTGAGCCTTGTGTTTTACTGTTAAGTAAGGCTGAAACTTGCTGTAAGCAACTATCTCCGGCCATTGGTCCATATGTATCATTGATACGACTAAAGTCATCTAAATTAATTATAAGCAACGCAAGTGCTTTCCCTTGTTCTTCGATGCTCACTCTGTTTCGTTGAAAATGTTCAATATCTTTCGGTAACTGATCAAATAAAAACCTTCTGCTTCTTAACCCTGTTAATTCATCATTATGACTAACTTCTTTTAACTGGGAGTTGGCATTATTTAATTTATCATTTGCAGCTTTGAGTTCTTGTGTTCGTGTTTTCACTTGCTTTTCAAGTTCAATTTGTTTTCTGCGTTCTTGAGCACGATAAATCCAAAATAATAAATAAAACACTAAAATAAAAAGTGAAATAATCATAAGTCTAAAATAAACCGTTTCATCAAAACGTTTAGGTACTACAAATGCTAACTGAACATTAACCGCTTTATCCCAGGTTTCACTTAAACGTTTCGCCGATAGTTCAAAGTTAAATTTGCCAGGTGATAAATTAGTATAAATCGCTTCTCGACGCATTTTTGCATACCGCCAATCAGTATCTAACCCTGACAATTTATACCTAAACTCTATACTTTCAGGGGCGTAAAAATCAATTGCAGTATATTTTATAGTGATATCACGTTCATCCGTTTCTAACACAGTATCTGTCGAGTTAATTAGCCCTATCAATCTGTTATCTGTTGTTAGGCTTTCTATATGTGGTGTTAATGCTTCAGAACCGAATAACTCTATATTTTTGGGAACTTCAACTAAACCTTTTAAGCTTGGATACCATAAAGAGCCACTTTTATCGACAACAGCATCATGTCCATTTCCTGAGCAACATTGACTTGGTTTACCATCAAGTTGACGATCAAAAGAAGTAATCACCCGCTCTACCTGTAAACTATCTAAAGCTTGAGGAAATTGCTCAACAGGCAAACGATAAACTCCTTTTAGCGTACTGACCCAAAGCAAGTGTAATTTTTCATCAAAATATAAACTAAAAATAGGCCCGTAAGGCAAACCATTAGATATATCAAATTGGCGCCACTGTTTTTTTGAATCGCGATAAAACAGACCATCATTCAAAGTACCAATAAAAGTACCTACATTATTAACCTCTAAAATACTGGTGACATAAGCTCCTTCAAGATCAGTTGAACTACCAACGGGTTCAATACCTTTATCAGTAAAATAATATGCACCTTTACTCGTTCCCAGCCAACTATATGCACCTTTATCGAGTACATATGTTATAAACTTACTATCCAGAAAAGCATTGTATACAAAAGGCTTTAAGCCCGTATACGCTAAGCGAAAAAGGCCTCTTGCCGTTCCAATCCACATACCCCCTTTACTTGCAGGCGCCAAAGCAAAGACAGGGTTATAACGTAAAGTTCTACCTGAAATGGCTTTTATTTCGCCATTTTGATAAAAAAGTACCCCTCTATCAGTACCTAAATACAATTTAGCACCTTGAAAAAACATATCGTGGATAGCTGTTCTACCTAATTTAGACATAGGAATTTCATTAACATACTCATTATTGGCATCAAAATAACCCACCCCACTTTGAGTCGCGGCCCAAAGTACGCCATCAGGTGACAGCGTTACTGCCATTATTGATTCAGTTGTACCAGCAGTTGTTTTATGGCGTTTAATATTACCAGCATGTACTTTCCATAAGCCTTCACTAAAACTGGTTAACCAAATATTTTTATTACGATCTTGATAAATATCTGAAAACCAAATGTTTTGCCCTACTTGAGTTGGTTTAACCCATTGCCATTGCCCTGAACTCCCTTTATAAAATAGTCGTCCAAAAGTAGAAACCCACAATACACCATCGGCATCACTCATAAATTTATAGACAGCTGTATTATTTATATTCGGTAAGGAGAAAGGTCTTAACTTTTCTGCCACATCTAAAAAGTCAGCCCCTAAAAAATCAAGAAAATAAGCACCTAATTCAGAAGCAAGATATAAATTACCATCAATCCAAGAAAGATCATGAACAACGGCTTGGCCAAGCCTTTCAGGTAAAGCAACTTTAGCCGTAATTTCTAAACGTAAAGCGGCACTTGAATCACTTATTAAATGTGTTAATCGTAATAAAAACCGATTATTAATCAGCCAAATACCATCTGGTGATAAAGCCATTTTATTAACAGAACCGATTAATTGACTAATGGCTTTTTGCGAGGCTCTCTCTGAACGATAGAGACCTTGAGGGTCAACCCAGTCTTGATTTGAAGAAATACCACTAATGATTTGATTTAAAGATTTAAATTTATTTTGCGAAAATAAATATAAACCATTTGCAGCAATCCAGATACGATTTTCGTGATCTTCTAAAAGATCTCTAACAGGGCCTTTAACATTGTAACGCGTAAAGCTTAATGATTGAGTATTAAGCCTTACAACACCTTTTTTGGTACCAACCCATAATAAACCTTCATTATCTAAAAGCAGCTTATTAATAGCATTACTGGGTAAGAAATCTGAGTTTGAAGTGGTAAAATTAGTGAATTGTTGCCCATCAAATCGGCTCAACCCAAATTGTGTGCCAACCCAAATATAACCTTGTTTATCTTGTACAACACTTCTCAGAGATTGAGATGAAAGGCCATCTAAAGTGCTCCACTGCTTAACCACATAATCGTTAATAGAAGCATAGGCTTGGGTACTTATTGCACTTAAAAATAAACAAAACAGCACAAAAAACACAGTTCTAGTGTATTGTTTAATCACTTTATATCTTCTTATATTGAGTACCCAATAAATCAACTGTAGATAAAATAGGTTTTGATTTTCGGATTATTAATTTTTATCTCTAACTTATACTAAATAACCAGTTGAAATTAAAGCTTGTAAACAAATTAGAGAAAAAATACCCGCTAATACGTCATCGATCATAATGCCAAAGCCACCCGAGACCTTTTTATCAAGCCACTTTATCGGTCCGGGCTTTGCAATATCAAAAAATCGAAATAATAAAAAGCCAACTAATAAAGTTTGCCAATTAATAACGGCACCTATCATAGTGATATAATAGCCCGCAACTTCATCCCATACGATGGCGCCATGATCATGCACACCCACATCATCAGCCGTTTTTCCACACAACCATATACCAATAATGCTTATTAACAAAGCTGTTGCTATCTGTATCACTAAACCATATTGCGCCGTTAAAAATATAAAAGGTAGCGCAGCAAATGTACCAAATGTACCTGGAGCTTTGGGCGCTAACCCTAAACCAAATCCTAACGCTAAAAACTGATGAGGTTGCTTTAAATTAAATTTTGTTTTTGTGCTCACACTCAGCCCTTAAGAAAAATGTTTATAACCTTTAGCTCTAAATTCAAAATTAGCTTCGTTGTTAAGTAGTTCAATTTCACCTCCAGAGCCTTTAATCTGCCCTATGCAAACTGCATCAACACCGTATTGTTTTAAATTAATTTCAAGCATACCTTTATTATCTTCAGGAACCGTAAACAATAGCTCATAGTCATCACCATAAGACAATACATAAGGTAGGTATTCTTCAGGTGTCAGTGCTTCTTTTAACACATCAGAGACTGGCACTTTATCTACATTTATAGTCGCACTTACACCTGATAAATCTAGAATATGCTGTAAGTCAGCCAATAAACCATCAGAAATGTCAATTGCAGCGGATGCTAAACCTCTTAAAACCTGACCTGCAGCTACGCGAGGACTAGGGTATTCAAAACGTTTTTTAACTGTAGCTAGGTGTCTAGGCGTAAGTTCATGCTTTCCTTTTTGTGCCTCTATTGCGACACCTGAATCGCCTAATGGACCTGAAACATATATCCAATCGCCGTTTTTAGCACCTGAACGAGTCAAGGCTTTACCTGTGGGCACAGTGCCTTTTGCACATACACTAATAGTGAGTGGCCCTTGAGTTGTATCACCCCCTATAATCTGCACATTAAAATATTCTGCAATTTCATGCATTCCAGCAGTAAATTCTTCAAGCCAGTGAATATCTGCTTTTGGTAATGTAAGTGCTAAAGAGATCCAAGCAGGTTCAGCTCCCATCGCAGCTAAATCACTTAAATTTACAGCGAGTGCTCTATGACCTAAAGCACGAGGGTCCATATCAGGAAAAAAATGTACACCAGACACCAATGTATCTGTTGTGACAACTAACTGACAATTATCAGGAATTGTAACTACAGCACCATCATCACCTATACCTAAATTAACATCTTTACGC
Source organism: Pseudoalteromonas denitrificans DSM 6059 (assembly GCF_900112265.1). GTDB lineage: Bacteria > Pseudomonadota > Gammaproteobacteria > Enterobacterales > Alteromonadaceae > Pseudoalteromonas > Pseudoalteromonas denitrificans. The sequence goes on along the minus strand of NZ_FOLO01000001.1, from coordinate 207,666 downwards.
GTAATCCCGTTATTTTTAAAAAAACGGCTGATCAATTCAAATTCATCCATACACAAAAAAGCCGGCAGTGGCCGGCTCCCTTAATTTAATTAATTTATCAAAGTTTAAGCTCGTAAATCTTTAACGGCTTTATCTAAAACACCGTTAACAAATTTATGGCTATCTTCTGCGCCAAATAATTTCGCAAGCTCAATTGATTCATTGATAGCGACTTTATATGGGACATCTTCACGGAATTTAAGTTCATATGCAGATAATCGCAAAATTGCTTTTTCAACCATATCTAAGTCATCAAAAGGACGCGCTAAGTGCGGTGCTACAATCTCATCTAATTGTGCAAAGTGTACTGATACACCACGAGCTAAGTCTTTAAAGTACTCAACATCCATTTTAGTAACATCATTTTCTAAAAGCATGTGTTGTTCAATAGTAGCAATTGCGTTACCGCTTAATTGCCAAGAATAAATTGCTTGCAACGCTAATACGCGCGCTTTACGTCTTGCAGCTGGTTTCACAAGGAATCCTTAAATTTTATCTAATACATTAACCATTTCAAGGGCACCTAAAGCAGCTTCGCCACCTTTATTACCCATTTTAGTACCTGCACGTTCAATAGCTTGCTCTATGCTTTCTGTTGTTAATACACCAAAAGCAACAGGAATATCATAGTTTAGAGATACTTGTGCTAAGCCTTTGTTTGACTCACCGGCCACTAAATCAAAATGTGGTGTGCCACCTCGGATCACAACACCTAATGCAATTATTGCATCATATTCTTTTTTAGCTGCAACACGTTGCGCAGCTAATGGAAGCTCAACAGCACCAGGAACATATATAACAGTGATATCGTCATCACTTACATTACCTGTACGTTTTAATACGTCTACCGCACCTTGCAATAAACTACTTCCGATAAAATCATTAAAACGAGAAATAACAATGGCAAATTTTTTGCCTGGGCACTGCATATTGCCTTCAATAATTTTCATTTATAACCTCTGAAATTGGGTTTATAGCTTGCGCGATAAATAATCTGGCGCGCATTGTAACACAAAAAAACGGCCGTAAATAAATTAGCCATTTATATTTTAATCTAAAAAGTTAAGCTTTTGGTGGTTCAACATATTCAACCACTTCAAGACCAAAACCTGATATTGCGTGATACTTCTTAGGTAAGCTCATTAATCGCATTTTATGAATGCCTAAATCAGCTAAAATTTGAGAACCGACACCTACTGTGCGAGATGTGCCTTGGAATTTTTTTAATACACCTGACTCACCATTATCTTGCGCTTCGAATGCTCTAACAATGCCCGTTAATTCATCAGTGGATTCTTGGCGGCCTAAAATAACTAAAGCACCACCTTCGTTGGCAATATATTTCATTGCAGAATTTAATGTCCAACTACGGTCAGCGACACGATCAGATTGTAATATATCGTTAAAAGTGCTTTGTAAGTGCACTCTTACCAATGTGGATTCCTCTGGTTTCACTTCTCCATTAAGCAATACATAATGCAGCTGATTATCGATTGTATCCTGATAAGTAACCAGATCAAACTCACCATATTCAGTTGGTAACTTACATTTTGCAACACGCTCAATCGTCGCTTCATTTAAGTTTCTGTATTCAATTAAATCGGCAATAGTGCCAATTTTAAGATTATGCTCTTTAGCAAAAATTTCTAAATCTGGGCGGCGAGCCATAGTGCCATCAGCATTTAATATTTCAACAATCACTGAAGATGGTTCACAACCCGCTAAACGCGCAATATCACAACCCGCTTCTGTATGACCTGCACGTGTTAAAACACCACCAGGTTGTGCCATAATTGGAAAGATATGACCCGGCTGTACAATATCATCAGGTACAGCACCTTTAGCAATTGCCGCCTGTACTGTACGCGCACGGTCGGCTGCAGAAATTCCGGTTGTTACTCCTTTTGATGCTTCAATAGACATAGTGAAATTAGTCGAAAACGCGGCACCATTCTGGCTTACCATTAAAGGTAACTTAAGTTGTTCACAACGATCTTGTGTTAACGTTAAACAAATTAAGCCTCGACCATAGGTGGCCATAAAATTAATTGCATCAGCACTTATATGCTCCGATGCCATAATTAAATCGCCTTCATTTTCTCTGTCTTCATCATCCATTAGGATAACCATTTTACCAAGACGAATATCTTCGATTATTTCTGCTGCACTGTTAAGGTTCATTTATTACTCGCTAATTCTTTCTTATTTGATAAAGCCAGCTTGAGCTAATAGATCAAGCGATACATTGTCAGACACACTTTGCGGCGTATTTTGTTCTAATTTTGGTGCTAAAATCAACCTTTCTAAATATCTTGCAAGTTGATCTACTTCTAAATTAACCGAAGTCCCTACTTCAAAATCGGCAATGGTTGTTTGTTCTGCTGTATGAGGCACTATGGTTAATTTAAAACGATTATCAGTTTCTTCATCAGGCGCTGCATTAACGGTTAAGCTGATGCCATCGATACACACTGAACCTTTATAAGGAATATATTTTAAAAGCTGAGTTGGCGCAGATAACCAGTAATCTATTGCTCTGGCGTTTTGTTCCACAGCAACAATTTTAGCAATACCATCTATATGACCCGAAACTAAATGACCACCTAATCTTGAATTGGGCGTTAATGCTTTTTCAAGGTTTACTTTTTGACCTATTTTATAATTTACAAAACCAGTTAATGCCAATGTCTCTTTTGAAACATCTGCACTAAAACTATTTTGTTGCAATGCAACAACAGTCAAACATACACCATTTGTAGCGATACTATCACCTAGCTTTACGTCACTAAGGTCAAGTGAATCAGTATAAATAGTAACGGCTAAATCTCCGCCTTTATTCAGCAAAGCTGTAATATGCCCAGTTGCTTCAATAATACCTGTAAACATGTTTTACCTTTATTTAGTTTGTCTTTTTTGGTGAGGCAATTATACGTATATCTTCACCTATCATAGTCACTTCTAAAAACGTCAGTTCATTAACTTGCATCATATTTGTAAATTCAGGTAGATTAACTAACCCTTTGCTGCAATCACCCATTAATTTTGGCGCGATATAAAAAATGTATTGATCAACTAAATCTAATTCTGAAAATTTACCTGATAATGTATGACCGGCTTCTAAAAAAAGATTATTAATATTGTGGGAAGCAAGCTTAGTCAATGCAACTGATAAGTCTATTTTACCATCCCGTTCAGGCACAAGCATCTGAGTAACAAAATGTGGCCATTGTGATGATTTATCAAGCTTAGTAGTTAAAATAATTATTGGGCTGGAAATTTTAAAAAATTCTAAATCTGGTGTAAGCCTATTTTGAGAGTCAATTACAATGCGAATAGGTTGACGTAATTGGTCTGAGTTTAAATTTAACTCTGTAAACTCTGTCTTCATTAATTCTTCATAACGCACATTCATTTTTGCATTATCAAGTATCACAGTATCTGCCCCCGTTAATATTGCGCAATTTTGCGCTCTCAAATTTTGAACATCTTGGCGGGCTTTAGAGCCTGTGATCCATTTACTTTGGCCATTTTTTAATGCTGTTTTACCGTCAAGACTAGAAGCGAGTTTACAAGTAACAAAAGGCTTTCCTGTTTTCATTCTTGTTAAAAAACCAGGATTTAAATCAATCGCTTCTTTTTCTAATAAGCCATGCGCAGTTTCAACACCCGCCTCATTTAATATTGCTAAACCTTTTCCACTTACTTTAGGATTAGGATCCACCATAGCCGATATCACTTTTATAATACCTGCTTTTTTTAACCCCTCAGCACAAGGGGGAGTTAGTCCAAAGTGACTACAGGGCTCTAAAGTCACATAAGCTGTTGCGCCTTTAGCTTTTTCTCCAGCCATGGCTATTGCATTAACTTCAGCATGGCTTTGACCTGCTTTTTGATGAAAACCTTCACCTACAATTTCACCACTTTTAACTAAGACACAGCCGACATTAGGGTTAGGTGTTGTTGTATAACGCCCTTTTTTTGCAAGTTCAATGGCTCTTGCCATATAAACACGGTCTTCTTGTGTAAATTGCATCTATGTTATTCCTAACAAAATTTTAACCACATAAAGAAATTGACAAATTTATTCGCCTAAACGCGCGATTTCTTCACCAAACTCTTTAATATCTTCAAATGAACGATAAACAGATGCAAATCTGACATAAGCGACTTTATCTAGCTGCTTAAGTGCATCCATAATGCACTCCCCTACTAAATGACTTGATATTTCTCGTTCACCTGTTTCTCGTAATTTTGATTTTATTTTATGTACCACATCTTCAACTTGCTCTGTACTTACAGGGCGCTTTTCAAGAGCACGATGTAGTCCATTTAATAGTTTATCTTCATGAAAGGGTTCTCGGCTACCATCTTGTTTTATAACCCTGGGCATGACCAATTCAGCAGTTTCAAAAGTAGTGTAACGTTCATGACAATCATTACATTCTCGACGCCTTCGAACTTGATGACCGCCACCAACCAAGCGAGAATCAATCACCTTGGTATCTTTTGCTGAACAAAATGGACAGTGCATAATAAAAATTCTCCGACTAATACAAATAAAGTTATTTAAGGTCGCCATGCGACAAAATGAATTAAGAGATTAAAAACGCATTGTAACAAAATGCTTTATTTAAGGTATGTTTTTAATAGGTAAAACTTATTTAAACTGCACTTTCACATATCTGAATTTAAACCTATTCAATTTTTACGATTACAGCCATCTATTTAATTAAATGTACTTCATCATTAAAGTACCCCTTAATGGTACTTCATTTAATTACAAATCACTCCGTCACCATTATTATGAAGGAATACAAATGAAGCATATAATATTCATCGCCATTTCAACTTTATTTTCATTAAACGCTGCTGCAAACAGAATCAATAATGAACCGATTAAAATTATTAAACCCGCAAGCGGATTAAACACTGATTTAGTCAATTTAGGTAAAAAGTTATGGTTTGACCCTAGATTATCAAAATCAAACGCTATATCTTGTAATTCATGCCACAACCTCGCAACGGGAGGTGTTGATAATTTAGCAAGTTCAATTGGTCATCAATGGACTATTGGACCAATTAACTCCCCAACCGTATTAAATGCCGAGCTAAACTTTGTTCAGTTTTGGAATGGTCGAGCAAAAAATCTAAAAGCTCAGGCATCTGGCCCAATTGACAATCCAAAAGAAATGGCTTTCACTCATACGCTTGCTGTCGATACAATTAATTCAATTCCGCAATATAAAAAAATGTTTAATCAAATATTTGATAGTAATGAAATTTCGATTGATGAAATTGCAACTGCTATCGCTGAATTTGAAAAAACTTTACGGACACCAAATGCCCCCTTTGATTTATGGTTGCAAGGTGACGAAACTGCATTAAATAAAATAGAAAAAGAAGGTTATGCTTTATTTAAACAAAAAGGCTGTACCAGTTGTCATCATGGTCCGTTAGTAGGCGGTACTATGTACCAAAAGATGGGGTTAGTTAAACCTTTTGAAACTAAAAATGCAGATATTGGCCGTGCAGCAATTACAGGTAAAGAAAGTGATAAGTTTTTATTTAAAGTTCCCGGTTTAAGAAATGTAGCACTTACTTACCCATATTTTCACGATGGTTCCATCTGGGATTTAAAGCAAGCTGTTACAATTATGGCTGACATTCAATTAGGTCAAACATTAACGGATGATGAATCAACAAAAATCACTAAGTTTTTAAATACACTTACAGGAGAACAACCAAAAATAGTATTACCCCAATTGCCTATTTCAACAAAAAACACCCCTAAACCTATCATGCTTTAAATATAAAAAAAGACCACATTTAGTGGTCTTTTTTCACATATTATCTATTGCCATAAAATGGCTTTCAATAAATGGCGAAGCCAAATTTATGCATAAACAGGCAGTTTTGCACAAATCGCTTTAACTTTTTCTTTTACACCCGCTTGTACAGTAACGTCTTCGATATTATCTAAAACGTCACAGATCCAACCAGCAAGTTCTTTAGATTCTGCTTCTTTAAAACCACGACGTGTGATTGCAGGAGAACCGATACGTAAACCAGAAGTCACAAACGGTGAACGTGGGTCGTTAGGTACTGAATTTTTATTAACTGTAATATTTGCATTGCCTAAAGCTGCATCAGCATCTTTACCTGTGATATCTTTATCAATAAGGTCTAATAAGAATAGGTGGTTTTCAGTTTTACCAGAAACAACTTTGTAACCACGTTCTTGTAAAACTGCAACCATAGCCTGTGCATTTTTAACAACTTGTGTTTGGTAAGTTTTGAACTCAGGTTGTAAAGCTTCTTTAAATGCAACAGCTTTAGCAGCGATGATGTGACATAAAGGTCCACCTTGACCACCTGGAAAAACAGCACTGTTTAATTTTTTGTAGATAGCTTCATCACCACATGCAGAGATGATTAAACCGCCGCGTGGACCAGCTAATGTTTTATGCGTTGTCGTAGTGACAACATGAGCATGTTTAACTGGGTTAGGGTAAACACCAGCAGCAATAAGACCAGCAACGTGAGCCATATCTACAAATAAATATGCACCTACTTTGTCAGCAATTTCACGGAATTTAGCCCAATCGACAATACCTGAATAAGCTGAAAAACCACCAATGATCATTTTTGGTTTGTGCTCTAATGCTAATGCTTCAACTTGTGCGTAATCAATTTCGCCAGTTGCTTCATTTAGCCCGTACTGAACTGCATTATATAATTTACCAGAGAAACTAACATGAGAACCGTGAGTTAAGTGACCACCGTGAGCAAGGCTCATACCTAATACAGTATCGCCCGCTTCTAATAAAGCTAAGAAAACAGCTGCATTTGCTTGAGAACCAGCATGTGGTTGTACGTTTGCGTACTCTGAACCAAATAATTCGTTAGCACGATCTATCGCTAATTGTTCAACAACATCAACATGCTCACAACCACCGTAGTAACGTTTACCCGGATAGCCTTCAGCATATTTATTAGTTAATTGAGAGCCTTGCGCTTCAAGAACTCGCGGGCTACAGTAATTCTCAGATGCAATTAGTTCAATATGCTCTTCTTGACGCGCCGTTTCTTGTTGAATGGCATCAAATAACTCTGAATCAAAATCAGCAATGTTCATGCTACGTTCTAACATGGTATCTCCTAAAAGATGGTAAAGTGCGAGTATGTACGAATTTTAAGGCGCTATTGTACGCATAATTAGCGCATTTGCCCATAGCCAACACAAGGGGTTAAGTTGAGTATATTTAAACAGGGATTGAAAAAATTTCACAGTACTTTTGATATGATGTTTTCTTATTATAAATATAAGTAATATTTATGTTAACTAGATATAAATTAAAAAACATTATGTAAAGTTCAATATCATCAAAGACCAATCACATACCAAACAAAAATAACACCATACTTTTAAATGAATTGATTTAATGTAATTACTCTATACAATGCGCAAAATTCAACCCTGCATACCTGTTCTGGGGCTGAATGAGTTAATTTGTATATAATGGAGTTATTCAATGAGTATTAAATCAAGTTATACCCCTATCAAAGTTGCTTTGTTAAGCCTTTTATTAAGTGCGTGTGGTGGCAGCGGGGGTGGTTCAAAACCAGTCGAACCAGTAAACACAGCACCAGTGATTGCAAATATGGACAACCAGACTATTGTTGAGCAAAGTACTTTTACTTTAACAGCTGAAGCACAAGACAGCGATGGCACTATTACAAGCTACTTATGGCAACAAACAGCTGGAACTGAAGTTATAGATTTAATCGCTGACTCTGAAACGCTTTCTTTTTCAGTCCCAGATATTATTGCTGATGAAACGATATCTTTTACACTAACGGTTACTGACAATAAAAATGCATCAACAACTACCACGCTTAACCTAGATGTAACTGCAAATAAAGCCCCTGTTGTTGCAACAATTCCTGTAGCAACAGTTTCAGAAAGAGAAGCTTTTTCGTATACTGCAAATGTATCTGATGCGGACGGTACAATTAGCAGTTATTTATGGCAGCAAACTGAAGGTACTCAAATTACAGAGTTTTCTGCTAATACAGAAACCTTATCCTTTATTGCACCAGAAGTAACCAGTGATGAAACATTATTATTTACTTTAACAGCAACAGATAATTCAAATAATGTATCAACAGCTGAGTTAACTGTAAAGGTCACAGCCTATGGTGAAATTGAATATACAAGTATTGCAGATAAAGGGCTAGCAACTTGTCTGCAACAAAACACCCAAGATTTAGGCCTTAACGCTATTACCTGTGACAATATTAAGTTTGAATCTTTATCTGAACTCGATAACTTTCCTTTATTAAAAGAAGTCAATATTACCAATGCTGAATTAACAGATGTCAGCGCACTTAAAGATTTTACGCAACTTACATCAGTTAATTTATCAAATAACAACATTGAAGATGTCGCAACACTGACTTCTTTAACCAAATTAGAATCACTTAATTTAGCAAATAATAAAATCAACCAAGAAAGTTTAGCTACATTACTAGCTCAGTTGCCCTCTCTAAGGTCACTCAATTTAGAATCATATCGTTCTTCAGATAGTTATTATAATTATCTTAATCTTGATACTTTAACTAAGTTGGAAAAACTTGAGCAACTCAATTTAAATAATTTAAAACTAAGTAATATTTCAAAACTTAAAACCTTTGAAACATTAACTCATCTACAGCTTGAAAGCCTTTACTCTGGATTTGATTCATTAAGTTTTTTATCTAACTTGCCAAAATTGACAGTTTTAAATATTGGTAAAAATAATGAAATAAAAGATTTATCCGCTTTAAATCAATTAACCCAATTAGTAGAATTAAACTTATCATCAAGCACAGTTGAAGACTTTTCGCCTTTAAACAGTTTAGTGAATTTACAAAAACTCAATTTAAGTAAAAGCTCTTCTAATTATCAAGAAAAAAGCTTCGATCTAAACCCTCTCATCAAGCTAGTACAATTAAAGGAACTCAATATTAGTGGTCGTAAAATAACTAATTTAGTAACTTTAGAAAATTTTATTCAACTAGAAGACTTATTAATATCTAACATAAACACAGCAAGTATCGCTAGTATTACGAACTTAACTAACCTTAAAACTTTAGATGTGAGTAATAATAGCCGATTAGGTGATATCAGCCCTTTAAAAGGCTTAACGAATTTAGTTGAATTAAACTTAGCGGATAATCAAAACTTAGATGATCTTTCGCCTTTAGTTAACTTAGTTAATTTGATTAACCTTAATATAAGTGATTTAAATAATGGTGAAATAATTCTTTCACCATTGGCAAGTTTAATTAATTTAGAAACGCTGAATGCCAGTGATAATAGGCTATCAAATGTTGAGGCATTAGCAAATTTAAATCAATTAAAAAACTTAAAACTTACCCGTGCTAATCTTAAACATTTATTTGACTTCTCTAACCTGACAAACTTAACTGAATTAGATTTAACAAGCAATAAACTCGTTTCCCTAAATGAATTAACCTCGGCAATTAATTTAACAAAGTTAACTTTAGCTGAAAATAATCAATTAACCTCTTTTTCAGGGTTAGAAACATTAACAAAATTAAACTATTTAGAAGCTAATTATTTAAGCCAATTAACTGATATCAGCGCGCTTACAACATTAAAGAGTTTAGAATATTTGAATTTATATAACGCTGACAGCCTTGAAAGTATTACAGCTTTAACTGATTTAAATAAATTAAAAGAGCTATACCTAGGAAGCATGTCGTCACTTGAAGATATCAGTGGCTTAAATAGTTTAACTAATTTATTAAAACTTGATTTGCAAGACAACCGTAGAATTTTATGTAGCCAACTAGATGAGTTAAAAAGCAATTTAACGAATACTGAAATAAATCATTCCGTTTACCAGTGCGTTAATACACCAATAGATAAGTCATTATTTAATGATGATAAGTTATTAGCTTGTGTTGCATATCGCTCTTATGATATCGATAAAATAATTACTTTATCATGCCGCTGGGATAATATTGCAGACTTAAGTGGTATAGAGCAATTAACTAATTTAACCTATCTAAATTTTTCTTACAATGATATTTCTAATTTAACGCCTTTATCTAGCTTAACTAACTTAACCTACTTAGAGTTAGGAAATAATCAAATAAGTGATGTAACACCGTTATCAAGTTTAATAAAACTAGGCGACTTAAAGTTAGAAAGTAATCAAATAAGTGATGTAACACCGTTATCAAGTTTAATAAAACTAGGCAACTTAGAGTTAAAGACTAACCAGATAACTGACGTATCTCCATTATTAAATTTAACTGAATTACGTACTTTATCTTTACACAATAACTCAGGCATAGATTGTGATCAATTAAGCAGTTTACAAAGTGCATTAACTAATATATATAGCTTAAGTAAACCTTCGCACTGTAATTAATTTTTAAAATACAATTACAACAAAAACCTTGGGAATAACTTTTATTTCCGAGGTTTTTTATTTTTCGACATAAAGAAAAGAAGAAAACGCAACTTTAGCAATCAGCGCTTCACTTGGGTGTGTCAAATAATGAACGTCACATTTTACTTTGTTATGATTAACTAAAAGCAAAAGTAAACTGGCTTGCCGTTTTGTATTGTTAGCTTTCACTATATTGATGCTAAATGTCTGTGGCCGATAGCCAATTCTTTTACTAAACTCAAGTGCTAACCTCTTTTCAATATTTTCTATTGTGCTTCCTAGAACTTTGAGCTTGATACCACTATCATTTTCAATATCATCAAAAAACACCACTTCACCCGCTTGCGAAACTTCAGCATAATCAATTAAGAATTTAGACGCTGAAGTACACTTGATTAAATGTGCATTAAGAAATAAATAATCACCTGCGCGAATAACACCTTCAGCAAAACAAGCATTACACATTATAAACCCTAGCGCTATTAACCGCTTTGCACATTTCACAATGCCTCCATAGTACCAATACCTATCTATCAATTAAATATAGATGAGATGCTCTATCTAAACCAAAAATAAAATGTTCACAGCTAATTGAAGTACCTAACTTGATATTTGCTTAAAAAGGCCATATTAATCTAAAATATCGCAATATTTATTTTCTCCAATAAAAAGGTCTTGTAATGCCATTACCAGATAAGTTTATTTTTTCAATGCACCGCGTCAGTAAAGTCGTGCCACCAAAACGTACTATTTTAAAAGATATTTCTTTGTCATTTTTTCCAGGTGCAAAAATTGGCGTTTTAGGTCTAAACGGCGCGGGTAAATCTACCCTTTTGCGCATTATGGCGGGCGTTGATAAAGAGTTTGAAGGCGATGCAAATGCATTCCCTGATACAAAAATAGGTTACTTACCGCAAGAACCTAAACTTGATGAAAATAAAACCGTACGTGAAGTCGTTGAAGAAGCCGTAAGTGATGTTAAAAATGCACTAACACGCCTTGATGAAGTATATAACGAATATGCTGCAGAAGGTGCTGACTTTGATGCCTTAGCAAAAGAGCAAGGTGAGCTTGAAGCAATCATCCAAGCTGGTGACGGTCATAATTTAGATAATGCATTAGAGCGTGCTGCTGATGCATTACGCTTACCTGAATGGGATGCAAAAATCTCTGTACTTTCTGGTGGTGAACGTCGTCGTGTTGCGATCTGTCGTTTATTATTAGAAAAACCAGACATGTTGCTCCTTGATGAACCAACTAACCACCTTGATGCAGAATCAGTTGCTTGGTTAGAGAAATTCTTGCATGACTATGAAGGCACTGTAGTGGCTATCACCCATGATAGATATTTCCTTGATAACGTAGCGGGTTGGATTTTAGAGCTTGACCGTGGTGAAGGTATTCCGTGGGAAGGTAACTATTCTTCTTGGCTTGAGCAAAAAGATGCCCGTTTACAGCAAGAAGCAAAATCTGAAAAAGCACGTCAAAAATCTATCGCTCAAGAACTTGAATGGGTACGCTCAAACCCTAAAGGTCGCCAAGCAAAATCTAAAGCGCGTATGGCTAACTTTACTGAAATGCAACAGTCCGATTACCAAAAACGAAATGAAACCAATGAGCTGTTTATTCCAGCGGGTCCACGTTTAGGTGATAAAGTACTTGAAGTATCAAACTTGAAAAAGAGCTACGGCGATCGTTTATTAATTGATGATTTAAGTTTTACAGTGCCTAAAGGTGCTATTGTGGGTATTATCGGTGCCAATGGTGCAGGTAAATCAACTTTGTTTAGAATGCTAAATCAAGACGAGCAAGCAGACTCTGGTAATATCGTTTTAGGTGAAACAGTTCAGTTAGCAACGGTTGATCAATTCCGTGATGACTTAGACGGCACTAAAACGGTTTACCAAGAATTATCAGACGGTCAAGATATCTTAAAAATTGGCAACTTTGAAATTCCAAGCCGCGCTTATGTCAGTCGCTTTAATTTTAAGGGTAACGATCAACAAAAATTTGTTAAAGATTTATCCGGTGGTGAACGTAACCGTTTACATTTAGCTAAATTGCTTAAGGCTGGCGGTAACTTCATTCTTCTAGATGAGCCAACCAATGATTTAGATATCGAAACTTTACGTGCACTCGAAAATGCAATATTAGAATTCCCTGGTTGTGTTATGTGTATTTCACATGACCGTTGGTTCTTAGATCGCATCGCAACACATATTCTTGATTACCGTGATGAAGGTCAAATCAACTTCTACGAAGGTAATTATACTGAATACGAAGCTTGGCTTAAGAAGACTTTTGGCGCACAAGCCGCAGAACCTAAACGTATAAAATACAAAAAAATAGGCTAATAACTATTTTAAAAAGCCCCTTATAAGGGGCTTTATTTTTACTCCTATGTAGTAAAATTCTGCAATAAAAATTTCAACTGCTAAGCTATAAGTTACGGTATTCAGTTAAAAGTAGTTTGAATTACGTATGAAAATAGGCTTGGTTATTTTCTTAGTTATTTTATTTTCAAGCGATACAAGCTTGGCTGCAATTTATAAATGTGAAGTCAAAGGAACTGTCATGTTTAGTGAAAATCCCTGCGGTAATGAATCAGAAGAAATAGACTTAACACCTCCCCCTGTTTTAAAACATAACTCTCATACAAGTTACGGCAATAGCATTAAAAATATGGTTGGTTATGTAAAAATAAACGAACTTAATCGCGATATAGAGATTTTACAAAAACGAATTCATTTTCTAAATCAACAAAAAGCATCTGATTTATATAATATTGAAAAGGAAGTTTCAGCAGCACAAAAACAAAAAATGGATAAACATCAAATAAAAATTGCAAAACAACAAGCAGTATTGAGTATTAATAAAAAGTACAAAAATAAAATTTATACAGCAAAACGAAAAATTGCACAGTTTAAAAAGGAGATTTCTCAACAGTTAAACTCTAAAGTTAAAAATTCAGGGCCTATAAAACAAACAAAATATGCAAATCAAAACGATATCAATATTGATCGCTTTAGTAAAAAACAACAGTATATTGACAAAATAAAACAGACTGAAAAAACAGTGAAATCCTATAACCGACAACTTTCTAAAAAAATAAGCGTAATCAAAAAGAAACAGGTTTCAAGTCAATTAAACGCAACAAATATGATGCAATTAAACGTCGAATTAGATCAAATAAAAAGAAAATACCAAAGTTTAATTTCAATGCAGCAAGCAAAAATAAGACATTTACAAATAAAAAAACAACAGGTCATGGATTACTAAAATTAAGGTATAGTAATAGAACAAATAATTTATGGAACAAAATATGAGCAAAAATAAATGGAGTTTTATGACATTGCTTATCACCACACTATGCCTCACTTCCTTACATCTTGTAGCAAATGATTTCCCCAAAATCCTTGCTGTCACCGAAGATTACCCCCCCAATTCAATTATTTTAGAATCAGGGCAGTTTGATGGTTTTTTAATTGACTTGACTAACCTTATTTTTGAACAAGCGCAATTAAACAATCAAATATTAGTACTACCTTGGGTGAGAGCATACAAAATGGCTATTACAAAGCCCAATACCCTTATTTTTAGTATTAGAAAAACAAAAAAAAGAGAAAAGCAATTTAAGTGGGTCGGTCCTGTATTTAAAAATGGCATTGATCCTTGGAGCAATAAAAATGATTTTCAAATCACATTTTTAGCCCTTAAAGATAACAATCTAGACATCGAAGCACTTTCAGACTTAAAAAAGTTTAATATGAGTTCTACACGTAATGATGCTTTAACAGAGATGTTACTCGATAAGTACAATTGGCCAAAAAAACATATTTTACAAGCATCTAATTGGGAGCAATCTATTCAACTCATGCTGCAAGGTAGAGCTGACTTAGTGGCCGGGTATCAGGGTTATTTCAAGCTCTACTTTGATGAAAATATAGAATTGGCTAAACACATTAAAACTGTGTATAAAATGCCAGTACCTGAACACGATTATACTTTACATTACGCCTTTAACTTTCAAACCGCAGACAAAATTATTAAACAGTTTGATCAGGCAAGAGAGGTAATTATGAATGATGGTCGTTATGATAAATTACTTATCCAATGGAAAAACAAACTAAAAAAATAACACTCAACTTTTAATTTGAATGTTATTTAGTATTTTATATTTATAAGTTTTCTTCTGCAAAGGAGGCTAAACGACTTCTTACAACACCATTTAAATTAACCGTTGCACTGCCTTCAAAGTTTTTAAATCTTTCAACTAGATAAGTTAAACCAGACGTCACAGCCGTTAAATAGTTACTATCAATTTGAGCTAAATTACCTGAACAAATTAACTTAGTTCCCTCCCCACAACGTGTAATAATTGTTTTAAGTTGTGAAGCCGTTAAATTTTGACTTTCATCTAAAATAACAATTGCATTTTGAATGCTACGGCCTCGCATAAAGTTAATACTTTTAAACTGAATATTAGCCTTTTCCATTATATAGTTACGGCTTGAAATCGGATTCTCATCACCTTTATGTAATACTTCTAATGAATCTGTAATTGCCGCTAACCAAGGAGCCATTTTTTCTTCTTCTGTTCCCGGTAAATAACCTATAGATTCAGCTATTTCCGGTGTATTTCTAGTCACAATAACCTTATCGTACATACCTTGCTCTATCACCAATTCAAGGGCACATGCCAAAGCTAATAGCGTTTTACCACATCCTGCAGGACCCGTTAAAATTACGAGTTCAATATTTGGATCTAATAAAGCTTGTAGTGCCATAGACTGATAAACATTTTTAGGTTTTATCCCCCATGCCATTCTCGACATTAAACGCTCAACACCTAAATCTAATAATTTAATGTGCTGATCATCAAAGCTTTCAACTCTTGCTGCAAAATGCCCTCCCTCATCTAATAAATATTCATTAATAAATACATCCTGTACTAAATCTCGTGGAATTGTATGATGTATTTCCCTTCCCACTTGTTCACTATCACATTCTTTAACTTGTTGCCAAAAATCACCATCTAAACGCTTGTAACCACTACTAAGCAAACTAATATCATCTATTAATTGGTCAGTTCTATAGTCTTCAACATACTCTAAACCAGCACCTTTTGCTTTTAAGCGCATATTGATATCTTTTGTCACTAATACAACTTTTTCTTGTAGGTATTTTTTTTGTAAATAAACAGCGCAATTAATAATTCTGTGATCATTTTCATTACCGGGTAAACCGGAGACTGTTTCTTCATATAAATGGTCATTGACTATTGTTAATTTTCCTACTTGCTGACTTTCCTCATTACTCACCATAGGTAAATTGACACCCTCCAACATTTGCTCAGGTGTCGCATCTCTAAGCACATCATCTAATGCACGAATAGCAACACGCGCATCACGACTAACATCTTTTTTCCTATCTTTAATATGATCCAGTTCTTCTAATACTGTCATTGGGATAATAACGTCGTGTTCTTGGAAGGATAAAAAAGCAAGTGGTTCATGAAGTAAAACATTGGTATCAAGTACATACATTTTATGATCAATCGTTAAATTTTTTCCCATAAATGATTTCCTTTTTTAGCGCTATAGTTTTTATGCTTTCCTCTAAAGTTTAGTCTATTTTTAATGAGTTACTTTTTTATGACAGCAAATTGTTTTTTTTTAGTGAAACTCAACGCAATTGCAGTTAACATAGCCGCCTTTTTTTGTGTAGGATTAGAGTAAATAAATGAATTTTTCCTTAGGTCAGCGTTGGATAAGTGATACAGAATCAGACTTGGGACTTGGAACAGTCGTCGCTATTGAAGGACGCCATATTTCAGTTTTATTTCCGGCAACAGGCGATAGCCGTCTTTATTCAATGCAAGAAGCTCCCATAACACGTGTAGCTTTTAATCTTGGGGATAAAATACGCTCTACCGAAGAGTGGGAGTTAATAGTTGAATCTGTCTCAGAAAAAAATGGCTTATTAACCTATCAAGGTACTCGCACTGATACAGATGAAAAAACAGAATTAAAAGAAACTTTTCTCGATCATTTTATTAAGTTTAATAAACCACAAGACAGGTTATTTGCAGGTCAAATAGATAGATTTGATAGATATACTCTCAGATATAATACTTGGCAATATCAACATCAGAGTCAACAATCAGAACTAAAAGGTTTAATTGGACCTAGAGCCAGTTTGATCCCACATCAACTATACATAGCTGAAGAAGTAGGTAAACGTTTTGCACCAAGAGTATTACTATCAGATGAAGTTGGTTTAGGTAAAACAATTGAAGCTGGCATGATACTCCATCAACAAATTATCAGTGGCTTAGCTTCTCGCGTATTAATTGTAGTGCCAGAAAATCTACAACATCAGTGGTTAGTAGAAATGCTACGTCGTTTTAACCTTAAGTTTTCTATATTTGATGATGAACGTTGTACAGAAGCTTATGCCGATTCACCAAACCCATTTGAAACTGAACAACTTATTTTAACCAGCTTAGAGTTTTTGACTAAGAAAAAACGTTGGTTTGAACAGGCGGCCTTAGCTGATTGGGATTTAATGATAGTTGATGAAGCTCACCATCTTATTTGGGATAAAAACAAACCTAGTACAGAATATAAGCGTATTGAAGAATTAAGCCAAGACATAAAAGGACTAATTTTATTAACCGCTACACCGGATCAACTAGGGCACGAAAGCCACTTTGCAAGATTAAAGTTACTCGATCCAAACCGCTTTTATGACTACGAAAAATTTGTAGAAGAAGAAAGCCATTACAAAGAAGTTGCAGACGCTGCAAATCAATTATTAACAGATAAACCTCTGTCTACTGATTCAAAATCAACATTAGTATCATTATTAAAAGAAACTAATATTGAAACTTTATTAGAGCAAGCAGAAAATACTGACGATAAAAAACCAGCACGTAGTGAAATTTTAAATATGCTACTTGACCGACATGGTACTGGACGTATTTTATTTAGAAATAGCCGTAGTGGTATTGAAGGTTTCCCTGGACGTACGTTGCACACCTACCCCGTTGCAATACCTAAACAGTATACAACTGCTATGTCAGTTATGGGTAATATGGGTGGAGCACAAAAACCAGAAAAAAGCGCATTACGCGCGCTTTTCCCTGAAAAAATATTTCAAGAGTTTGAAGGCAGTGATGCCAGCTGGACCAAGTTTGACCCCAGAGTGAACTGGTTAATTGATAAACTAATAGAACTAAAACGAGAAAAGGTATTAGTCATTTGTGCTCAAGCACAAACAGCACTTGCTTTAGAACAAGAGTTACGAGAACGTGAAGCAATCAAAGCTGCCGTTTTCCACGAAGGTATGAGTATTTTAGAACGTGACCGTGCAGCCGTATATTTTTCAGAAGATGCACGAGATGCAGCACAAGTTTTATTATGCTCTGAAATTGGTTCAGAAGGTCGTAACTTCCAATTTTCACACCATTTAGTATTATTTGATTTACCTTTAAACCCTGATTTATTGGAGCAAAGAATTGGACGTCTTGATCGCATAGGTCAAACACAAGATGTTAAAATTCACGTGCCCTACTTTGAAAATACCGCACAAGAAGTGTTATACCGCTGGTATCACGAAGGCTTAAATGCATTTGAGCAAACATCAACTACAGGTCAATTACTGTATAAAGAATTTTCTGAAGAATTACTTGAATTTATTGCAGCACATAATTGTGATGAAGAAGAATTAGACCCCTTACTTGAACAAGCAGCCAGCAAAAATTTAAAACTTAAAAAGCAAATGGAACAAGGGCGAGATCGTTTATTAGAGCTGCATTCGGGTGGCCAAGGCCGTGCACAAGAATTAGTCGATATCATAACAGCAAAAGATGATGAAACTGACCTTGCAATATTTATGATCAAAATATTTGATATATTTGGAGTAAATCAAGAAGATAAAGGTGAAAACTCGATTATCTTAAAACCAACAGAGCACATGTTAACACCTTCATTTCCGATGCTAAAAGATGATGGCATGACAGTCACATTTGATAGAGATACTGCGCTTGCACAGGAGGATTTAAACCTGATCAGCTGGGATCATCCTATGGTACAAGGCTGTATGGATATGATCTGTAACGATGATTTTGGTTCAAGCTCTGTTGCTTTATTAAAAAATAAAAAACTTCCTGCTGGTAACTATTTTGTAGAATTGATTTATATTGCAGAAGCCAGCGCCCCTAAGTCTTTACAGATGGGCCGATTTTTACCGCCAACCCCTATTCGCATCTTATTAGATAAAACAGGTAACGATTTAGCGGGTAATGTAAATTTTGAACAATTTAATCAACAACTTTCAGCTGTAGGTCGCCAGACAGCAAGTAAACTTGCAGGGGCATTACAGGCTGCTGTACACCCTTTGATCACAAACGCGACAAGCAAAGCAGAGCAACAGTTAACAGACTTAAAACAAGCTGCAGCTGAAAAAATGCAACTTGCCATGACAGAGGAAATTGAGCGATTAACCGCATTGAAAAAAATCAATCCGAATATTCGTGACGAAGAGGTTCAATTTTTTACTGATCAAGCAAATGATTTAGAGAAATACATTGCTAAATCTCAGCTTAAGTTAGATGCAATTCGCTTAATAGTGGTAACACATTAATACCAACTGCGACATAACTTTTGTAGGAAGGCGTTATCTGAACACTTAGGTTAATTAGCACATTGATCAATTGGCAGGTTAATAATATATTAGCTTGCCAATTTAATATTATTTAAATTTACGAGCTCTGCATGTTATTTAATTACAATCCACCAACCGATCCTTACCTAGAAATTATTTATCAAGATGATGATTTAGTTGTATTAAACAAACCCAGTGAATTATTAACTGTTCCAGGAAAAGACCCTAAACATGCAGATTCTTTAGAAAAACGCGTTCAACGTGTTTTTCCAACCGCGACCATAGTACACCGTTTAGATATGGCGACCTCAGGCATACTTTGCATGACCTTGAATAAACCAGCTCATAGACATATCAGCCGTCAATTCCAGCAAAGAGAAACGAAAAAACGTTATATTGCAATAGTTTGGGGTGAACTGATACCAGAATCTGGATTAGTTGATTTACCACTGATTTGCGACTGGCCAAACCGGCCAAAACAAATGGTGGATTTTGAACGTGGTAAGCCTTCTCAAACACTTTGGCAAGTTTTATCAGTTCAAAAACTTGACTGTGGCAGCTCAGTAACACGTGTAGCATTAACCCCAATTACAGGTCGTTCTCATCAGTTAAGAGTTCATATGCTATCACAAGATCATGTTATTTTAGGTGATAGGCTTTATGCCCATGAAAAAGCTTTAAAAGCGGCTCCCAGATTACAATTACATGCTGAGTATTTATCAGTACGTCACCCAGTAACTGAAGCTATACTAGAGTTTAATGCCCCAAGCCCTTTCTAAATATCAAGTATTTAGATTTATAGAGGTTTCAATGAATATGATAAATAAACTTCAAATACATTTATTTATCATATTCATTATGAGTTACTTGCTAGCATGCCAAAGCACTCAAATTTCATATTTAAATAATAAGCATAAGTCAAATGCGCCTTTAACTAATACCTATTGGAAATTACTCAAAGTAAACACAATTAAAATCAAAATAACAGAGGATAAAAGAGAGGCCTATATTCAATTAAAGCATGACGGTAACTTTAAAGGTTATGCCAGATGCAATATATTCAATGGTCAATATACAGTAAAATCTAATTATAATGCTCAATATCATGACCTCCAAAACGAGCTTTATTTCAACAATGTATCTACAGCTAAACTAAGGTGCATTGAAGGCATGAAGCAAGAAAACACCATTTTAGCTATGATGGATCAGATACATCATTATAAAATTTCAGGCGATAACCTTCTCTTTTATAATAAAGAGAATAAAAACATCGCACACTTAATTGCGGTATATTTTTAAGGTTTTTTCATTCAAAGCCGATATTAATATGTCACTTAGCAAGATTTAGGAATACCTTGAGAGTTAATATTTGTTGTGCGCTATTATTTTTTATAAGTAATATGAGCTTTTTGGCTGGTGCTGAAGATGAAAAAGATGTCGAAATTAAAGCGCCTGCATCTCTCGAAAGTATTTATCAGCAAGATTTATATCACTATTTACAAGGTGATGAAGTGAAAAGTATTCTTGCTGGTGATACAGAGTTTATTACTTTATTTCGAGAGCACACTGCAGCTCAAGCAAAAGGCGTTGCTATTCTATTTCCTGATTGGAGTTTACCCGCCAATAATCAATTAGGTTTAGATCATTTAAGAAAACAACTTAACGATTATGGCTGGGTCACTTACGCATTAAATGTACCCGACCAAATTACCTTAAATACAGTGCCGGCCACACCCAATGAAACCTTATTTCATGCTCCAGACTTGCCCTCTTTACCTGAAATCGAAATGAAAACTTACAGGTTACTGCTTACAAGTCGGTTTAAGGCCATATATCAACAAGCACTAGAGCACCCAGGCTTTATTATCATTATTGCCCAAGGAGCAACATCCGCAATGCTTGTTGAGTTTTTGGATGGTAAACCTGAAGAAGAAGTGGATGCAGTTATTTTACTTAGCAGCTATTTACCAGATATAAAATTAAATCATAATTTAAGTCAAAAAATAGCAAGTATTATGCCTCCCGTATTAGACATTTATCATAGCAATGATAATAACTGGGTGTTATCCGAAATTTCAAACCGTAAAAAAGCAAATAGAAAAAATCATAAACTTGATTACCGCCAACGTGAATTATTTGGTGATAATACATCAACAACACAACATGCCCGATTACTCAAAGAAATTTATGGTTTCCTTACAAAAATAGGCATATGAAGGTTATTTTTTAAGGTATTGATAAGCAGCTTGAATATCTTGGCTTTTTCTATTTGCGATTTCCATAAGATGCTTAGGTAACCCTTGTGAGACCAGTTTATCAGGGTGATGCTGCGACATTAACTTTCTATATGCTTTTTTAATATCTTTATCATTAGCGCTATCAGTTAGCCCCAAAGCCTCAAGTGCTTGCTTGCGCCCCATTTTACTTGTTGTTTCTGTATTATTTTTTTGCTGACCGGATCTAAAATTAAACTCTGCTTGGTAGCGCTTTAAAATGAAAGCGAAATGTGTTTTTGATATACCTAATTGCTTACTGACCTTTTGTAAAAGTAACTTCTCTTTTGATGATAAATGACCGTCACTGAAAGCCATTTGAATTTGAATTTCTAAAAATAATTGTAATAAGTCAAACCGGCCAGAAAAACGTGCTTTAAAATCAGATAAAGTGTCATTTAAAGGAAAGTCTTCTTCTTTTCCTGCAGTAAAAGCATCTTGAGCTTCTTGGCGGCTCTCACCACTTAAAACCATTTCATCCATAAAAATCGAAGCTGCTTTAATATGTACTTCACTTACTCGCCCATTTGATTTTGCAATATGCCCCATAACAGAAAAACAAGTATAAAAAAATAATGCCTGGCGTTCATTTACATCTTCACCTGAAAATAAACTTTGAAAACCACCAACCTTATCAAAGTCTTGCTTTAAACTTTTATCAAACATATGACCTAAATAAAAACCTAATGCCGCACCGAAAAATTTACCAAATAAAAAACCAAATGCAGTTCCCAGTAATTTACCCCACATTATATTTCCTCATATTTTAGCTTTTTCGAATTTATACACAGTAAAATACAATTTTTTACTAATATTGCAATCTCATTTATTAGAGAAATTAACTAAATTGTTTTATTATATGCAGTTCTCTCTAACCAACAGAGCATTAAGGTTAATAAATGAACAAATCCAGGGGCTTTATATTGTTCTGCGGTTTATGTATATCAATATCAAGTCAAGCCAAGGATGCTCCTTTATTATGTAACGCCATAAATAAAGCTCCAAACTGGTCACCATTAAAAAACATACAGTTTGGCAGTATGGTGATTCAATCCGATGACGTTGAACTTTTAGGTACCGAAAGCGCTGAATTTTCCGGCGATGTTAACATTAATTCAACTAAATTTAATATTACCGCTAGCGCTGCATTAGTCGACAAACAATTGGGGTTATTTAATGCTACTGGACCTATCAGCTATCAAGATTTAATTGCTAAAATTAAAAGTTCGGGCTTAAATGCAGACTTTAATTCATCTGAAATTAATTTATTAGGTGCTGAATATCAATTAAGCCAACAATTAGGCCGTGGTTCAGCTGAAAAACTGTCAATAAATAAAAATGAATTTATATTAAGTGACGGTAGTTATACCACTTGCCCTATTGGTAACGAAGTTTGGTCAATCCAAGCAGATAAAATCATTTTATCTCAAGAAGAAGGCTGGGGTGAAACATATGGTATGACATTTAAAGTACTTGATACTCCTGTACTTTATTTACCCTATTTTACCTACCCCATTTCAGATAAACGCCAATCAGGATTCTTAATACCCAGTTTTGGCCCATCATCAAAATATGGCTTTGAAGTTGCGACGCCATTTTATTGGAATATAGCACCTAATTTTGATGCAACAATAACACCTAGGTATATGGCAAACCAAGGTATTCAAATGAATTCTGAATTTCGTTATTTAACTGAACAACATCAAGGTTTACTTGCACTTGAGTTCTTAAATGAAGATAAATCTGAAAAAGAGCTCAATGAAAGGTACTTAGTCCATTGGCAACAAAAAAGTAATATTAGTGAAGACTGGCGAGCCAGTATTGATGTAACCAATGTAAGTGATGATAATTATTTAACAGATCTCGATTCAAGCTACGCCAATAAAACAGAAACACAATTAAATAGAACCGGCATATTGACGTATTTCGGTAAAATATGGCAAACAGATGTAAAAGTACAAAATTTTGAAGTTTTGGGTGATCATTTAGCTTCATATTCAGCTTTACCGCAAATAACATTTAATCAAATTAAAGCTTTAAAATGGCACGACTTTCAATTGACTTTAAATGGGGAAATGAGTCACTTTAGGAACTCAAATTCAGACAATAGAATTACAGAAGCTTCAAGATTCCATTTAGAACCAAAAATTCAATTTAATTTTCAAGATTTTGGCTGGTCTTTTTTATCTGAATTAAGCATATTGCAAACACATTACCAACAAAATATAAATTCAGAAAATACTGTCTATGAAAAGAATATTAATAGAACTTTGCCAAAAATAAGGCTTCACAGCCAACTTAACTTAGAAAGAAAAACAAACTGGTTAGTCAAAAATGGCGCTCAAACTTTAGAGCCACAAGTTCAATATTTATATGTGCCGACTAGAGACCAAAGCAATATTGGCTTATATGATACAACTAAATTACAGGATGATTTTTTTGGTTTATTTCGTGATAAACAGTTTTCGGGCGTTGATAGAATTGCTGCAGCAAATCAATTTACTGTGGGAGCAACAACACGCATCTTTAGCGAAAAAAATGATGAAGTATTTAATTTAAGTGCTGGCCAGACTTTTTATCTTTCAGATTCAGCAAAGCCCACAAATCAAGAGTTAGGTAAACAAAAAAATTATAATTCCTTGTTTGCTGGTGAAGCCATGCTACATTGGCACAGAAGATGGTATTTAGGCGCAGGTATTCAGTATGATGTCGATGGTAAAGAATTAATCCAGTCACATATGACTTTAGATTATAAAGGTGATAATAAACAGCTAGTACAATTGAACCATCGCTTTGCAAATGATGTCTCAGACAATACAATTGAACAAATAGGTGCGTTTACAAGTATACCAATTGCAGATAACTGGCAATTTATCGCAAGTTATCAAAGAGATATAGAGCACAATCGCAGTGTTGAAATATTGTCAGGTTTACAATACGAATCATGTTGTTGGGCTATTCAGCTTACAGGTCACAGGCAAATTGAAACAGATTTAAATCAATCTATTTCAAGTCTTGAGCAACAAAATGCGGTATTTAATTCAGGATTTAGACTGAATTTTGTATTTAAAGGGCTAGGTGGTAAAAGTAACTATGATGCTAAAAAGTTATTAGAACAAGGCATTTTTGGTTATCGTCGCCCCTATTTTATAAATAATTAAATCAAGAAATTAAAATGAAGTTAAAAAAACTAATAATAGGTACAGTTCTGGGGTTAAGCCTTAATTTAGGTCTTAGTAACCATATAATCGCAAAAGAAGTTGAGCTTGATAAAGTAATTGCCATTGTAAATTCAGGCGTTATTTTAGAAAGCGAAGTAAATTCAATTATTAATCGTGTAAAAAGCAGAGCTAAAGCAGAATCCCAAACTCTGCCATCAGACAAAGCTCTATATAATCAAGCGATTGACCGTTTAATAAATCAATCTTTATTGATGCAAATGGCCGAACGTATGGGCTTAAAAATATCTGATGGTCAATTAGATCAAACCTTAATGACCATGGCAAAAGAGCAAAATGGTACCGTTGCTGACCTAAGAAAAACCATCGAAGAGTCCGGTGATAATTATCAAGCTTACCGAGAAGAAATTAGAACAGAGATGACCACTCAGCAGGTTTTACGTGGTAATGTCGACCGTCGGATTTATGTTGGCCTGCAAGAAATAGATAATTTACTTAAAATAATGGAACAACAACAAGGCACCAGCGAAGAGTATAATTTAGGACATATCCTTGTTGATATTCCAGCCGATGCAACTGCCGAAGATATTGCAAGTTCAAAAGAACGAGCAGACAAAGTAATCAAGATGCTAAACGAAGGTAAAGAATTTAAACGCATAGCAATCGCATCCTCAGGCGGCCCTAAAGCACTTGAAGGTGGACAAATGGGTTGGATGAATATAAATGAAATGCCAACACTTTTTGCTGAAGCTGCAAAAGGAAAAAAACAAGGTCAAATTATTGGTCCCCTACGTTCTGGTGCTGGTTTCCACATTGTTAAAATACAAGAGATACGAGGACGTCAAGTGGTTGAAACTGTTGAAGTGCGATCTCGTCATATTTTAATAAAACCTTCAATCATCGTAAGTGAAGAAAAAGCACGCTCTATGCTAGCTGGTTTTGCTAAAGATTTACGTGATGGAAATGCTAACTTCGCAGAGCTTGCTAAAGAACACTCTGAAGATCCAGGTTCAGCATTAAAAGGTGGCGAGTATGACTGGACAGACCCAACAACTTATGTTCCAGCCTTTAAAAACACTTTATTAGCTCTTAAAAAAGATGAACTAAGCGAGCCATTTAGAACTCAATTTGGTTGGCATATAGTACAACTTTTAGAAAAACGTGTCGCTGATAAAACGGATCTAGCAAAAAGAAACCGTGCTCATCAAATGTTGTATAACAAAAAATATAAAGAAGAAAGTTTCGCATGGCAGCGAGAAATAAGAGAGCAAGCTTATGTAGAATTAGTTGTGGATGAAAATTAATGACAATCAGAATAGCAATTACACCTGGAGAGCCAGCTGGCATTGGTCCTGATTTATTATTAAAACTAATTCAACATGATTGGCCAGTGCAACTCGTAGCTATTGCTGATAAAAGTTTATTAGAACAAAGAGCTAAACAATTATGTTTACCTCTTAAATTAATTGAATTTAACGATTCAGAGCCAGCAAAAACAAGTCAAGCGGGTGAATTATATTTTAGCCAAATAGATTTGGCTGCCCCAGCAATTCCAGGTGAGCTAAATGAAGCTAATGGTGAGTATGTTTTACATACCCTACGTCATGCTTCGGAACAAAATACTAATGGTACATTTGCTGCTGTTGTTACGGGTCCTGTACACAAAGGTATTATAAATAAAGCGGGCATATCATTTAGCGGCCATACAGAGTATTTTGCACAGCAAACTAATACTTCTGATGTTGTCATGATGTTAGCAACGCAAGGGTTAAGAGTTGCACTCGTTACAACACATATACCTTTAGCATATGTATCAAAAGCAGTTACCGAAGAACGTTTAATCAAAGTAACTGAAATACTACATCACGATTTACAAGAAAAGT
Source organism: Pseudoalteromonas denitrificans DSM 6059 (assembly GCF_900112265.1). Lineage (GTDB taxonomy): Bacteria > Pseudomonadota > Gammaproteobacteria > Enterobacterales > Alteromonadaceae > Pseudoalteromonas > Pseudoalteromonas denitrificans. Next base: position 181,162 of record NZ_FOLO01000001.1, on the reverse strand, counting down.
TTGGTATAAAGAATCCTAGGATTTTAATGTGTGGTCTAAACCCTCATGCAGGTGAAGATGGTCATTTAGGAACAGAAGAATTAGAAACGATAATTCCAACGGTTCAAAGACTAAATGAAACAGGAATGAATATTACTGGACCTTTACCAGCAGATACCTTATTTCAAGATAAATATTTAAATCAAACTGATGCTGTATTAGCTATGTATCACGATCAAGGGTTACCTGTGCTAAAATACAAAGGGTTTGGTAACTCGGTTAATATCACCTTAGGTTTACCTTTTATTCGCACTTCAGTTGATCATGGAACGGCACTAGATTTAGCTGGAACAGGAAAAGCTGAAGTGGGTAGTTTTGAATTAGCTATACGTGAAGCCATTCACTTAGCAACAAAAGATAAAGTAATTATTAATGACAGATAAAGTACATTTAGGCCATAGAGCAAAAAAACGATTTGGACAAAACTTTTTATATGATGAAGGTATCATAGATAAAATAGTTACGGCGATTGATCCAAAACCAGAAGATACATTAGTAGAAATAGGCCCTGGTTTAGGTGCTATCACCGAACCAGTTACCGCTCTTGCTGGTCACTTAACTGTTGTAGAATTAGATAAAGATCTTGTTAAGCGCTTAACATACCATCCAACTCTTGGTGATAAATTAACAATTCACCAAGGTGATGCACTGACTTTTGATTTTTCTCAGTTAGTAAAAGATGAGTGTAAGTTCAAAGTATTTGGTAATCTCCCTTACAACATTTCAACCCCTTTATTGTTTCATTTATTTGAATATGCTCAAAATATAGAACATATGCACTTCATGTTACAAAAAGAAGTGGTTAAACGCATGGCAGCTCAGCCTAACTGTAAAGCCTACGGTCGATTAAGTGTTATGACCCAATATTATTGTCATGCAATGCCTGTTATTGAAGTTGGCCCTGAATGTTTTAAACCTGCGCCTAAAGTTGACTCAGCAGTTGTAAGGCTTATTCCTAAAAAACCTGAACAACTGACAGCTAAAAGCACAAAAATGTTAAATACTGTATGTTTAGAGGCTTTCAATCAACGCCGTAAAACAATACGTAATAGTTTATCGAACTTATTAACGCCAGAACAAATAGAAAACCTAGGTTTAGACTTAAAGATGCGCGCTGAAAATATCAGTCTTGAACAGTTTATTGAAATTGCTAACTGGTTATTTGACAACAAAAAAGATATTGAAAACAATGACGCTACCTCTTATGACAAGTAAAAGTAATTTAGGCTCCCCTATAAAAGTCTCTGTTGAAACTTTTTATATTGAAGCCCAATCAGAACCTGAAAAAGACAAGTACCTATTTGCTTATACAATCACGGTAAAAAACCATAGCTTATGCAGTGCAAAGTTACTAAGCCGTTTTTGGTTAATTACTGACGCTAATGGTAAAGAAACTGAAGTTGAAGGTGATGGTGTTGTTGGTGAGCAACCAAGTATATCTCCAGGTGAAAGTTACCGATATACCAGTGGCACTCAGCTAGATACGCCTGTTGGCACAATGCAAGGTCACTATATAATGCGAAATGAGTTTGGTACTGAATTCAAAGCACCGATTGAAGTATTTAGGCTATCAACTCCTAATATTTTACATTAAGGAAACATATCTTAATGGCTGATTATGTTATTGGCGACCTACAGGGCTGTTTCGAAGAGTTTATTTTATTACTTAAAAAAGTAAACTTTAATCCAAGTCAGGATAATTTATACCTAGTTGGTGATATTGTTGCGAGAGGGCCTGACTCACTCTCTTGCTTAAGATATTTAAACGACTTAGAAGGTAGCGCCCACATCACTTTAGGGAACCATGATCTACATTTATTAGCCACATACCATTTAAATAAAAAACCTAAAAAAAATGATAAGCTCGACAACTTATTTAATGCAAAAGATTTACCCGCACTTATTTCATTTTTACAACAACAACCCTTAGCGATTTGGTTAGAGTCATATCAATCTTTAATTTGCCATGCTGGTTTATCCCCTCACTGGGATCTCGAAACAGGATTAAAACAAGCCTCTAATGCTGAAAAAAAATATCAAGGTAAAGATGCCTTATATTATTTTAAGAATATGTACGGTAATGAACCATTATCTTGGTCTAAGAATTTAAGTGAAATAAATAAGTTTCGCTATACTATCAACTCTTTTACTCGAATGCGTTTTTTAACTTCCTCTTCTGAAATGAACTTTATTCATAAGGACTCCCCTCAAAAATTCCCGAAGTTAATCCCCTGGTACGAACATCCACAAATGCAAAAATTAAAGTCTACAAAAATATTTTTTGGTCATTGGGCATCTCTTTTAGGAGAGACTACAAATTTAAACACAATAGCTTTAGATACAGGATGTGTTTGGGGAAATTCATTGACCCTAATAGAGTTAAAAAGTGGTGTAAAAACCTCGCAAACAGCAGTTTGAATTAAAAATTGCAATTCAAACTCAATCGATTCTCGCAATTTACTGTTTATTTTGTAAAGATCTGTTAAATTTATTATTAGTCGCACTCAACTTATTGGAATTTCGTCCGATATCCTGAGTAGAATATTTTAGTTGTTCAATAGGAATGTATATGAACCTAACTGTTAGTCAACGGATCTGGGGTGGATTCGTCTTCATCACATTTTTACTTCTCTTAATTGGAGGTAATTCGTTAGGGAAAATTGCCAATATAAATCAATCAACACAACTTGTTAATCAGTTATCTTTGCCAGCCTTAAGCACAAGTTCTGAGTTACAAGTCGCATTTGTAATGATGGGAAAAATTGATTTAGAGATCTATCACGCACAAAAAGATGCTGAATTAGATAAACTGAAAGCTGAATTCGAAGAAATACGTGCTGGTTTCAATTCATCTTATAAAAAGCTTACTTTAACAGTTAATAATAATCAGGAATTAGCAAATGCAAATGGGTTAATTAAACAAACATTCAGTGATTTTTCACAAAGTGTTAACCGGTTATACAAAAAAAAGAAATCCGTCTTACAACTTGAAAAAGCGTTAACCACGCAACTAGAAGAAGTTGAAATTAATGCTGACGATGCCAGTACTGTTGTATTAGATCTTATTGATGCCGGAGATCTTGAAAGCTCAGCACCAAGAGCCTTCCAAGCAGCAAGTAATATGGAAAATAGCTTTTTATCTATTGTCAGTAATAGTACAGATCTTATTGCCGTCAATAGTACAAAAACGTTAGAAACTCTTAACAACGAACAAAAGTTCAGTATTACTGATTTAGAAAGAGGTTTAGAGCTATTACAAGAAGCACTTAAAGATAACGAACCTGATTTATTAAGTGACCTTACTGGCTTTTTTACGATACTTAAAAATAACATTTTAGGTAATGCCTCTTTAGCGGCAAATAAACAGCAACATTTAGATGCACTTACTGAAGCAAAAAAAGCGTTAGTTCAAGCTGAAATTAAAACAAAAACAGCAATAGAGCAACTAGACAAACTTGTGTTGCTATCAAGTGAATTAGCATTCAACCTTCAAGGTGAAGTTAATGATAATGTTTCATCAGCCAACTTATGGACGTCAACAGGAATGGCTATTGCGACATTCATGGCTATATTTGTTGCGTACATAACAGTACAGCGGATCACAAGACCCCTTGCTGAAGTTAATAGTATTTTAGAGACTGTTGCTTCAGGTGATATGACTCGAAAATTAGATGATTCCGCACAAGATGAATTTGGTGAACTTGCAACAAACTGTAATACACTAATAGATAATTTACGGAATTTAATTCAAGGGATCATTTCTCGGTCAACACAACTTGCAGCTGCATCTGAAGAAACATCTACGATTACGAGTGAATCAAGTCAAGCCATGCAAGCACAACGCGCACAAGTAGAACAAGCCGCTACAGCAACTACTGAAATGAGCAGTACTTCACAATCAGTTACTCATAGTGCGGAAGAAGCATTAAATGAGATAAAACATGCAGACAGCGAAGCTGAGCGTGTAAAAACAATTTCGGCTAAAAATAAAGACACCATTGAAAAACTAGCAAATGAAGTTGATTCAGCCTCAGTTGTAATTAATAAGCTTAACCAAGACAGTGCTTCAATTGGTGGTATTTTAGACGTTATCAGAGGTATTGCTGAGCAAACTAACCTTTTAGCTTTAAATGCAGCAATCGAAGCTGCAAGAGCTGGAGAGCAAGGCCGTGGCTTTGCAGTGGTAGCCGATGAAGTTCGTTCCCTTGCAAGTAAAACTCAGGAGTCAACTCAAGAGATTCAAGCTATGATCGAATCATTACAATCAGGTGCGCAAGAGGCCGTATCCGTTATGGCTAAAGGTAAAGAGCAAGCCGTTTCTTGTGTAGACCAAAGTGAACAAGCAAGTAACGCGCTTGAGCTTATAACAAAAGCCGTATCTCAAGCTCACGATATGAGTGAACAAATATCAACAGCGGCACAAGAACAACATCATGTTTCTTTGGAAATAAGCGAGCGACTTGAGTCTATCGTTTCAATTACTGAACAGGCTTCTTCAGGAGCTGAACAAACATCAACAGCAAGTCAAGAGGTTGCTAAATTAGCTGAAGAGCTAAGATTATCTGTAGATGAATTTAAAGTGTAAGCTATAGCAAATCACAATTACAAAAAACCAGATGGCATAGACATCTGGTTTTTTTGTATCCTAAAGTCGAGTTATTCACTTATATCAAAAATGAAAAAAGCGCCTATGGCGCTTTTCTGAATTAAAACTAACTATAAAAACTATAGACCTGCTCGTTCTTTTATTGCTGCAACGATAGGAGAACCTTCATGTCCATTAGAACCAGCCCACTCTACATCTCCATTACCCGCCAATAAGCTTTTAGGTAATTTTTTAACAATAAATTTTCCAGCTCCATTAGCATTATTAACTATAGCATGACGTAATAAATTATTGCCGGCACAAGTAATTCCAGAAAAAACATTTCTTAGCTTAACTCTTGTTTCTTTTATCTTTTTTCTAAGGCGGTTTTTATCATCTGAGGCCACATAATCACATAAGCTGGCCGCAAGTTGTTCGTTTGCTTGCACCGGTGAAGAAAACAACACTGAACTGCCTAAAACAATGCTCAATGTAGTAATTATAATTATTTTCATATTAAACCTCTATCATTTCAAAAGATGATTTAAATTCCAGCTCTTGCTTTAATACTTGCAACAATTGGAGAAGCGCTATGGCCATTTGAATTAGCCCAATCCACATCACCACCGGCCGCTAAAAGTGCCTTTGGCAATTTTTTAACCATAAACTGCCCAGTTCCATCTGCATTGTTCACCATGGCATGTCTTAAAAGGTTATTTCCAGAACATGTAACACCCGAAAATATATTCCGCAATTTAACACGCGACTCTTTAATTTTTTTACGTAATCTACTTTTATCGTCTGCTGCAACATAATCACATAAACTAGCAGCTAATTGCTCATTAGCCAAAGTTGGCATACTTACAAAAATAGATGCTGACATTAAAGTGCTTAATACAAGTGTTGTCTTGAATTTCATTAACCGTACCCTGTTCAATACTTTATAACTACTAAGTTAAATCAAATTCTATCAGTAAGTTAAAAAATGTGCAATGAAGCAAGCCTTAATTACTGTACGTTATAAAAGTATAGTTATAAGGATTAGAACTGTCACTTTTATGTTCTTTAACTTCTAATTTATTCCATTGATTATGTGCTTCATAATCTGGGAATTGCGTGTCCCCCTCAACATCTAAATCTATATGTGTTAAATAGAGACAATTACATAGAGGCAAAAAAACATCATAGACATGCCCCCCTCCTATAATCATTACCTCAGGCACCTCTCCAGCTATATCAAGGGCTTCAGCAGGGGTTGCAGCCACTTCAATACCTTCAGCTTTGTAGGTTAAATCTCTGCTAATAACAATGTTTTTTCTACCAGGCAAAGGGCGACCAATTGATTCAAATGTTTTACGGCCCATAATGATAGGTTTACCTAAAGTGACAGCCTTAAAATGTTTTAAGTCAGCGGGTAAATGCCATGGCATCTTGTTATTCTTACCTATAACTCGATTTTTTGCCATCGCAGCGATCATAGAAATCATCATATTAAAATCCAATACTTTATCATTAGTTTAAATTAATTCGAATTTTTATTATGCACTAAAAAAGTTACAAAAAAGGCGCTAATGCGCCTTTTAATAAAGTGACATATAGACTTTATCTTTGATAGATAACTTCTACATCATAATCGTCTTCATCCCAATCTTCATCGTCTTCAAAAGAGCCACTTTCATCAATAACTGCACCTTCATGATATGTATCCCATTTAAATTCAACATCTTCTTTTTGCTGCTCTACAAACTCATCTCTAGGCAGAGAGTCAAGTAAATTTGAAATATCAAAACATAAAGGATCTGTATTAAGCTTATTAATCGCTGATATTTGATAAACATTTTCTGTTTGACCTAAAGCATCAGCAATTTCAGTGCACTTTTGTTTTGCTTCATCAGCAGGTAACAAATCTATTTTATTAAAGATCAACCAACGAGGACGTTCTGCTAGTTTAGGGCTATATTTTGCTAATTCGCCAATAATTGCTTTTGCATTTTCAACAGGATCAGAACCATCTACTGGTAAAATATCTATAATATGCAACAAAACACGACAACGCTCTAAATGTTTCAGGAATTGAATACCTAAACCTGCACCATCAGCTGCACCTTCAATTAATCCTGGAATATCAGCGATAACAAATGATTTATTCATTGCAGGACGAACCACACCCAGGTTCGGCACAAGTGTTGTAAATGGATAATCCGCTACTTTCGGTTTTGCAGCAGAAACACTTCGTATAAAAGTTGATTTACCAGCATTAGGTAATCCTAATAAGCCTACATCAGCTAATAACATAAGTTCTAATTTAAGTTGGCGAACTTCACCTGGAGTACCTAAAGTTTTTTGACGTGGTGCTCGGTTAGTACTTGTTTTAAAACGTGCATTTCCTAAGCCATGAAAGCCACCTTTAGCAACTAAAAGCTGTTGGCCATTCTCAGTTAAATCACCTAACATTTCATCTGTATCAATATCTCGGGCACGGGTACCGACAGGTACCTTCAAACACATATCTTCGCCCTTTTTACCAGTACAATTAGCACCACGGCCATTAGTTCCACGTTCAGCGCGATGAAAACGTTCAAATTGATAATCTATTAAAGTATTTAAATTTTCATCAGCTTCAAGATAGATATTTCCACCATCTCCACCATCTCCACCATCAGGTCCACCAAAAGGAACATACTTTTCTCGACGAAAAGACATAGCTCCACTACCGCCATCACCAGCTTCTACACGGATTTCAGTTTCATCTACAAATTTCATAACAACCCTTAGATTTGTATCTCGCTTGCGCTTACTTATCAAGTATCACTGAATTATAGCTTAAGTTTACAATAGCAAAGTGAATTAGGTGCAAAACGATAAATTCTTGAATATATAGCTAAATATTCTAGATAAGTTTTAAATTATTGAGGTATATACTCATTAAAAACAAAAAACCCCGCCTGAGCGAGGTTTTTCAGCATACATTAAAGTAGATATTACTCAGTAATGATGCTTACGTATTTGCGGTTAAGAGAACCTTTTTGCTCAAACTTGATTTTACCATCAGCTTTTGCAAAAATTGTATGGTCTCTACCCATACCTACATTTGTACCAGCGTGGAATTTAGTACCACGTTGACGAACAATGATGCTACCAGCAAGAACTGACTCACCACCGTAACGCTTAACACCTAGGCGTTTACTTTCTGAATCACGACCGTTACGAGTACTACCAGCTGCTTTCTTATGTGCCATTTTTCCGTACTCCTAATTAAGCGTTGATGCTTGTAATTTTAACTTCAGTGAACCATTGACGATGGCCCATTTGCTTACGAGAATGCTTACGACGGTTAAATTTAACTATCTTAACTTTCTCGCCACGACCGTGAGATACGATCTCAGCAGAAACTTTTCCACCGGCAACAAATGGTGCGCCGATTTCAATTTTTTCGCCGTTTGCAACTAAAAGAACTTTATCAAATTCAACAGATGCACCTGTTTCTACGTCTAACTTCTCAAGACGGATCGTTTGACCTTCAGTCACACGATGCTGTTTACCACCACTTTGGAAAACCGCGTACATAATTAACTCCGTTGTGCGCCCTCAAATCGGCGCAACTAATATATTTTTCAATGGTCGCGAATTCTACGGTAAATCGAAATAACAAGCAAGCCAAAGTTCAATAAAAACACAAATTTAAATAAACTCATATTTTTAGAAAAATTAAACTATTAAGCGAGGCCATTTATTATGTATAATTGCAGCCAAAATAACCATCACATTAGAAAGTAGGTTCCAAGCTCAATGGATATAAAAACTATCCAGGCGTTAACTGAAAAAGACATGCATAGCGTTAATCAACTAATTTACGCACAAATGCAATCTGATATCGCCTTAGTTAACCAATTAGGTCTATATATAGTTAATAGTGGTGGTAAACGAATTCGCCCTATGCTGAGTCTAATCGCAGCAAAAGCATTAGGCTATGAGGGTGATAAACATATTACCTTAGCAACCATAATTGAATTTATTCACACGGCAACATTATTGCACGATGATGTGGTTGATGAATCAGATTTAAGACGGGGAAATCCAACTGCGAATGCTGAGTTTGGCAACGCGGCAAGTGTATTAGTTGGTGACTTCATCTACACCCGTTCATTTCAGTTAATGATCAACTTAGAAAAAATGTCAGTCATGAAAATTTTATCTGATGCAACAAACGTTATTGCAGAAGGTGAAGTACTTCAATTAATTAATTGCAATGACCCTGATACGACTGAAGAAAGTTATATGCAAGTTATTTACAGTAAAACAGCAAAACTATTTGAAGCTGCGACTCAATTATCAGCCATCATCACAGAACAAGATGATAACATTGTCGAAGCAATGCGACTTTACGGTATGCACTTAGGAACAGCATTTCAACTTGTAGATGATGTGCTTGACTACAATGCAGATCAAGCCATTCTCGGTAAGAGCATTGGAGATGATCTCGCTGAAGGAAAACCAACTCTTCCTCTTATTTACGCAATGCGCCATGGTACACCTGAACAAGTACAACAAATCAGACAAGCGATTGAGAAATGTGATGGCTTAGATTATTTAGATGATATTTTAATTACTTTAGCACAAACTAAAGCGTTAGAGTTCACTACACAAAAAGCAGAACTAGAAGTAGAAAAAGCAATCAAGTGTTTATCTATTCTTCCTGACAGTGATTATAAAATTGCTTTAGAAAGTTTAGCTAGATTAGCCGTAGCACGTGATTCATAAATCAAAATTCTAATGTATCAATAAAAAAGGTTTGCTACTTTAGCAAACCTTTTTTATTTTGAGCTAGCGATATTGTTAGCACAATTTATAGCTTATTAAGCCATAAAATCAACACCTTCTTGGATGTCTGATTTTAATGTCGCTAACATATCGTTTTTAGCTTTTTCTTCAAATGCGCTTAACTCACCGTAAGAAAGGATTTCTTCGACACCATTTTTACCTAAGCGTACTGGGTGAGCGAAATATGGTGCATCACCATTCTCAACAGCAACATATGCGTAATCTACAACGTCTTCACCTTGTAGACCTTTAACTAAAGACATACAGAAACGTGCTGCTGCTGCGCCCATAGAAAGAGTCGCTGAACCGCCACCCGCTTTAGCATTAACAACTTCAGTACCCGCATTTTGAATACGAGGAGTAAGTGTGGCAACTTCTTCATCAGTGAAAGTTGCACCTTCAACTTGTGAAAGCAGAGGTAAAATTGTAGTACCAGAATGACCACCAATGACAGGGATTTTTACATCAGCTACATTTAAGCCTTTAAGTTCAGCAATGAATGCTTCTGAACGGATGACGTCTAGCGTAGTAATACCGAATACACGACTTGCATCATAAGTACCTGCTTTTTTAAATACTTCAGCAACAATTGGTACAGTGCCGTTAACAGGGTTAGTAATAATACCTACTAATGCTTTAGGGCAATTGGCAACAATACCTTCAGCTAATGTTTTGATAATACCCGCATTTACAGCAAAAAGATCCGCACGATCCATTCCTGGCTTACGTGGCATACCAGCTGGAATTAATACAATATCAGCACCAGTTAATGCATCACCTAAGCTATCAGCACCAAAACCTGCAACTTTAACATCAGTAGGTATGTGTGATAAATCAACAGCAACGCCAGGAACTACTGGAGCAACATCATATAAAGATAGCTCAGAACCTGCAGGTAATTGAGTTTTTAACAATAAAGATAAAGCTTGACCGATACCACCAGCGGCACCTAAAACAGCAACTTTCATTTGTATTCTCCAATAATAAAAAATAGGTAATAAATTTTGCCCATAAAGATAAAGAAAATCTCGCACAAAGACAATTAAATCCAGTAAATAATAAGCAAAGTTTCGACTATAGTTGTAAATAATTTCAATTTTAAGCATTTACACTCAATACAGATGAAAATATCGCCTCAAATATAGGCTTGAAGATAAAACTTGTGTAAACTTTACGAAACTCGTTCAAAAAAGTTACCAGATGCAAATTCAAGATAAACAAGAAGCTTTAGTTAAAGCCTTTAAAGCCTTATTGAAAGAAGAAAACTTCGGCTCTCAGGGTGAAATTGTTGATGCTTTAAAAGATCAAGGTTTTACGAATATAAGTCAAAGTAAAGTATCGCGTATGTTAAGCAAGTTTGGTGCGGTCAGAACACGTAATGCCAAACAAGAAATGGTTTATTGTTTACCTGCTGAAATGGGTGTTCCAACAGCAAAAAGCCCGTTGCGACAGCTAGTAATAGACATCATGCACAATGAAATGATGATCATCATACGTACAAGTCCTGGTGCTGCTCAATTAATTGCACGTTTACTCGATTCACTAGGCAAAGCGGATGGTGTTTTAGGTACGATAGCAGGCGACGATACCATTTTTATTGCACCCGCTAAAATTTCAGAAATAGACATTACATTAGAAAAAGTTAAGAATTTATTTGAAACGGTATAAACTCCCATTAATGTAGAGTTTATACCTCTTATTTTACTAAATATTTAAGAAGCTTAAATATTAAAAGCGGTTTCATTACGACGCTCTAATGATGTCAAAATTAAGAAAGCCATCAGAGAAGTGAAAAAAGGCACGACTACCAGACCATCAACTAAACCAGCCCCCCCAATACTCAGTACTTCAAAGCCAGGGATGTGGATCATAGCAGTTACAATATCAGCAATGAATAGCGATAAAAAACTCCCCGTAAACATCAATGTAGGCTGAATAAATGCCTTATCTTTTCTTATATAAAAGAATAAGAATAAAGATACTGAAAACCAAGATGTTAAATGAATTCTTTGAGCATTAATTTCCTCATGGGTTCCCATACTAACCTCACCAGTTAAAATACTTAACAAAGTCCCCATTAAAATCAATAACCAACTCTCTCGGCTCCAACTGCGCCCTTGATGCCATAAGATATAAAAGCTTGGCATTGCAACAAATAGCAATACCCAAAAATACGACTCCATAACCCTTTTCTTATTATTCGATTGTTTTAATATTTACAAGTGGTCGGATCTTAACACTAGCCTCACTTTACCTCAATTATGAATTGTATTTAAATTAAACGCTCTGGACAAAAAATATAAGTTAATTTATTTTTTGTGAACCTTTTTAATCTTTATTACGTCTTGCTATATGAATAATAAAATAACGGAAATTTTAAATGCATAAAGCAGAAGAAGACTTGCTTGTTATTGCGGCTCAACAAGGTAACGAAAAAGCATTTACTTTTCTTTGTAAATATTATCAAACGTCTTTATCTCGATTTGCTTTTAAACTCTGTGGTGATCGTCATCAAGCACAAGATGCAGTGCAAGATGCTTGGATCAGAATAGCTAAAAAATTAAAAACTTTAGATGATCCTAGGGCTTTTAAAAGTTGGATTTTTAAAGCTGTAAGGTGGTGTACTTATGATTTGATGCGAAAATCTTTACGAAACGAAGCTGATTGCCAACAAGATATATCTTTAGAAAATATCACAGCACCTGAAGGTGACGAGATTGGAAAAAGTGAACATTTTACTACTTTACTTAGTTTGATTGAGCAATTACCCGAAATTGATAAGCAAGCTGTCTATTTGTTTTATTTAGAAGAGATGAAAATATCAGAAATCGCTCAAGTACTGCAAATACCCAGTGGTACGGTTAAATCTAGACTAAATAGAGCACGCAAAATATTACATGAGCGATTTAATCGTAATAAAGGAGAGATATCATGACAATAGATTCAAAAATTAAAAAAGAGTTAGAAAATGATGCTGCTGAAATAGATAAAATTTTAGCGCAAGAAAATGGCGGATTAACATCAATGCTAGCATCGGGTTTTAAAGGTAGCATGCGACGTTGGTTTGTATTAATTAATATAGTAACTGTCATCATCAGCGCAGCTTTACTCTGGTGTGCATATCAATTTTTTACTGTTGATTCTGAGTTACAAACTTTTTGGGGTATTCTACTTATCGTTTGCTTGCAACTTCAAGTTGCCACTAAACAATGGTTGTTTAATGAAATGAGTCGAAGTAGCCTTATTAGAGAAATTAAACGAGTAGAACTTGCCGTGAGTGAATTAGAAGAAAAGCAAAATTATAAAACTGATTAAAGTTAAGGTGATAAATATTAAATCAAAAAAATATGTCATTAATTTTACCCCCCCTGATGTAAGAGCATTTTTAAGCCTCAGACAAAAAATTGGCTGGGGTGAAATGAACCTTGAAATGGCGCAACAAAGCCTTTCAAATTCTTTATTTCATGTTCAAATATGTCATGATTTTGAATTAATTGCGATGGGACGTATTGTTGGTGATGGGTATATGTATTTTTACGTACAAGACATCATAGTCGACCCTTACTATCAAGGTTTAGGTCTAGGTAAAGTTATTATGCAATATATTGAAACTTACCTATCTAAAGAGGCTGGTAAAGGTGCAACTATTGGTTTACTTGCAGCCAAAGATAAAGAAGGCTTTTACAAAAGTTTTGGTTATATTGAAAGATCAGGTAAACCTCTAGGCAGAGGCATGTGCAAATTTATATAATATCTGTAACTCTAAAGCCGTAACTATATTATTGAAAGTTAGCAATAATGCTTAAACTATGGCTGGCGTTATTTGAGCTATCGGTTAAAAACGGTTGTGAATCTTTGGTAAAATCTAAACTGTAAGACAAAGAAAGATATTGATTAAGCTTATATTCCAACCCTAATGACAATATAATTTTATTTCTATTTTCATATTCTACAATGCAATAAGTTGCTGAAGAAGTTAATGTTTCAATACATTCAAGATTAACATCTTCAGCTAATTCAAAGTCAGCTAAGGCATCTAAGCTATGATAAACTTCAAATGATTGAATAAAAGCCAATTCTTTTGATAAATTCCATTTTAAGCGCTGAAATCCATATGCCACTTTATAATTAAATTTATCTAATCCTGTTAACTCACTATTTCCTAAAGAGAATCGCTCTGTTTTATCACCTAAAGCAGCAAAACTTGTTAAGATAAATTTATCTGTATTGTATATATAGGAGCCAACTCCGGCAAAATGAACAGCGGCATCTTCTAATGCTAAACTTGTATCCTTTTCTTCAAGATAACCTAATTGCGCAAACCATGACTCGTTCAGATCATATCGAGCATTATAATTAAATAAATGATATTTTCGATCTAAAGCAACAAGTCCCGACTGTTTTACATAATCTTTAGCATAACCCAATGAAAATAAATGTGTCCATTGACCGTAACGTGAATAATATTTCAAGTCTGCACTATATTGAGAGCCTTCGATATTCCCATATAGCTTATCGATTGAAAATGTCGACTGAACAGCGTTAAGCCATTGTTTAACATCGGGTGCTTTATAGTAAGAACTTGTGAGCCACCATTGAGTTTGCTCACTTTTAAGTTTCTCATTATTTTTTGAAATAGGATTTTCTGCTTCATCCGATATTTTGGATATATTATCAGGCGTTGTTTTTTTTACGCATTCGGAAGCTGACTTTTGAGTATCTTGGCATTTTTTAATTTCAACAAGCCTCTGATATAACTTTAAATCTACTTTTTTTACGTAATCCAAATCAAGGCTACTACCATAACTTTTCACGGATAAAAAAGTGAATACAGCTGACATTATAATAAATTTAAAATGAATCAAAATCACCCCATCCAATTATAATTATTTCATGATTAAACTCGTTCAATTTTATAACCAATCAAATAGATTAATGCCCATGGCCCTGAGCCATTCCAACCAAAACTTTACGCTCTCCTTTAAATGGCTGGCGACCATGTGTAAACAGCATATTATCCACTAGCAAAATATCATTTTTCTGCCACGTAAAATGATAAGTCTGTTGTTTATATACTTGGCGAATAATATCTAATACCTCTTCCTCTAATGGCGAACCGTCTCCGTAAAAAGCATTACGAGGCAAAGAGTGCTGATCAAATAGGCTCAACATGCTTTCCCTTAAATTTTCTTCTAAATTAGAAACATGAAATAAGTGAGCCTGATTAAACCATACTTTTTCACCACTTATTGGATGCAATGCAACTGCAGGGTTTACTTGTCGCGTTCTCAAACCACCATCATCCTTCCACTCAAACTGAATTTGATTTTGTTCACAATATTGTTCAACTTTTACTTTATCTTCAGTTTGAAAAACCTCCTGCCAAGGTAAATCAATCAGACCGTAGTTACGCACATACATTACTTTCTTTTGCTCAAATTTGTCTCGAATTGATAACGGAAGCCGGTTATATATTTCTCGACTATCGGCAATTGGCGTGGCGCCGCCTTCATCAGCGGGGAGCTGACACCAAAAACCTAATCTCATAGCCCATTTATTCGCGTAAGCACATTCATTATGTTGTGCTATGGTTGCATCAGAATGGTATTCTGTAGCCGTATAAACATTACAACCAACCGCAGTTCTAGGTGTAGAACGATAACCATATTCTGCTAACTCCTCACCAAATAAAGTCGATAACAATTGACCAAACTGCTCACTATTATCAACTTTAAGGCCTCTGATCAGTAACAAGCCATTTTTTTGTAACGCATTCTCTATTTCATCTTTATTTTGTTCAGCCCACTGAATGAGCTTGTTAGATGGAATATTTGCATTAAGTAGTATTTCTATATTATTTAATTCTGCTACTGGATTTATTGTCAATTTTGTCACAACTTTTCTCCAATTTTATTTACTCGTCTTATTATTCAAATAAAGTATCAAACTCGGTATCAGTCAGGCCTTCAACTGTAAATTGCCCTGTTGTAGATCTTTGTTCGTTGTAATGGGTTAAATAGTCATCTAATTGCTGCAAGCTTTGTTTAAAGCTTGTAGCTAATCTTGCGATATCCTGATCTGTATATTCTTCTTTACCATAACTAACCGAAACAGATAGCACTTCATCTGTAAACATCATCAACCAATCAATACTATGCTCACACGCTATATCGGGATGTTGATGACAACCTGGCACATCAAAATCAAAGTTTATTAATTGTGAAGACGACTCTGCTGTAGGCTTTTTAAACTCACCTAGGTAATTAAAACTTACCTTAGGAGTCACTTGATATTCCTCTCCTCCTTCCTTCAACCAACGTAACAACAAATAAGCCATGCCCTGATCTGGTATTCTTTCTTTAACCATTTTAGTCCGTTCAAGCGTTTCACTTATATCGTCAAAAGCACTCAGAGGCAGCGGGTAATAATACGTAAACCAACCGACTGTTCGGCTAATATTAATTTTGGACCTCACGCCAGATATCGTATTTCGACCATGGCTTTCCATAGTCACAAGGTTATATGCATTACCTGTTAGTGATTGCAAACCATGGCCCAAAGCAGTTAAAAATACTTGTTCAAGTGTAAAGTCTGATGTTTTTACACAATGAGACAAACTTGATGAGAGCTTGTGTTCAATATTAAAGGTTAAGTTTTTACTATTACCAATAGTGCGTTTATATGGCTTCTCACTTTGTTGATTCAAATGATTTAATGGTTGCAAAGTGTGTTGTTCGTCAATTAGCATTTTCCAATATGATTCATTCAATTGACCGCTATTAAGTTGTGACATCATTTTTAAATGTGCAGACCAACGACCAAAATCATCTGTTTTATTTGGCAATAATGCGTTATCTGAGGCTAAAAAAGTCTGCATATCTTCAATAATAATTCGCCACGATACTGTGTCTATTACCAGATGATTTGCCACTAACACTAATACATCATAATCTTTAAGTTGTAATACCACAGCTCTGAATAAGCTTTTATTGAGCGAAAACTGTTTATGCCACTCATCACATGCAGAGGCTGGGATCTCATCAATACAGTTATATTCCTGCCACTGTTGATATTCAATATCAGCCTCAACAAGATCACTGATTTTCTGAACCACCTGCGTTTCACTTTTTACAAAGCTGGCTCTTAACATATCATGCTGAGTGATCAGAAGCGTGATAGCTTGTGTCAAAATTGAGTTATCAAACCTCCCCGAATTTCTCAACATACACGCCTGATTAAACCAGTAAAGTTTGTCACCTAAAGTCGAAAACGCCCACTGTTGAATAGGTGTCAAAGCAAATTCACTACACACTAATCCTTGCTCAGCCTCTTCAATGCTATCTTCAATAGTTAACGCTAATTGAGCGACCACTGGGTTCTGAAAAATATCCCGGGTATCAATCAGCATGCCCGAATTCGACATTTTAGCTACAATTTGAATCGCACTAATAGAGT
The DNA here is from genome assembly GCF_900112265.1 of Pseudoalteromonas denitrificans DSM 6059. GTDB lineage: Bacteria > Pseudomonadota > Gammaproteobacteria > Enterobacterales > Alteromonadaceae > Pseudoalteromonas > Pseudoalteromonas denitrificans. The sequence continues at coordinate 164,262 of NZ_FOLO01000001.1, read as the reverse complement.
CCCCACCTAGTGAGAAAAAATTATCATTAACGCCAATCTGATTTATGCCTAAGACCTGCTGCCATATCTTACATATGGCAGTCTCTACTGGTGTAGTGCTTGCCACAAAATTTTCAACATTTTGAGCTTGAGGAGCAGGTAGCTGTTGAGTATCTATCTTTCCATTACTCGTCAGAGGAAACTGATCTAATACACTAATAAAGTGTGGGACAGCATAATGAGGTAAACTTTTAGCTAATAAATTTCGCACTTCATTAACTTGTAATATAGCTTGGATTGGTGCTTCCATTGGTAGCTCACCTGTAGTACCAGAAGGTAGCTGGAAAATTTTCTGATAAAAGGGTGTTTTCGCGAACCCATTACCAAAATGAGCTGAACGACCGTGAATTGATCTATACTCTCCTGCTGAATTAATCAAATCACCATTAATTTCAAAATCTGGATTGAGGCCATTTTCACACAAGGTTCTAATAACCTTGAGTTTAAGTACATCTCCTGGTGCAACAGAGACGGTATCACCTCCAAATAAAGGTAAATAAATAGGTAACCAGCTTTTTTCTGCATACAAAGAATCAACATAATTATCAGCATCAACATAAAGCTGCAGCCAGAAAATCAACCCACTTAACTGGGCATGGCTATGAATATTAAGTTGCGTATCATGTACCTCTTCAAGGTTAATATCTTGGGTATAATCTAAATCTTCTAATACGCCATCATTACTAATAATTGCATTTTGAGGTAAATTTTTAATACATAAACGTAAATCAAAAGCATGACCCTGCTTGTTAAAAATTTCATTAACATAATGCGCAGCAATCGGTGTAAACCCTTGATAGAAGTTCTCATGAGATAAAGACACAGCTGCCATAGATGTTAAAGAACGCTGCGGCAACATATTTGTTGATTGATGTAATAAATGACGGCTATTATTAATGATCTTAGCAGCTCCTTCAGAACCACCAATAGAGCCCACTATTTCTGAAATACACCAATCTGCTTTTTCTGGCAAAGAAACACTTTGCACATCACTATTTATTACAATAATTTTATCTGACAAGCCCAAGGCTTCAACTTTTGCACAGGCTTTGCGGTAAGTTTCTGGCAATAACTCAACCGCATAAACCTTCTTTGCGCCAGCTGCAATTGCTAAACGAGATAAAACCACCTCAGGGCCCGGACCTATTTCAAGAACCACCTTATCTTTTAAATGTTTTTTAAAGCTCGCAAAATAAACATCATTACGGGCAAAGTCTTGCGCCATACTGCCATAAAGTACATCATCATAAACATAAAACTCGGCAACTGAAGGCCAAATTTCAGCTTGTCGTTTTGCGACAACCCAAGCAGCTAATTTGTTTTCTCCCTGTACTTTAACAGTATCAACAAATGCGGCTTCAATTTCATCTAAGGCCAGCAAGCTATTTTCCACTTCACTGGTATCAATACGAAAGGCATTTATTTTTACTTGCTTATCATTACGACCAATAAATATCAGTTGTCCTAACTCATTCCAGTAAGCCATGTCACCGGTTTTATACATTCTGGTAAACTCTGTGCAATCTGAAATTGAAGCTGGCACATGTGTAAAAACATTTTGAGTTTGATACTCATTATTGCGATATTCCAGTGCGAGCCCCTCCCCCATAATGCATAATTCACCAGGTACACCAACAGGTGCTAAACTTGTTTTTCCAAGTACAAAAACATCCACATTTGCTAAAGGTTTTCCAATCGGAATACTCTGATTATATAAACTTGGATCTGTAACTTTTTCAATCGTGGCACACACTGATACTTCTGTCGGACCATAGGCATTAAAATATTGCATTTTTTGACTATAATAAGCGGCATCATCAAAGTTTGCAGGCTCTCCAGCAGTGATCAATATTTTTAATGTTGATAATTCAGGCCTATCTAAAGCACGTAAATAAGCTGGCGGTAAAGTTGCCACACTCACGTCAAACTGATTTAGGTGATTTAAAAATCTCTGAGGTTGTTCAATTGTCGCCTTATTTATTAGCACTAAGCTTGCACCACTGAATAAACTCATAAATATATTTGCTAGTGAGGCGTCAAATGACAAGGAGGCAAACTGTAATACTTTGTCTTCACTATTTATACCAAACTGCTCAATTTGCGCTAACGACATATTCACAAAACCAGCATGTCTTAATAACACACCTTTAGGTTTGCCAGTCGAGCCTGATGTATAAATCATGTAGGCAGGCGCATGGGCGTCAATCTTAGGTAATAAGGTAAGTCTAATACTCAAACTTTGTTTAATTTCTTGTAAATTATATATATTAGCTGGTAAGTTAATGACTTCGTTAAAATCAAACTGCTCAGATTTTATTATAAAATCACAACCACTACTGCTAATAATCTCCTTCAAACGCTGTTCTGGTAACGCACCATCAAGAGGCAGATAAACCCCACCAGATGCCATAATAGCCAAAAGAGCAATGATGCTATCAGTACTACGATCTATCAATAAAGCAACTGGCACACCAGGCTTCACTCCTAGATTAACTAACCCTTTAGCTATGGTGGTCACTTCTTTAGCCAAAGACGCATAAGTAACTTTTTGTTTATTTTCCTCCAGTGCTATCTGATTTTGAAATTGTAGCGCCTTTTCAAAAAATAAATCAATAATCGTTGTTTCTTTTATGATGCGTTTTTGCCCTTGAGAATAAGCGCGAAGCAAAGCTTTTTCAGACTCAGGTAAAATACCAATATCATCAACAGATTGTTCAGGATGTTCAGCCATATTTTCAAGTAAAGTAGTCAGGTGTTGGGCGCAATTTGCAATACGAATGGGCTTAAAAATATCACTGTTGTAATTAATATCGATTAATAAACCACTCTCATCCGGTTGAAAATGAAAGACCAAATCATAACGACTAAAATTCCAACCTTGCTCTTTACTGATATTATTAAACTGAACACCTTGTAGTTCAGGCATTGCCAAGTCCATATTTTGCAGTACCAGCATGACATCAAATAACGCTGAATGTCCCATGTCCCTCGGAATATCTAAATCATTAATCAATTCATCAAATGGAAATTGCTGATGTTCAAGAGCCATACTGGTTGATTCATGCACTTGTTGTAAACAATCAGTAATGCTCGATTCAGGATTGAGTTTATCCCGTAATGGCAAAGTATTAACATAATAGCCAATTTGTTCATCCAAATCAGGGTGCGCCCGGCCTACAACGGGTGAACCAATTATCAATTCAGACTGGTTGGTATAGCGATATAATAAGATTTTAACGGCAGCATTGAGTAAAACAAATAAAGTAATGCCTTGTCTTTTAGCAAGCTCATTCACTTTATTGAATATTGGCATAGGCAATAGATATTGATGCGTATTGCCATTAAAACTTTGCACTGGTGGGCGAGGATAATCACAAGGCAAGTCTAATACAGGAATAGGAGCAGCTAATTGATTAAGCCACCAGTTACGACTTTTTAACCCTTTTTCTTCATCAAGTTGACTTTTCTGCCAGGCTACAAAGTCTTTAAATTGTAACTTAAGCGGTGCTTTCTCTGACTTTTTATTTTGTAAACCAGTTTGATAGTTCTGTGCTAACTCATTAACCAATACATTAAGCGACCAGCCATCACAAATAATATGATGAATGTTAAATAATAAAACATATCCTTGTTTATTTTGGCACTTAACGAGTTCAGCACGCATCAATGGACCATTTTGTAAATCAAAGCTATGGTTTTGATTCTTGTGAATCAACTGCGCCAAAATATCATCATCAATCTTTGATAATTCTTGATAACTTAATTCAAAATCATGTTTTGGTAAAATACGCTGATAAACGATTTTATCTTGTTCAAAAAATATAGTTCTAAGTGACTCGTGACGCTCAACCAAATCTTGAAAAGCCTGCTGCAGTACAGTTATATCTAGAGTACCTGTAATAAAGTACGCTTCAGGTAAATTATAAGCAACAGGGGCAACTCCCATTTGATACAAGGTCCACAAACGACTTTGCGCTGTAGTAACAGCATAATTTTGTTCTGATTTCACCAAAGGTATTTGTTGGTAAGTACGCGTATTTTTCATGCCATCAAGTAAAACAGCAACGGCTTTAATTGTTGGATTTTGCAACCATAATTTAAGGCTTATTTCTTTACCAAAAACCTTAAATATTGCAGATAATACTCGAATCATTTTAAAGGAATCACCACCCAAATCGAGAAATTCTGTGGCTGTACATACCTTAGTTAAGCACAAACATTCAGCCCATAATTCACATAGTTTTTCTTCAGTATCTGTTTGAGGCGCGGTATAAGACTGCTCAGCATATAAAACTTCTTCTGGGGCTGGTAGCGCTTTACGATTTATTTTACCATTTAACAAAGTTGGTAATTTAGTCAAACAAACATAAACGTTCGGAACCAAAGCATCAGGTAAACGTTCACCAATAAGTAAACGCAAATCAGCCACAGGTAAAGGTGTTTTAAGCCCATCATGACGAACATAATAACAACATAAAAATTTACTTTTATCTTTATGCGCTATAGCCTGAACAACAACTTGCTTAAAGCGAGATATATTTTTGCAAGCAGCTTCTATTTCTCCTAATTCGATTCGCACACCGTTAATTTTAACTTGGTTATCAAGGCGACCTAAACACATTAAGAGACCATCATCTTGATAACGTCCCAAATCTCCAGTTTTATACAAGATATCCGGCTCTTGCGACTGCAATGGGCTTTGAATAAAAACCTTACGGGTTTCTTGGTTATCATTAAGGTAGCCAAGACTCCGATATGGTGTACGAATATAAATCTCGCCAATTTCTCCACTATTACACAGGCGATCACCTTGTATTAATAATGCATGAGTTTTTGGTAAAGTTTGACCTATTGGCACCATGCCTTGGTTATTATCTTTTGCATCTATACGATAAAACAATTTAGCCAATGTTGTTTCAGTAGGTCCATATAAGTTCACTAACTCAATATGTTCACCGCCAGCAGCTCGCCAAGCTTTAACATCAACATAATATAAAGGTTCTCCAGCTAATAAAACACGCCGTAAAGCTGGTAGTTTAATGCTCTGACTTTGTTGCTCACTTAAAGTTTGAGTCAATAAACGAAAAATTGAAGGAACGGTATGGATATGAGTGACAACTTGTTGCTCCAACCACATCAATAAATGCGCTACATTCATTCGTGTATTTTCTTGTGGAATAGCTAAACAAGCACCATTAATCAGCGGCAGCAAAATATCACGTAAGCTAACATCAAAAGTCGTTGGGGCTAACCATGAAACAACCTCTTTTTGAGTAATATCAAAACATTCTGTTTCCCAATCAAGAAAATGTACCAGTGATTTATGCTGCCCAACCACAGCTTTAGGTTCACCACTTGAACCTGAGGTAAACATAATATAACAGGCATCACTGCCCTTTACTGTTATATTAAGGTTTTCATCATAATCAGGGTTTGCCAGTACAGTTTTTTTTCTATCCGCTGAAATAAGCTTAACATTTGGTTTTGTCGGTAGTTTTTTTTCTAATACCCATTGCCATAGTGAATTAGTAACTATCGTCTCAATATTTGCCTTTTCAATTAGTAAATTTAATCGTTTGTCAGGCAAATTTACATCAAGTGGTACAAAACATTTTCCCGCCTTACCACAAGCTAATAAAGCAGCAACATAAGATGCTTGTGAGTCAATATATATACCAATATTACTGACACTGTTTACTTCGATTAATTGATTTGCGAGCGCATTGCTCCAACGATTTAAATCACGATAACTATCTGCGACGGTTATCGTTTTAGTATTCTCAATAATTTCACTGTTCAATGCCCTGCTATCAGGATACTGAATTGCATTGTCTTCAAATTTTTCAAAATAAGCGTGACGTCCCATGGCAATATGACCTTTTCTCTTATTGGATATTAGTTATTCAATTATGATTAAACTTAGCTGTAATTTGGCATGGAAAATTCGTCCAACCAAATACCAAAGGTTAAAACCACCATTAATAAATCATCTTCAAAAGTCTGGTTAAGTTGATGATCTGGTTGTAAGTAACTTTGACGTAAAAATTCAACAGTTTCAGGGTCAAAATAACCCTGACGTTTTATGCGTTCAGGCGCTAATATATCTCCAACTAGCTCACGATGATGACGTAATAAAATTGCACTTGAAGGCGCAACAAAGCTGAATTTTTGTCTTTGTGTGATCACATCAGGTAAATAACGTTTTGCTAACTGTTTTAATAAAAATTTCTCTTCACCATTATGCAGCAACCACTGCGGAGGTATTTGGCGAACAAAATCGATCAAGTTTTGATCTAAAAATGGAAAGCGACATTCAATAGAGTTTGCAAAACTCACGCGATCACCATGATCTGCTAATAAATGATCTGCCATACGTAATTTAAAGTCTAAATATGAACGCTGATGTAATGGGTCTCTCCCTTCAACAAAACGTCTATCAATGACTTCCTGATTCAGGCAATCAAATCGGTTATGCCTAAGCCTTACATCTTCACTAAATAAATATATTTTTTGCTCTTTGTGACTTTGATATGCTTTTTCATAAAACAAATGTGGATCACCCCACAGTTTTTGCCGCATTTCTTGCTCAAGCATCTCTTCTAGATCATCGCATACAGGCTCTCTTTGCTGATTTAATCTATAACCAACATAACCCGCAAACAATTCATCTGCACCTTCTCCACTTACAACTGCTTTGATCCCCTGATCAAATACCATAGATGACAGGATCAATGAACAAGCATTGTAAGATTCTCGCAGTGGTGTTTCAGCACGATTTACAACTTGTTGAAGATGATTTGCAATATGTTGATCTGTGACCTCAAAACTATGATGTCGAGTCCCTAAGTGCTTCGCCATTAAGCTTTGATATTCACTCTCATCTATGCTGCGAGAAGGAAATGTAATTGAAAAGCTATCTTTAACAGCTCCAGGAGATACTTTTGATAATATAGCTGCAATCAAAGAACTATCTAAACCACCAGAAAGATAAGCAGCTACAGGAACATCTCCTTGTAACCGTTTTTTCACCGCATCTTGTAAATGTAAATCTAGCTGATCAATACAGCTCTCTAAACCCTTTTCAGTCATAGCCTCGCTAGGCTCTTTTATTAAAGGATAATCCAGCTCCCAATATTGTTTTTCTCGCTTTTTCTCTTTTTCGATGACCAACATATGACCCGGCTTTAAGCTAAATACACCTTCAAAAAAAGTAGTTGGGCTAACAATGCCAGGAAAAGTCAACAACTGGTCTAAAGCTGTGAGGTTAACCGACTTTTTAAAACCAGGTAATGTTAGTAAGCTTCTTATTTCAGAACCAAAGGCAAGATAACCATTAATTTGAGTCCAGAACAAAGGTGCTATCCCTACGGGATCTCTCACCAAAATTAACTTATCTAAATAAATATCATATAAGGCTATGGCAAATTGACCTTCAAGATGTTTAACAAAATCTTCACCGTACATTTGATATAAATGCGGGATCACTTCTACATCACTCAGACTGTGTAATTGTTTACCATTTGCAATGAGGTGTTTTCGTAACTCTTGATGGTTATAAATTTCACCATTACACACTGCGACTATGTTACGCTCTTGGCTATATAAAGGCTGCTGACCATCATTAATATCAACAATAGCCAAACGACGAAAGGCAAGCCCTATCCCCTCATCACAATAATAGCCATCATCATCGGGTCCTCGATGGATTAAACTATCAGCCATAGTACTCAATGTTTGCAAAGAGATAAGTTCATTGGTATTGCTTTTATTTAATTGAAGACTTTGTTGATAAACTCCTGCTATTCCACACATATTACCACTCCTCATCCTCAATCAGACTGTCACCTAAATTGGTATTTAAATTATCTGTGATACCCTTTTTATGTACATCAATATTTTGATAGCGCTCTACAGGAGAAAGATCCGCTAATAGCTGCTCTACTGTTATGGTTTCTAGCGCCTCTCTTTGCTGTAAAATCAGTTTTGCAATGGCTATCAGCTCTAAATTGATTGAAGTTGCACTCTCATGAGTGAAAAGTGCAGTTGCATACTCCAGTTGCAACTCAATATCAGCTTGATCACCAAACATAATATTCAAATCAAACTTGGCACTAATGCTCTGCTCTTCTTGTAGCTCTAAATAGATATCAGAAAAATTTGTGGGTAGAGGCGTATTATTTTGCAATATCAATTGAACATCAAACATTGCATGACGCCCTATTTGTTTTTGATAACCAACCACTTCTAGTAGCTGATCAAAAGCTAAATTTTGATTTGCATAGGTTTCAGTAATTAATTGACTATTTTGCAGTAATTGCTGCTTTAAAGTTTGCTGTGGTTGCAAGGCCAGTCTTAAAGGCAATACGTTAAGAAAAAAGCCAATTAAAGGCTCCAATGCCAAATCATCACGCCCAGCAATAGGTGTACCTACAACAAAGTCAGTTTGACCACTGCGGCGGTATAACATCAACTGGGTAATACAACTCAATAGCATAAAGAGTGTTATTCCCAACTCTTGGCTCAAGCCTCGTAACTGGGCAGATAGCTCAAGGCCCAGATAATCAATTTTTATTGCACCTTTATGGTCAGCTTGTTCTGGTCTTGGAAAATCACTTGGTAAATTAAGGACAGGTATGCCATCTGCATACATAGTTTCCCAATACTGAATTTGTGCATTTAATGCACCACTTGTATGCAACTGCAATTGCCAATAAGCATAATCCTGAAATTGCACTTTAAGTGGCTGTAATGAAATAGGCGCTTCTTTATTTGCCCTATAATGGCTATAAAATTGAGCCAACTCCTGCATCAATAAAGTAACCGAAGCACCATCATTTATAATGTGGTGCATATTCACTAACAAAAATGCATTTATATTATTATCACCTTTAATCAAGCTTGCCTGAATCAAACAATCATTTTCAAGGTCAAATGCATAATTGAGTGCCTCTTGGCGCATATGTTCAATATCAATACCTAGCTGTTCTATTCTATTTAAAACAAAATCACCTAAGCCTGAATTAATACTCAATTGCAGCTTTCCATCTTTCAAGCAAAAGTTTGTTCTCAGAACATCATGCCTTTTAATTACTTGCTCAAAGGCATAAGACAACCCTTTATAAATATCTAAAAAGTCTGGCATTACTGTTTTATCAGAGCTTATTGTTTGAATATTAAAAATACCCACAACATTATAAGAAGTATCTAAAGTATCTTGCGCTTGTACCAACCATAACCTTTGCTGAGAGAATGAAGGTAACGGGGAGGTATTTAATGGTTGTTTCTTAAGAATTGGCCAGTCTGTTTTTGTACGCGTTTTATTATCATTAAGTGTCATAATCAACATAGCTTGAACAGATAAATGTGGCGCGCTAAAAAAGTCTTTTAAAGTCATGCAATCACATAACTTTTGTTTGATACGTAACAATGCACTATTTGCAGTTAAGCTATGACCTCCAATTTCAAAAAAGTTATCATCTGATGCAACCTGCTCTAAGCCCATGACTTCACACCAAATCGATATTAATTCTTTTTCTATATGAGAAAACGCTTCATTATTGATTTTATCAGGCTGTTTGCTGATAGATTTACTTAATAACCGTTTATCTGATGATTCAACCAGTAATTTACGATCCACTTTACCATTTGTATTTAACGGTATTTTATCAAGTGAAAAGTACATTTGAGGGATCATATACTCTGGTAAACGATCCCCAAGGAAAGACACGATTTGCTCATAAATTAAAGTCTCTTGCTCATTCTCAAAAACTAACCAGGCTACCAAGTACTCATTTTTATTATCATCTTGTTCACCATTAGCGTGTAATTTAATGGCGACATCTTTTATTAATGGATGTTTTAATAAAACCTGTTCAATTTCACCCAACTCAATTCTAAATCCTCTAAATTGCACTTGTTGATCAATGCGACCCATATAAATTAATTTACCATCAGGTAAATATCGCGCCAAATCACCACTTCTAAAGACTGTTGCGTTAATGCCATCTAAGGCAATAAAAGCCTGCTTATTCAATTCAGGTCGATTAAAGTAACCTCGACTTACACCTGAACCACTAATAAGCATTTCTCCAGGCACGCCCACAGGACAAGGCTTTAATTGTTCATCAACCAATAAAACCTGATAACCTGGTAGTGGTTTACCAATATTACTAAGTCCTACCTCACAATCGGCTGGGCTTAAAATATGATAGGTAACATGTACGGTTGTTTCTGTAATACCATACATATTGACCAATTTCACTTCTGGATAATGCTCAATAAATGCACTTAACCGACTAGGTTGTAACGCCTCACCACCAAAAATCACCATGCGTAGTGGTAATTCAGGCCACTGCCTATCCTCTAATTGCTTTAATAACGCATAAAATGCACCTGGTGTCTGGTTCAATATTGTTATTTGTTGAGTCAGTATCAAATTCAAAAATTGAGCACTGTCTACAGCAATATCTAAAGGCACATTTTGAACCTTTCCACCCGTTAGCCACGGAGTAAAGATCTCCCAGACAGAAAAATCAAAAGCACATGAATGAAATAATGACCAATTATCTTGAGCGCTAAACTCCAGAGGCATTTGCTCATTAAGAATTAACTGTATGACATTTTTATGTTCTATCTGCACCCCTTTAGGGATACCTGTCGACCCGGAGGTGTAAATCATATACGCCAGCTGGTCAGCTTTTACTTTTGGTAAATTGACTTCTGGCAGATCACACCATATAGAATCTAATCTAGGTTCATCTAGATATTGAGAATCAACAAAAAGCCTATTGGTGATTGATAATGCTTGCTCATCGGCAGATTTATCAGTTAATAAATAATCAACACCTGCATCACAGGCAACCTGCTGCAAACGCGTTAACGGCTGCTTTTTATCTAGTACCAGATATGCACCTCCTGCTTTTAAAATTGCCAATAAGCAAATTGGTTGTGTGATCCCCCTGTCCATATACAAAGCAACTAAAGTTTCACACCCAACACCTGCAACTTTAAGGTGTTTAGCTAAAGCAGTACTGAGTTGATCTAATTCGGTAAAAGTGAGTTTTTGCTCACCATCACTTAAAGCAATTTTTTGGGGATACTGTTTTACAGTTTTTGTGAATGCACTCACAAGAGATTCATCTATCGGATAATCAACTGAAATATTACATTGATTCAATTTAACCTGCTGCTGGGCTTGTGTTATCAAACATAACTGACCACATTCAACAGCCTTATTATTTTGCAAACCCATTGCAGCATTATCAATTAAAGCTTGAAAATTATTCAGCAAACTATTCATGCTACTTGTTTGGTAAATGGTCTTATTAAAACAAAGAGATATCTGATTGCTGCCACTATGACTTTTTGCAACCACCAGTACAATATCGTACTTCCCCCAACCTTCAGCACTTAATATCTCACGGTTACCCCCTCCTATTTCCTGCTCGTTTAAACATTGGTCCTCAAATATATACAGCACATCAAATAAAGCCGTACGGCTCATATCATTTTTTGGATTAATGGCTAATACCAGATCATCAAACAATACATTACGATTATTGCTTGCTTGAGCCAGCAAAAATTCAAGTTCTTTAACAAAATCCGATAATGACTTTTGCGCTTCAACCTTGCTCCTTATCACAACTAAATTATCCAAAGCAGCCAAACCAGAGGTGTTTTCTTGGTAAGGACATACCACTCCTGTGACGATATCTTGCTGACGACTATAGCGATTTAATAAACAGTGAAACAATGTCAAAGAAAGTGTTTTTTCATCACACCCCAAGGTATGTGCCAGTGATGGTAAACCTGTTAAAGAAAGGTTTATTTGTTCCCCTTCGTAAATATGCACTGCTTTGCGGCGTATATCTTCAGGAAGTTGCAATGCTGTTATGCCTTGCAATTGATTTTTCCAATAATTTTGTTGTGTTGAGCTTTGTTTGTTTAATGCGCTGTAGTTTGTTAGCTCAGTAAAAAACGCCTTTTCATCAAGAGTATTTATTGGTTGATCTGTTCCGTTCACTGCTCCCTGATAAGCTAAAAGTAATTGCTGCATAAATCGTCTAAGAGCCGACTTATCAGCAATAATGTGATGGCACGTCAGCTGTAAAATTGCACTACCATCTTGCAAAGTCGCTAAAGCTAATCTCAATAAACAATCACAAGCCAAATCAAAAGGTTTGAAGTTATATTTTGATAACGTACTAAGTGGTGCCTCACAGGACTCATCTATATAATAAATAGGCACTAAACGCTTACCTGCTCTATGCATATGCCAAAACATTTCATGTTCAGCGCAAGTATTATCAATAACGATATTTGATTGCAGCAAAGGTTGCTGCATAACCAAACCATCAAATACCTGTTGCAATAAACTTATATCGGGATGCTGATTTAACCTCAATTGTAATGGCATATTGTAATAAACTGGTCCAGATTCATATAAGTAACCATTTTCAAACGCATCAACAAACCATAATCGTTTTTGTTGGGCAGTTAAGTTATAAATCTGTTTTTGTGAAGCACTAAGTGCATTACTTTGTGCTTGATGACCCATATTGATAGATTTATCTGAGTGGTTAACAAATGTTTCAAAAATAGTTTCTAATGCAGCTAATAATGCATCGATACGACTCGCACTATATAGGCCTGTATTATATAAGGCATGTAATACAATACCTTGTGGATCCATACTCATATATAAGGTGAAATCAAACTGGTTAAATTTAACTGGCACCTCTTTAATAGTGGCATTAAAGCTTTGGGCGATATTGTTCAGCTCCTGACGCTCATCCATCACCAAAACAATATCTAATAAGTGCTGCCTATTTTGAATTCGAGGCAAATTTAGTCTGTCAATAATTTGCTCTATAGGTAAATCTGAATACTGTAAAGCATGGTTAATTTGCTGTGCACTGTGATCAATCAAGTCAATCGTACTGATATTGCCTGCAACCTTTAATTTAACGGCCAAGGTATTTACGAAAAAACCAATCAGATGTGCTAATTCAGGGTTATTACGCTGGGCACTCACAGTACCAAGTACCATTTCCTCTGCACCCGTTTGTTGATTAACCAAGGCTCCAACTGCAGCCATGGAAATGGCATATAAACTATGACCTAGCTCTGTTGATAATTGATATAATTTCTGGCTTAACTCAGGGGTCAATTGTTTGAATTGACTATTTCCCTCACGACAACGGGTATTTTGACGAGGTTTATCAGGGACCAAATCCACAGCTTCAGGTAAAGGCTCAAGGCTATGAACATAACTTAATAACCCTTTTTCAAATTCAGTTTTTAATTGATGCGCCTGCATCGCAGCCACATAATCACAATACTGTATTTTGAGTTCTGGTAACTGGGCAGGATAATTAAAAACTTGCGCCTGTAACAAGCTCAGTAACTCTTGCGTAAATACCTCTACAGACCAAACATCGCTTATGACATGATGCATAGTGATAACTAAGCGACTAGATTGCGGTAATTGTTGTAATCTGACTCGCCAAGGCAGTTGTTGATCTAAATAAAAAATACGCTCAACTTCATATTGCTCATCTGTTTGTGCAAGCTCTTCTGTCGTCAACTCCATTTCAGTTACTAAAGCATCAAGCTTTTTAGACCATAATGTACAAACCTGATAATCAACAAAATAACACGCTAAACTCTGATGACGTGCCACCAGCAAAGTAAGTGAGTTTATTAACTGCCCAAGGCTTATATGTCTACCGAGATTTAAAGTAAAACCAATATTATAAGCGATTGAATTAGGCTCAATTGCCTGTAAAGTCAGTAGACCTTTTTGGCTATTAGAGGTCGATAATACTTGTTTATCTGTTCTAGGCTCAATTAAGTTGCATTGTGAATATTCAGTACTATCAAACTTAATTGATGACAGTGCCAGCAATTGAGTAATACTGTCATTGCTGAGAAATTCATTAATGCTCACATTAATATCAAGCTCAGTTTGCATACGATTAATAATCGTTAATGCCGTTAAGCTATTACCCCCAAGACTAATAAATGATTGATTAACGCCCGGTAATTCAATTCCAAGTTCAGTTGCCCAAAGCCTTGCCAAGGCTAGTTCAGGTGCATTGCTAGGCGCTAATTTATTTTGAATCAATTTATATACTGACTCACCGTCAATGATTAAATATTTAGGTTGGAATTTTGAGGCCACTTTGTGAGCAAGTTCTACGGCCAGAGTTGTTATGCTTGCCAATCGATGTGATTTATTTGGCACTCTTAATGCTAATGCCCCTTGATATGACTCTAATGACAAGCTTGTTTTATCATTTGAGTGCAAACATTCAATTAAGGTTTTTTTAAATAATGGCATTCCTGATTGATCAACAACTGCGGGCTGAGCAGGAGAAATATCGCTTACTAACGTATTTAATATTTTATCCGGATTAGTGCATATAATGCTGACTATCTTTAAATATTGACCCAACCAAGCATGAGCCAATGCCTTGCTAGCAAGATCAGATCTCACATCAAAATCAATCACCGCTTTATCATTAAACTCCAATATATTTAAAAACAAGTCTTGTTTAACGATATTGACTGGCACGCGTTCCCATTGTGGTTGCTGACCAAAATCAAGGTTTACGCCTCTATCAATATTGAACAAGTTTGTAACAGGTAAAGAACCAAAGTGGCTGGGGTTTGTTTGCACTTGTAATAATGCTTTTGCAGTTTTGTGAACTAAAATTTTAAGTGTTTGTTCAGGCTGAATCTCAATGAGCAGTGGGTTGACTGTTGAAGCATAACCCACCATATGACCGCTACCCATGTCGCTGTGACCTGCTGTGGGTATGCCCACAACAATATCATCACGCAGACTAATTCGATTGAGTAATAAAACCCAGGCGCTTAATAAAATCGAGGCTGGACTACAGGCATGCTCTTTAGAAAAAGCCTTAACAGAGTCATATAACAGATCCCAAGATTTATGTTGTAAGCGATATCCAATATCACTTCGAGGCGCATATAAAGCGCCATCACCTGTTAAATATAAAGGCTCTTGGGTATTTTCAGCATCGTAATTTACGTCCGCTGTAATGTCATTTACTTGTTGCCAGCATTGTTTTGCAATAAATTGTCGATACGAAATCACATGTGGTAAATCAACATTAAAGCCTTGCAACAAACCTTGATAAACTTTTGCCAGCTCCATTGCTAATATACCCATAGACCAGCCATCAACTATCATATGACTAAAGCTCATCAAAAAATGACTTCCATTAGGTGTATCTATTAGCTGCAAGCGCCAAAATGGACCTGTATTTAAATTATACGCTTGTTGCAGTAATTCTTTTTTGGCCTGCTCAACATCATCATTCTCCAAACTAAAATGAGAAATCACGGAATTAATAGATGCTGCTATTACCTGATGGTGTTCATTAAGACTGATCACTCTAAGTACTTCATGGCGCTGCAATAACACAGCCCAAGCTTGCTCAAGTAAATCATGATCTAACGAATGATCAAATTTATAAATCATCATTTCAGTATAAGCCGATGCCATTTCTGGTTTTGCCAAAAGCATATAACGCATGGCTTTTTGACCTTGACTTAAGGGCATTTTGGTTAGTTGATTATCACAGCTTTTCCCCCCTAACCAGCCACCACTTATCATTTCCCATACACTACGTTTGATTATTGCAACAATTTGAATGATATCTTCATCATTATGGGCTTCTCCTAAAAAACAGTTACGCCCTTCCCATACATACAAGCCATTTTTCAATAAATGAAAGTTTAATAATTCAGCCTTATCTCCAAATTCAAAACGAAATAAAGATCCAAACCACACAATTTTAAATGGCAACTGATATAACTCAAACCAGAGGTTGAGTTGCTGACACATATTTTCAGTACGTAAATTGAGTTGTTGCTGTAATTGGGGACCTGCTTGATGTAATCGATCTAATACTGCTTCGGCTGCTGCCATAGCAACAGGATGATTATTATAAGTACCAGCAACAAATGCCGCTCTGGTACCAGGAACAGAGTCATCACCATATTCCCAGTTACCACCATCAACGGCATCCATAAATCGCTTTTTACCTGCTAATACTCCAATCGGTTGACCGCCTCCTATCACCTTGCCATAAGTGAGTAAATCAGGCTCTATACCTAACCAGCTCTGACACCCATCCGGCGCATAACGAAAGCCAATTATCATATCGTCACAGATAAGGGTTATGTCTTTATCATTTGTTAAGCTGCGTAATGATTTTACAAATTCAATAGGTTGCAATGCAGGATCTCTACTTTGCACCGGCTCAATTAATACCGCTGCGATTTCATCTGCATATTGCTTAATAATTTCAAGAGAGTCTGGTTCGCCATATTTCAAAACAATCGTATCGTCAATCATGCCCTGAGTTGTACCATCCGTCAGCGGTACAGTAACGGGTCCATCAGCTTCTACCCAACCAGAGGCGAGTACACTGTCAAAACTACCGTGAAAGGCCCCTTGAAATATGACTATTTTTTTGCGAACAGTGACTGTTCTGGCAATTCTGACAGCGACCATGATAGCTTCAGTACCTGTCGTAAAAAAAGCAGCTCTATCAGTTCGCGTCATAGCACATAATTTTTGTGCTACTCTGGCAGGCAATAATGATTGTGGCCCTACTGCCGCTCCCCGATCCAGCTCAGCAGCAATAGCATCACGAATAAAATCAGGATTATGGCCAAATAAAATAGAACCAAAACCCATTGTAATATCAATATATTGATTACCATCAAGATCCCATAACTGAACCCCTTTAGCTTTATTCACATGAATTGGATAAGCCAACTCTTTCGTTTCAGGTTTAAAACCTATAATGCTACGACTATTTGCATAATGCTTGCGATGTTTAGCCACATACTGTTTTGATGCGGCTGTTTGATGTGTATATTCCTGTGTTAATAAGGTCAAATGCTGCTGTTGCACAAGATTGAGTTCAGCCCCTTTTTCTGTTTTAATTGATTGAAATAAGCCTTTAATTTCTTTACCTGGCTTAACGATTGCTTTGCTTAATTTGACTTCTTGTTTGTCTACACGATTAGTTGACGTATTCATACTCACGTGTGAGTTAGGCAAAATGCTCAATTGCTTTTCAAACAGGCTTGACATAGCCTGAATTTGCTGTTCAAACAAAGTATTTAATTCATTGTTAGTATTTTCATTAGAGGTATTCACATTCGCTATGTTATTAGCAACCTCAGGAGTAACTTCCTCTACAACTTCAGGTATCTCCTGTATTAATCTTGCCAGTAACTTATTCACAGTATCCAGTTCAGCCATCAACATGGTATAAGGAATATCAATCGCAAAACGCTTAACGATTGCCTGCTGAATTTGCACTATAACTAAAGAGTCTAATCCCAACGAAAACCAATTTGCATCTCCATCAAGCCGCTCAACAGGTAAGCCACTAATACTGCTTATTAGATCATACACTTGATTGGCTAACCGATTATTATCCGAGTGAAGCTTCATTGTTTGAACATGATTTTGAGGCTCTGATACTTTAGATTCTTGCATCTGTATATTCAGATTTTTTGGCTTATGACTATGAGGTTGAAATGGATAGTTTGGTAAAGATAAACGAGAAATAGCATTTTGTGGGTAATAATGTTGCCAATTAAAATCAATACCAGCTTCATATAAAAGACTCATGCTGTCATTAAGCGTATTTAGTGGCTCCTGTAATGATAAGCTGCCTATCCAATTAGCCTCAGGCTGACAACGTCGCCCACAGCTGATCAAGCTTGGTCTGGCAGATATTTCAATACATTGATAACGGTTATCAGCCTTAAGTGCCATCACAGCCTCATGAAATAATACTGGGTGCGTTAATTGATCAATCCAATAGTTAGGATTTTTCCATTGTTCAGAAGTAAGTCTTTCACCTGTTACAGTCGATAAAATATGATATTTAGGTGATTTAAATTGCACTTTATTTAAAGCAATGGAAAAGTCACTTTCAGCCGCAGCCATAAAAGGGCTATGAAAAGCATGTGATACCGATAAACGACGAGTTTTAATTCCTGATTCAGTCAGCTTTTCAAGACATAATAACAACTGGCTTTCACTACCAGATAAAGTGACATTATTTGGATCATTATGGGCTGCAATCGCTAAAACCTTACCATCACTGAACTTATCTATATGTAGCTGAACGGTTTCCACGTCACTCATTACAGCAGCCATAGCACCACCTTTAGGTAAAGATGCAAGTATTCGCCCTCGCTCTGCAGCAAGTAATAGACCTGCTTCAACGCTTAAACTTTCACTTATAACAGCAGCAGCTAATTCACCAATAGAATGACCAATACACGCGGTAGGCTCTACACCCCAATATTGCCATAACTTAGCTAAAGCCACTTCAAAAGCAACTAATAATGGCTGGGTAATTTCAGTATTACCGAGTACTGCTTCATCTTGATCTGATGTTAATAATTGTACCAAACCATAGGGTAATACAGGATCAAGTATGTGAGCCATATGCTCTATGGTTTGCCTAAAATAAGTCTCTTTTTGATACAACTCAGCCGCCATTTCGGGGTACTGACTTCCCTGACCAGGAAAAACAAAAACTACACGGTTATCTGTATTACATGCTTTTAATCGTGCATTTTTCGCTTTTTCCAGCTGTGCCTGTAATTCAAGTTTATTATTAGCTTTCAATCGCTTGCGATAGCATAAATGAGTACGCTGAGTTGAAGCTCCAATGCAAAGGTTTATTAACTGAGTTTCATTTTGTTCATTGATCACATGTTGCCAGTTATCAACAAGCATATTAAATGCTTCAGGATCTTGAGCACTGAGTGTTAAATATTGTTTATCAACAGAGTCAGTTTTTAAAATATCTTCATCTTTAATCGGTTTTTTATAAGAACTTAAAATGACATGACTATTTGTACCGCTCAAACCAAAAGCACTCACTCCACCATGACATATATCAGCATTAAGCATTTGATGACTTGTCGCAACTCTAAGCGCCATTGATTGCCAATCAATATGATTATTTAATTCTTTTGCATGTAAACTGGCAGGCAATAACCTGTAATGTAATGCGAGTGCAGATTTAACTAAACCAGCGATTCCAGCTGCGGCTTCAAGGTGACCAATATTCGATTTAACTGAGCCTAACATTAAAGGTATTTCGCGTTTTTGATAAACTTTATTTAATGCGTTCACTTCAATTGGATCGCCCAGAGGAGTGCCAGTTCCATGGGTTTCAATAAAATCTATTTCTTGTGGCTTACAGTCTGCATTTTCTAAAGCGTCATGTAATAAAGCTTGCTGTGCTTGACTGCTTGGAGCAGTTAATCCATTACTGGCACCATCATGATTAATCGCGCTCCCCTTAATGAGTGCCCAAACTTTATCATTGTTATTTTGCGCATCTTGCAAACGTTTTAATACAACAACAGCACACCCTTCCCCTCGACCATAACCATCTGCATCTTGAGAAAAGGCCTTACTTTGGCCCGTAGGTGATAACGCTTTCATACTCACTAAAGCAGCCGTTGTTGCCTCATCCAACATTAAGTTAGTGCCACCTACTAAAGCCAATTCACACTCACCTCTCTGTAATGCCCCTATGGCATGATGAACTGCAACTAATGACGATGAACATGCGGTATCTATGGTCATAACCGGCCCATTAAAACCATAAAAATAAGCAATGCGTCCAGCAGCTATGCTTGCAGCACTGCCCGTTATAGCATAACCATTAAGGTCATCAGGGTTTGGACTTCGAGGATTAATTTTGTCGTAATCTATATTACTAAGCCCTAAGAAAACACCCACTTTTTTGTTTTTCCATTGCTTAGGATCTATACCTGCATCTTCAAAAGCTTGCCAACTACACTCTAATAACCGTCTTTGTTGAGGATCCATTGCTTGTGCTTCAAGGGGTGAAATATTAAAAAAGCGATGATCAAATAACCAAGGATCATTAATGAAATAACCTTTATTCAGCCCAGGATAAGAGTTAAGGTTTTTCGCATTAATTTGCCAACGCTGAGGTGGTGCTTCATTAACCAATTCAGTTTGTTGATTTAACAACTGCCAAAATGCATCCACCCCATCAGCATTACCTGGAAATTGACAACCAATACCAATAATGCCAATGTTTTTTTGTATTGCATCATGCATTTTACTATTTGTGATAGTTTGCTTTGGATCTTGCTTTAACTCTTCTGCAACTAAGAAAATTAAACCTTCTGCCATTTCATTTAATGTCGAAAAATCAAATAAAAAGCTTATAGGCCAATCTCGTTGCATTACATCATTAATCCTAAACATCACCTCTGTAATATGCACAGACTTAAAACCGAGTTCCATTAGCGGGATATCTATAGGCAATTCTTGCTGATGAGATAAAGGTAATACCAAATTTAATAAGGCATCAAGTGTTGCATACTGATCACCATTTAATAATGCGCGTTTAAGGGGATGATAATCTGACTGCTGTTTTTCCTCATGAAGCTGTTTTATCACATTATTAAATTGGCCATCATTAAATTGACGAACCAAGTCAAAACGTCTTAGCTTACCGCTTGTCGTTTTAGGAATTTTTTTAATAGGTAAACAATAGTCGGGTTTAATTCCTAATTCACGGATCAGTAATTCTTCAACATCCTTAATTAATGGAAGAAATTGCGCTGATGATTGACGAAATAATAAGAATAGTGCAAATTTTTCACTCCCTTGTGAAGAAACAGAACAAGCAACAACTTTGTTTAAACCTAAGGAGGGTAATAACGTACAAATATTTTCGATATCTTGAGGGTAATAATTAACACCGTTGACTATGATGAGATCTTTACTGCGCCCAGTAACAATTAATCTTCCCTTGCGTAAAAAACCTAAGTCTCCCGTTTCAAGCCAACCATCACTGGTTAAGCTTTGTTTAATGCGATCGGGATCACGGTAGTAACCATGTGTTACACTCTCACCGCGAATTTGAATAGAACCGACTCGATTATTATCAAATTCTTGACACGTATCATCACTGATCCTGACATCAACACAATTGAGCGGAAACCCATTATCTGCAAAGTAACTGCCTTGAGGGTCTTCTTTAACAAAATCACCTACTTTTAATTGATTGCGATCAAAACTATAACCTATGACTTCTTCATCTAAAGGGATCGTTGTCACCACTAAAGTGCCTTCAGCTAAACCATAAGCAGGCGTTAGTGCTGTGGGTGATAAACCATATTTACCAAAGCAGGCATTAAATCGCTGGCAAATCGCTAAATCAATTGGCTCAGCACCATTAAGGACGACCTTTAAACAACTCAGATCCCAATTTTTTCCAGCTTCAGGTTTAAACATCTTCATCACATGTTCAAAAGCGTAATTAGGTGCGCCTGTAGCCGTAGCCCGAGTTTGATTCATTTTATCCAGCCATAATACTGGATGTCTGGCAAATAGCTTAGTCGACATCAAGCAAAAGGGCAGACCATAAATGACAGGTAAAATCATATAATAGATGATGCCAAAGTCATGACTTAATGGCAGCCAACTGAAAAATCTATCAGCATTGTCAATATTATTAGCTGCAACAATTCCAGCACAATCAGCCAGTAACATTTTATGAGTTACAACCACACCTTTGGGTGAACCTGTTGAACCTGAGCTGAATTGAATAAATGCAATATCATCAGGATCCGCATCATATATATCAAGTTCATTACTATGATCTGTTTTGTGCAAATCAATATTATGAATAATGCGACTAGCAATAGTACGACTAAAATCAGGAACATAACGCGCCAAAACATCATCTAATGGTTTATCAGATGTAAGCCAAGGCGAGGCTAATTGCCCCCACACAGACTGTAATTTCTCAGCTGCTGAATCACTATTAGGAAAGGCCAGAGGAACAGGCGTAATACCAGCACTCAGTGCCGCCCAAAATAAGACAGTAAAAAAAGCAACATCATCGGTAACTAATACAAGTTCATCACCTGCTTGTAGGCCTGCATTCAATAATTGCTGGTGGACAGCTAAAACATGACAATAAAATAAACGATAATCTGTGACCTGACTCTCTTTGGCAGATAATATAAATTCAATATCCTTATTTGAATCTTGATGGTTCGACAAAGCAGCCATCAGATTTTTGGCACCCGTCATATCAGCATATTTCATCATCTAAGCGTCCTTTTTATTATTTATTGTTATTCAACATCTTCTATATTATTAATTTCACTTACAGGTTACTTTGCATGCAGAGTGCTAGTTAAACTGGATCACCCTTTCATCGTCAGCTTTGACATCTTTTTTGACTTGCTGATCATCACCTTTAACTTTACTCGTTACACCTTTAACGACTTGAACTGCGTTTTGTATTTTTGTTTTGTCATTAAGTGCTTTTTCTAAATTAGAATTATCATTTTGCACAGAGTGAGTGCTTTCAGTATTTAGAATAATAGGCAATCCATCACGACCACCACCAATAACCACAACTTTGGCATTATTTGATTTCGCTAAATCTAATGTTGCTTCAATGCCTCGCCAACGTAGGTAAGTTTCCGAAATACCTTTTTTAACAATTTCTTGAAATCCAGCGATCCCCCTAGCTTCTTCAAGTTTACGATCGGCTTCTTTAGTCGCTATCTCTATTCGAGTTTCATATTCATCTCTGAGATACGTTTTTTCTATTTTTCTGACGATTGCTTCATGGATCCCTTCAGGTAGCACTATCTCTCGAATCAAAAATTCTTGCAGCTCAATATAATCAGAGGATTTACAATTAACATCGACATTTTTGTTCTTATTCATACATGTTGACTGACCGGATAAACCTACATCTCCTTGGAGGGATTTTGATATTTTATTTTGCACATCTAGGCGTTGTGTTGCATACACTTCCTCAGCAGTATGTTTGGCTATTTCTATACGTGCCCGAGAGCCAATTTCAGGTAATAGCAAACGATTAACATAATCTTCACCCACATTGACATGTAAATGCGATAAGGTACTTTCCTTTACGCGATAACGGATAACTGTATTGATCCGTATCGATAACCCATTTTTCGTAGCCGCTTCAAATTCATGTTCCAACACCTTATATTGCGTGGAATAGATATATACTCTGTCCCAAGGCATGACCAGTAAAGTCCCTTCATCAAGATGAACATTCATCAAGGTACCGCCTTGAAACCTAGCCCAAATCACAGCTGAATGACCATATGGTACGGGAATAAAAATCACAGGAATTAACACTAATCCAAGTAAGATAAAACACAAAGTACTCAATAAAAGTTGCGCTTTATTTCTATGTAAAAAACGCGTTATGGCATAACGCTCAGGATAACGTCGTACCCAGTAATAAATTAAACTGATGATAAGACCCAAAATTAAAACAATTAAGGGCACAAGCCCTGGCATAAGATTAACCTGCATGAGTAATTACCTCCTTACTGATACCGTTTGAAGGTAATAACATGCCATCTACCATTTTCATATGTGTATCAGCAAGATGAAAGTATTTATCATCATGAGTAATAGCGATTATAGTTTGGCCTCGCGCTTTCAATCTGGGTAAAATTTCGGTATAAAACTTGTCTCTAAAACCAGGGTCTTGATCCGCAGCCCACTCATCAAAAATACAAATAGGCCTACTTTCTAATGCTGTAGCCAATAAAGCCAATCGCTTACGTTGTCCAGTCGAAAGCCTTGTCGTACTAAAACCTTGATTTTTAATGCTCACTTTATGCGACATTTCCAAGTAATTCAGCCAAGAATTTGCTTCTTCAAAATCAACTTCTCCCATACCATAAAAATGCTGAAACAAATGAAAGTCAGAAAAGACCGCAGAAAACAAATTACGGTAACTTTCCAGGTTATTATTATTTACTGGCCTGCGGTCAACATTAATTGTGCCGCCATCAGCAGGATATAAACCTGTTAATAATCGGATAAAACTTGTTTTTCCGCTCCCATTTCCACCAGTAATAAAAATTGTTTGCCCTTTCTTAATAGTAAAATCAATTGGACCTACAGCAAATGATTTATCACCTCCATTACCGTTGTCGGCATGGGTGAAATGCAATTTGCTTAAAGTAATTGTCGCAAAATTTTGCGGCAGTTGATCTGCCGCTTCTTCTTGGTGGCATGGAATATTAGACTTAAGCTTTTCCTCCAATTCAATCACATTACGAATAGCTGCATTTGCATTAGCAAATATCGGAATCCCACTGACAATATTTGAAATAGGACCAATTAAAAATAGCGAGGTAGTAGTCACTTTCATAACAACATCAGGATAAACAGAGGATAAAATAGGAACAAAGAAAACCATAGATCCCGTCAATACAAAAAATGTTGATTGTGACATTACAAAGTCACTTGAATAAATGCTTTGCGTTTTTATTTTAGTTTCAGCAACTTCATCTGATAGTTTAAATATTTGTTTCTCAAGATCATCGGCTCTTTTACTACTTAGCTTCACTTCTTTGAAGCCATCGAGTAAATCTGACAAACGCGTAACCAACTGGTTTTCTTTATCAAAAGATTTTTTAAGGTAGCCCCTCACTTCACGAGAGCGTAATAAATGCAAACCAGCCCCAATGGAAACAAAAAAGATTGTGAGAATAAATGCAGCCAAAGATAGCCAAGCAATATAAATCATGGTAAAGAATATCAGAACACTGGCCTGGCCAACAATCACAAATAAAGTAGATGCCTGTGACATAGTCTGTAATTCTTTGCTGATAATAGTATAGATTTCTTCTTTACCTATTTTTTCTATTGTACTGAGCTCACTTCGCCTAATATCTTCAACCAATTTTAATCGTAAATTGTTGATAGCTTGTTCAACATGGGCCGTTGCAGCAAACATGAGCTGCTTTTGTGCAACCACATAAATAGCCACTATGACTACAAAAATAGCCAGATAATATAAAGTGTCTTCTTTATCAGAGACATGTTGAGCAGAAGTATTAATAACAGCTAATACGGCGGCATTAGCTAAGCCGGAAATACAAGCAAGCGTAAAGAATTTCTTCTTATCGATTCTCAATTCCCGGTTTACAAGTTCAAAAACATTCATGTACGGGGTAACTCAATAAATAGTAGTTTAATTGTCAATGGTACGATTGTTCTGCTCTAAGTTACGGCTGCAATTTTTAGTTGATCCTATTTGGCAAATAACTAAAAAAATTAGCACCAAAACAGGACTCAGTAAAAAAGCTAAAAGAAAATATCCTATAGGCCCTATAGTGCTATTTCTCCCAGCGAAACCTGCATAAAAACATAGCGCGATATAGAAAAAAACAATTATTATCGTCATCAAAAGTTCCTGTTAATTAAATAACAATGAAAACCGGCAGAAATTAAAAGTACTACCGGTTTAAGTTAATACCTAAACAGGATATTAAGCGTCTTCAGTAGCCGCTTTTTCTTCTTCCGTTACTTCATTTTTAGCTTCTTCAACTAGTTTTTTATTCTTATTTTTATACTTTTTAATGTTTTCTTTAACGCTTTCTTTCATATCTGAGAGGTTGATATCAAGTAAGGTTCCGCCGCTTTCAAAGTGATTAATGAAAGTCGCACCTATGGCATAAGTTGCAGCAGCTGATATTAAAGGCATAGTTGCCATACCAACGACAGAGCCAAATATTGGAATCGCCTTAAGTGTTGAGCTGATCCCGCCAGTTGTTAATGTTTGAGGTATGGCACCCCCTAGTAACGCTGTTACAACCGACTTAACACGGTTTTCACTAAATGATTCACCGTAAGCTTCTGCTATTTCAGCAACCATCTTTAATTGAATAGCTGTAAGTGCAACCAAATCAATTGCTGGCACAGGGATAAGACCCGCTCCGAATGACCATTTGCTATACTTTTCAATAATTGCCTGAGGAATGGCCTTATCTATCGCAATCGGGGTTTGCGCTTCAGTTTGTGTCTCATTAACTGGTTCTGCGGTCTTTTTAGCAGCCTCTTTTTTTGTGGGTGCTTTTTTTTGTGTTTCTTTTTTTGTAGCTTCGCTATCTGTTGTTACTTTAGTCATGATCGGTTCCTTTTAATTTCATCAAAATGAGCGTAATTCCAAATTAATAAAGTTATTTCCACTAAGGGAGACATAAATCAACTTGGCCTATCATCCAAATCATATAAAGAGCGCAATTAAGTTCATCTCGAGATAACTTGGGTAATAACAATAAATTTATAAAGAACAGCGAAACTACCTGATTACAGTAAAACAGTTTGCTGACGATTTTTTATTACAGCTTTCTTATTTTTTCATGAAAGCACCTCCAAACTTGCTTCCTCTAAAAAGTCTTTTAATGTATCTCTTAAATTTTCCAATAAAATCTCGATGTTAGGTGGCTGAAAAATACTAAAATGATCACCAGGCGTTTTCAAAACTAAGATTTTTTGAGACGTTTTATTAGCAAAATCAATCATGCTTGCAGACGCTAGGTTTGCATTAGCTTCAATGCAAACCAAAGGAGAGTTGATCAATTTCAAATCTTGTTCGTGAGTATTTAAATAACGCAACATACGCTGCTGATTATTAACAGCACCCTGTGTAATTTTATCAAACTGCGCTTCACTACAACTCTCTTCCAAAATACCAATTACGCCTCGCCAATAACTGTTTTCTTTAAGGGCTGTAAGTGAGTACTGAGTCACATCTTGATTTTGACTCAAGCTGGCGTCAATCAAAACCATAGGTAATTTAATGCCTTTTGTTTCTAATCTTTTGCCAACTTCCAAAGCTAATATTCCACCAAAAGAATAGGCCATAATCAGTGCATTACTTTGTTGTTTTATGCCTTGATAATGTTCGCTAATTTGCTCGGCAGCTATATCGGCTAGCGTCTCAAGTGACAGCGCGTTTGAATCTTCAGACATAAAACCACCACATTGAAAACCATATGCATTGAGTGGTAAGTTTAACGCCATAAAAAGTTCTTTATAAATTGTTGGTGTACCGATTGCTGGTGGCAAACAATAAACGACTTGCTGTGCTTTTTTGTGCCTGATATCTAGAGGTAATAAAACATGTTGCTGATTATCGGCACTCATATCATACCGTTTCTGATTAATAAGTTTGGCCAACTTGCTTATTGTAGGGTTATTAAAAATACTCTGAATGGGTAACTCAATCGACAATTGCTTTCGCATTTCACCAAGGCATAGAATGGCTTTAATTGAATGACCTCCAAGCGCAAAAAAATCGTCATTAATGCTAATATGATCACGAAATAAAATTTTCTGCCATATTTTAAGCAATACAAATTCTGTATGATTAATCGGTTTATTCGCTGAATTATCGACTGAAGATTGGAAGCTATGCTGCCAGAATTCGGTAAGTTTTTTCTGATCTAATTTACCATTAGCTGTAATAGGAAAGCGCGATACCATGATATGTTCAGACGGTAACATATATGAAGGTAATTGATTGCTCAGCCAGTCCCTTAAAGATTCTAATGTGATTGTGTAGCTTGCTTCTGGGATTAAAAGAGCAATAATTTTGCTCAGATTATCTTTGTCTTTAAAATGTGTTACCAAAGCATCTTTAATTTGATCATGTTCAATCAAAATTCGTTGAATTGATTTTAAATCAACTCTATAACCGTCAATTTTACAACTTTGTTCCTCTCTGCCAGAAAAAACCAATAACCCCTTATGATCTCTATATGCCCTATCACCACTTTTATAAAGTTTTTTATTATCTATTTCAAAGCAAGTTACCAGTCGACCTGAATTGTTTTTTTTATCTAGATACGAGTTGATTAACTGCTCTCCACCCAGATATAAATCACCTTCAACATATGCAGGCAATAGTGCCATATCAGAACCACAGACATAATTTTGCACATTAAAAGCAGGTTCACCTATCACTTGCTGTTGCCTAATAAAGTCAGTGTCAGTCAAAAAATGTGCACTACAACCTATGGTATTTTCACTTGGACCATAATGATTATAAATATTCAACAAAGGTTGATATCGATGTAAAGCTTCAAGGTCAGCATAGTCAAGCTCTTCACCACCTAAGATCAAACTTTTCAGTTTACTATTGTTAAATAATTGCTGAGCCCCCACTGTTTTTATCAACATATGTAAGTATGAAGGTGTTATTTTTATGAAGCTAATAGGATTTTTTACTAAATAATGATTCAGCCAATTAGGATCTCTACGTTGCTGTTCATTAGCAATATGTAAAGTACCGCCCCATATTAAGCTACCAAACAGAGCTGTATAGCCAAGATCAAAGCAAAATGATGTGAGCAAAATACTGCTATCAGCGGCATCTAATGAAAACTTATCTTGACTCCACAAAATATAATTAAGCAAAGCTTTTTGTTTTACTGGTACCCCTTTAGGTTCACCAGTAGAGCCTGAGGTAAAAATAATATATGCGTCTGAGTCTATTTGAGCTTTATTAACAAAAGTGTCAGAGTTAGGCTCTTTTAAAGATTGCAATTCATTCATATCAATATAAATTGCTCTGCAACCATCATGATTAAATAACACATGATCTACGCTTGTTTTTTCACTGATATTACTTATCACTAATTTTGCTTTTGCAGCTGTTAAAATAGCCTGAGTACGTTTTATAGGATTACTTGGATCAAGGGGAATATAAGCGATGCCTAACCTTAAACAGGCAAACATGGCAATTACCATTTGTGCTGATGCATACCCTAATAGAGCAACGGGACCATCATAACCAGAGCTTACAATTGATTGCGCAAGTCTATTTGAAGCATTATCCAATTGCTCATGGGTTAAGCTAAAGTGTGTATCAACCAAGGCCTGTTGATGCTTAATCTTGTTAATATTCTTCTGATACAACTCAATCACATTATTACTATTTACTATTTTTTTAGCCCCTTGCGAATGCTGTTTTATTATGTATTGTTGTCTGTCGTTTAATAATGGAATGTTATTGACTGCACATTCAGGTTGAGTTACCAGACATTCAGCTAACTGGATAAAACTTTGTGCAATCGACTCAATATTTTCAGCTTCAACATAGTGAGCTTTATATTTAAATGCAATTTCAAGTTCATCTTTAGCAGGAAATACCGACAAATGAAAATGATAAGACGTTGGCATAAAAGCCGTCATTTGATCTGCGTATAAATCTTTAGAGAGCACTTCCCTACCCTCAGAATCTTGGTCAATGGCAGGGTAGTTTTCAAATGCAATGTAATGATCAAATAATGACTTAGAGGTAGAGCATTGCTCTTTAATATCACTAAGTCCAGTAGTGCCATGTTCTATATAACCTAAAAAATCGTCTTGAGTTTGTTT
The DNA here is from genome assembly GCF_900112265.1 of Pseudoalteromonas denitrificans DSM 6059. Lineage (GTDB taxonomy): Bacteria > Pseudomonadota > Gammaproteobacteria > Enterobacterales > Alteromonadaceae > Pseudoalteromonas > Pseudoalteromonas denitrificans. The sequence continues at coordinate 134,927 of NZ_FOLO01000001.1, read as the reverse complement.
GGCTATTTGATAAAAGTTAGACGTCTGATTAAATTTAATTCGACATGGAATCGTATTTATACACAAGCCTATAAGGTTATCAAATTGACCACGCGCCATAGGTCTCGTTGACTGAACACTACCAAAAACAACATCGTTACAGTCATTAACTTTACCAAGATAAATTCCCCAAATAGCATGAATAAGCGTACTTAATGTTGCACCTGTTTTCTGACCTAAAGCTTGCATTTTTTGATAGGTTTTACCTTGAACTCGCGCAGTAACAATACTATACCCCGGTTGTTCATCTTTGTTCTGATTGACAGCTTGTTGAAAAATGGCTAAGGGTGGCGAAGTTACATCATAGAAACCTTTAAGTTGCTGATGCCAGAATCCTAAATGTAAATCTTGGCGTCGGATCCATTCAACATAGTCACTATAAGCGGGTGCAGGAGAAAGATGCGTTTGTGTATTTTTTAGATTATGTTCATAAAAAGAAAATAGCTCTTGCTGCAAAGGGGTAATACACCAACCATCAAGTACGATGTGGTGAAAGGACCATAATACCCAATGTTCTTTTGGACTTATTTTAACTAGAGTCAGACGTAACAATAATTCGTTTTCAATATCAAACCCTAAGGCACGATCTTGTTTAATATTTATATGTAATTGTTCTTGTTGTTGAATATTATTTAAAGCACTTAAATCGATATAATGGAGAGTAAAATTTCGTTTGCGTAAGACTATTTGCATAGGCTCTGCTGCTTTATCATGTTTATACACAGTTCGAAGCGCTGCATGCCTATTTATTAACTGTTGCCAGCTCAATTCAAAAGCAATTTTATTCAGTGGTCCGCTGATCCTAAAGCTTAATTGCTGGTTATAAGACTTGCCACTTTTACCTTGTTCTCGTTCAACTAAATCATGGTACAACATGCCCGTTTGTAGTGACGTTAACGGCAATATATTTTCAATATTTTTTTTATGAAGTTCAGAGCTGATTTGCTGATTTGTCACCACAATTTACTTCCATGTATTTATTATTGTTGATGAAATATAACACAGTTCATAAGCATGTCATTAAATAATTTAATATATTTTTACCTTTTTTAGGTATCTCATAAATCTTTGATTTTATACTTGAATATTGAAAAATATGGTCTACGATTAGGAAAATCAACCTTTAACATTAGATTTTAGGTACAAATATATCGCTGTTTATTTAATCTGTTTTAGCTATTTAAAAAACCGCCAATTAAGGACTAATAATGCGACAAAAAAAAAGTAAATCTATACTAAAAAAATCTATTTCTACATTAAGCTGGTTAGCTTTTTCATCCACGGTTTTTGCATCTGGACAACCTGATATTTCAGTGATCAGTCAAGTGAGCTTAGAGGTAGAACAAGATGCCTCAACCATACCTGCAGTTGCAGCTGCCGTTGTAACAAACAGCGAAATACTTTGGCAAGGTGTTGCCAACTGTGACCCACTTTTTAATACATCAGGAATGACATGTCCAACTTCAACTATGTTGGTAAATGATCAAGTTAGGATCGGCAGTGAAACCAAAACATTCACTGGTACGGTTATTTTACAAATGGTGCAAGAAGGCAAAATAAGCCTCAATGATACCTTAGAATTTTGGTTACCAGATTTTGGCGTTCCCAATGCCAACCAAGTTACCATTAAACATTTATTACAAATGACCAGTGGTATTCCTGATTACCTCGTTGCTCCCGCACTTGATGGTGTCGCTGATCGTACAGTATTAGATCAGTGGGCAATAGAACATGGGCTTACATCTGCAACTGCAAAACAATTAATAGCTCAAACCAATAACATGGACAGAACCAGTGGCATGAGTTACTCCAATAGTAATTTTGTATTATTAGGTGAAATCGCACGTAAAATATCTTGTATGGATCAACCTGAGTGCACACTGACCATTGGCGAAGTCATTACATCTCGCATCATGATGACAATGGGACTAAATGACACTATATTTCCGACAAATACAGAGTTTAATCGACCATTCGCTGATGGATATGTGACCGTTGTCGATGGCGGACCAATTACAGGCTCATCTTCTCTAACACCCAGCATTAATAATACCTATGAAACTTATTTCACTCATGTTAGCCCTGACGTGCCTAATTCTGCCGGCGCTATTATCTCAAATATACCAGATCAAATTCAATGGATCCGACAACTTGCAAGTAATAAAAATGGCCTATTAACACCTGAAATACAAGCGCAACGATTACATGATACTGTGCCAGGTTCTGTTGGTGGCTTGCCCGCTAATTATGGTTTGGCTATTTATGACTTTGAGTCTGCATTAAATGGCTCTGTTATGGTGGGGCATTCGGGTTCCATTTTTGGGTATACGAGCTCTATATTTCACAGTCCTTTACTTGATGTTTATTATGTTATTGATGTCACTCAAACTCCGGTTATAAATGATGAAAGCGCCGTAAACTACCTTTGGAATTTAGATCGACAAATCTCTTTAGCCTTTTTTGCCGATGGTACTTGTTCCGATGATGTTGATGCGAGTGGGTTACAATGTACAGGTGCAAATGTAAGAACAACATCGCTCAATATATCTATGCCAAATTTTGCAATAACACCATCAGGTAAAACAACAGGAGGATATGACTTTAATCAATGTACCACCAATGCCATGGGTGCCCAAACTTGTACCCCTGTCACTCATAATGTGCCTTCACTGGCCTCTTATGGTCATGATCTTTCAAGCATCATTTTAGATACTGTCAATTTCACCCTTGAAACTGATGCTTTATTAGAAATGCATGGGCGAGATAGTACCGCTATTCTTATTGATTCCGCCTCTACTTTATTAATTAACGGGACTATTCTAACTGAAGGTAATGGCAGCACTGCAATAAAAGGCTCCGAAGGAGACGATACAATTACGATTTCTTCAAGTGCCAAAATTAATGGGCCCATTGATTTAGCTGGTGGTAATAATACAATAATATTTGAACTAGGCGCTAAAATTACTGGAAAACTATATGCTAATAGCCAAGATACAATAACTTTATTTCATAATGAAAATGCTTTAACGATTAAAATTTTAGATACTGATGGAGATGGTAAAACTGATATGCAAGTGACTGATGCACAAGGCATCGCTACAACTTATCAAAGTTCAGGTGAAACTGAATTTAGTCAGGATGGAGTAGTGCTTATTTCAGCATCAAGTTTAATTATTCCTGCAGATGTCAATGCCGATAACATCGTAGATTTTATTGCCTATTTAGACAATGAAACCCAAATGATGGCTTTACTCACTACACATACAGCATCACCAGGCCCAACACCTGTACCAGTTATTCCCGTTAAAAAGAACGCAAGTGGTAGTTTGAATATATTTTGGTTAATCGGCTTACTATTTATCGCTAGAACAAGACGATTAATCAAATCTTGAAAACTAAACTTATTAATGGGTTTTACAAAGGATAGCTTGCTAACCGTAAGATATCCTTTTTATAAAAGTAAAATACATAAACTTATAAAAAGTAAATAATTCCGTAAAAAAGTCGTGTATCAGCTTTCAAGACAATTTATTTATACTGAAAAAGCCTATCAACATATTACCTTGAGTTAATTTCACACCGAACATCTTGATCTTCTCTGACTTAACGAAATTAATAATAAATCTCACTTGATTTAGCGTAACTTTTTAGCTTTAAGGTGAACTGGTTTTATAACTTTATATTTATACCTGAGCGACTTAAAGATACAGTTAGATTTAATAACGATTTAGGCAAGACATTGATAGCCGATAATAGTTACTCCCTTGCCAAAGTCAATAACTCAAATAAACCACTAAAAAACAAGGATTTAACCATTTTACAGAAACTTACTATCTAGGTTCCAACTTTTTAAAAAGATGCACCATTTCGCAAAGTTGCACCTTAGTATTAAGCCCCTGTGAAACGCTGGATTCTGCACCTTGAAGTAGTTTGGGTATAAGTATGACTTACCTAGACAACTGACACTCTAAATATAACTTTTGAAATACACAAAAAACCTTACAAAGGATCAAACCGAATTGAACTTACTTTATTATCATAACTCCTTAACGAATGATATCTTCAATAGGTTCAAGTCCATTATTAGCTCAGTTATGTCTATGCTCTGTTTTTTCTTCTAGTTGAAATTTTTCAAGCACTAGCTTTAATTGCGTATATGAAGTGACTAAGTCATCAACCATCTGTGAATAATTAATGCAGTTTTTTTGCTTACACGCCAACTCTAATATTTCTGCTTTATCCGCCAAATGCATTGCACTTAAATTAGCGCTAACGCCTTTTATTGTATGCGCAATAATCCCCAAGGTATCACTATCACTTTGTACTTTAAGGGATTCAATTTCATGTATTCTGTCAGGCATTTCGTTTAAGAAGCAAACAATAAGTTTATTAACTAACTTATCATTATTCATCACCCTCTTAGACATCGACGCTTTATCCCAAATGGGTTTTTCCTCAGTTACATACTTATCTTGTTCTGCTTCTTTTTTAACTTGCAGTGGTTTAATAGATAGAACATTGGAAGGCCTTTCTTTCAACCAATGAACTATTTTTTGTTGGAGCATATCAGGCTCAATTGGCTTAGTCAGATAGTCTGACATACCAACTTGAATGCATTTTTCTCGATCACCTTGCATCGCATTTGCTGTCATCGCGATAATTGGTATAGATTTATAATAAGAGCCTGCATTACCCTCCCTTATTAAGTTACTTGCTTCATAACCATCCATCTCAGGCATTTGACAATCCATTAAAATTAACGAATAAGGACTCTCTGGTAGTGATTCTTTTAACAATCGTAACGCCTCAATGCCGTTGACTGCAATATCTGCCTCAAAGCCAAATTCCTGTAATATACCTAAAGCAACTTGCTGGTTAATAATATTATCTTCCACTAATAAAAACCTGCCGCTTATTGGGCTAAGTTCGTTATTTTCATGTTTGAGAGAATTAATATAATTATGGGTTATTATAGCGCCAGCTTGTTTTAAAGTTTCCCCCCCTTCAACCACAATATTTAATGAGTCAAATATATCTGAAGTTGTTACTGGTTTAGGAAAAAAGGCACTAAAACCTAAGTCAGAAAAATACTGAGGTCCATCACTATGTGAAATTGACGTCATCATAACCATCTTCATAGAATCGAACGCCTTATTACTACGTATTTGTTCAGCTAGCTGTGCTCCGCTCATTTGTGGCATTTGCATATCTAAATATGCGACATCATACAAAGGCTCACCAGAGCTAATTTGTTGTTGGCACATATTCAACGCACTTTTAGCGCTGTCAACTTCGGTTACCTTTGCACCCCAATATTCAAGCTGACCACGTAAAACCATCCTATTGGTTGCATTATCATCAACAACTAATAAATGTAATTGGCTAATATCTACCTGAGGTATTACCAATTGAGAACGCTGGCTTTTTTTTAGTTTTACACATATTTCAAATTTGCTTCCTTGACCCTTTATACTTGTTACATTAATGTGACCATCCATTAATTCGCATAACTTCTTACTAATTGAAAGTCCTAGCCCAGTGCCACCATACTCCCGTGTGGTTGAGCTATCAGCCTGAGTAAATACCTCAAATAAGTTACCTATATATTCCTGCTCAATACCAATCCCCGTATCTTCAATATTACAAATAAATAACAAAGTATCATCGGTTGTTTTTTCGGTTTTTGCATGAATAACAACCTCACCATTTTGGGTAAATTTAATTGCGTTTCCCACTAAGTTAACTAGAATTTGTCTCAAGCGACCAGGATCTCCAATGACCATAGATTCTTCTATGTTAGTGACATCTAATACTATCTCCAGACCTTTTTCCTGCGCTTGTATTGCCATAGATTCAGAGAAATCCCCCAACATGCTGCGCAAGTTGAAGTCGAGTATTTCCAGTTCTAGCTTACCTGATTCAATTTTAGAAAAGTCGAGAATTTCATTAATAATGGTGAGTAAAGCATCAGCACTACTTTTTGCCACTTGAACTTTTTTTAACTGGTCGCTAGTAAGGTCGGTATTTTTTAATAAACCAAGCATACCCAATACTCCATTCATAGGCGTGCGTATTTCATGGCTCATAGTTGCAAGAAAGTTGGATTTATACTGACTCGTTTGCTCAAGTTTTACAGCATTTTTTTCAAGTTCACCTTGAGTGTGAAGCAGTTGTGTATTTTTTTCTTCTAGTAACTCAGCTTGCATTTGTAGGTCTTTTTTTGAACTTTTCATATCCCTACTGGATTCTTCCAATTGGCTTGTCATACTATTAAAAGAGTTTGTTAGTTCAGCAACTTGATCCTGACCATATATTTTTATTCTCGCATTGTAGTCGCCTGTAGCTACTTTCTTAGTCGCATCACTTAACTTAGTGAGAGAGCCAAGGATTGATTTTAATAAGATGAAAGCTGAAAAAAATGCAGTTATAGCAGCGCTAAGGGTACCAAAAATTGCTTGATATAAAGTATCTGATGCAGCTTGTTGAGATTCAAAAGTTCGGACTAAAATCAAGTCTTTTTCAACTTGAATAAACTGAGCAATTTCTTCACGCAAAGAATCAATAATCTTTTTACCCGTTCCATTTTCAATTAAACGTGTAACATCTTCCATTGATGCTCCTGCTTTATTTAATGTATTCCTCAACGCGATTTCGGGTTCAGCCGCCTCAAGTTTCCATTGCACTGTTTTTTGTCTTAATAAATCTATGTCACTTTGCATTTTTGAGATATCAGAACTTGCGTTAATAATATTTTTAATTTCAAAAGTATGTTGCTTAAGACTTTCTAATCCTCTTTGATAAGATTGAAGAAACTCTTCTTGCCCTGTTATCAAAAAACCTCTTTGCCCTGCTTCCATGTCAGCAATGTCTTTTGCAATAGAGACAATAAGCCGTTGAGCAGTAATATGCTTTGCTTTTAAAAAGTCTTTATTTAGCTCATTTTGTAAATACCGAATATTCTCTAGGATATTCTTACCTTTACTTTCACTGGCTATACGAACAAGATTGATATAATTTTCTTCCCCTTGATTAACCAATCTTCGAAGTTTGATTTCTGGTTCAGCAGCAACCTGACGCCAATTTTTTATTTCATCTTCAATAATTTTAAATTTTTCGATTACTTCCTTACTGTTAAAACCTTGGTTAACATTATTTTTAAGTTCAGCGATCAAGTATGATAAATTTTTATTACCTAAATAATATGGTTCCAGAAAAGCTTCTTGACCTGTGATAATAAAGCCTCTTTGTCCAGTTTCTTGATCTACTATCGCCTTACTAATTTGTAAAATAAGATTAGAAACCTGATAGTTTTTTTCATCTATGGCTTTTTTATTCATATTGTTAATCTGTAGCCTAATATCATCAAGAATATTTTTTCCTCTGCCTTTTCTTAAAACGTGTTGTATTTGATTTAATGCCGAAGATCGACTTGTAAATGCATTTTTTCGAGAATGAAGCCTAGGCTCTATAGATTGCGTAAACCATGTCGATGCGTTTAATGACAAGTTTTCTATATGCTGTTTTAGTGTAGATGAATCTTTTGCGCTAATAGAAGCCTTACTGTGAAATGAAAGTGAAATAATTTGTTTAGTTAATTTTCTTCTTTGCTTATTAAATTGTATTAGTAAACTTGGGTCTCCATTTGAGGAAAATTGTAAATAAGTTGTTTTAAGCTTATATAAGGTATTATGCATGTTTGATAAAATTAACCTTCCTGAAATATCTGTATTTTTAGTAAACATCGCATCAATAATACTTAAAGTCGTTTTTATGGAAAGAAGATACTCACTATTTAAAACACTTGACTGCATCTTCTGCAAATATTCCATTGGTGAAAGCCCTGTTTGATTTATCTCTCTTCGAGCATCAATTTCTACACTTGCAGCCAGCTTATGCCACTTTGCTGTTTCAACTTCAATTTCCTCAACCAATTGATAAACAACTTTCTCATCATAAGCGTTCGCTGCTATTTTTTTTATTAATTGCAGATTAAATTCAAAAATTTGTTTACCTTCTTCATAGGATTGTAGAAACCTATCTTCTCCAGTAATTAAATAACCTCGCTGTCCGCTCTCCCTGTCGACCATTGACTTACTGAGAATTGTTAGCAATAGCTGTGCTTTCTCATTATTAGAACGTATATACAAATCTTTGAGTATATTAAAGTTTTTACGTAACTCATCTAAAATTTTCTTTCCGATTCCTATTGACACAACCTCTGCGATATTTTCAAGTTCTGCTTCTGCTTTTTTAATATTTTTGATTGTTCTGCGCATATCTATTTCAGGAGTTGCAACTTTTGTTTCCCACTGATTAGCTAACATTTCTATTTTGTTAATTAAGTTCGTTACCTGGGACTTTTTTGGCGAGTTTAATATTAGGGATTTAAGTTCACTTATATGTGCCTGATAGTTTAATTGACCTTCTTTATATGGTGACAAAAAGTCTTCATCTCCAGTGATCAAAAAACCTCGCTCCCCAGTTTCCTGATCTACAATATCTTTAGAAATGGAAATAAGTAAGTTAGAGGCGATTTGATTTTGCGAAGTTGAAAAAATGTGATTTAGATCATCTAATTTTTTTAGAATACCATCCTGTATATTTTTCCCCGTTTTTTTCTGTAGTAAAGTCTGTAAATGATCTAAACTAATGGCATTTGAAACTACTTTTCGTCTTAGTGCCATTTCAGGCGTTGCGGCTAATTTCAACCATTGTTTCGCCTTAAGATCAATAGACTCTACTTTTTTAACCTGTGAAAAATTATCAGAAACAAGTGTTTTAGTACTATTAATTTGTGTATCCCACTGTTTTTCTGAATTAATAAATGGCTCTAAGAATTCATTTTTACCTGTGATTAAAAAACCTCTTTCGCCAGTTTCCATGTCAAGTAACAATTTTTCCAGTAAGTGACCTTTGGCTATCACCTTCTGAGTATGTGTAACCCAGTTAGAGGTCTCTATGAGTGCAGTAGTACTGTTGTAAACTACACTGGAGACGATAATCATTAAGATAACAGGTATGGCAAAACCAGATAATATCTTATAGGTTAAACTCATTTTATCGACTTGTACTATTAGCTTTTTAAAAAGACCTTTATCGCCATGGCGGTTTTCATCCAAGTTATGCATAAATCCCTTTTCCTCAAACGAAAAATTCAACTGTAGTAAGATGACTTGTAAGTATAGTTAAAAATATAAAAAACATGAGAATAAGTCATTTTAATATAAAGAAAATCTTTATAATTACAGCATAACTTAAACCGTTATGAAGGCTCCTTATCTTATAAACGGGGTGGTATAAAAATAGTTTATTGAGCGAGTTAGAACTGCGAGTAAATTATAAAAAAAGCTTAAAATAATACAGAGATACTTCTTCATTTTATAATAAAAAGCCAATAACAATGCTGTTATTGGCTTTTAAACATGTCTTCTACCGTATCATGATCTGAATCACAATACAGATCGGTTAATGATCTTCGTTGACAATATTCAAGTTATACTTTGGAATTTCAACAATTAAGTCTTCATCAGCAATTAATGCCTGACAACCTAAACGAGATTCAGGCTCTAAACCCCAAGCCTTATCTAGCATATCGTCTTCTAATTCGTCACTCTCTTCTAATGAGTCAAAACCTTCCCTGATCACTAAGTGACATGTTGTACAAGCACATGACTTTTCACACGCATGTGGAATAGATATACCATTTTGTAGCGCTACATTTAATATGGTTTCACCACTTTTAGCTTCAATTGCTGCACCTTCAGGGCATAGCTCTTCATGGGGTAAAAATACAATTTGTGGCATTTTAAATTAAACCTCGTCGATTTATATGACAATAAAACAAAACTAAACTTTGTCTACTGACTGACCTGTCAGTGCTTTTTTAATTGAAACATCCATTCTTCGAGATGCAAAATCAGAACTTGCTTTATCAAGTGCTTCAATTCCTAATTTTAGTTCATCTGGTTTTGTTGCTGTTTCGCGTAATTGAGCAAGCTTTTCAATTTCAGTTGTTAAAGCAACACTTTCGATTTCAGTTAATAAACCTTTTGATTCAGCCATAGAAGCATTAATTGCTTCTATTACTCTTAATGCTTCAACCTGTTGCTCTGTCAGCATACGTGCTTGCATATCTTCTTTCGCAAAACTCATTGAGTCCTTGAGCATTTGTGCAACTTGATCGTCAGATAAACCAAATGAAGGTTTTACTTGAATATCGGCTTGAACACCCGTTGATTTTTCCATTGCTGTAACACTTAACAGACCATCGGCATCTACTTTGAATGTCACCAAAATATGTGCAGCACCCGCCGCCATTGGAGGAATGCCTTTTAAACTAAACTTAGCTAATGCACGACAATCATCTACTAATTCTCGTTCACCTTGCAATACCAATAAAGACATGCCCGTTTGGCCATCTTTGAATGTGGTAAATTCTTGCGCTCTAGCAACTGGAATTGTGGTATTACGTGGAATTATTTTTTCGACTAGCCCACCCATAGTCTCTAAACCTAAAGACAGAGGTAAAACATCTAATAACAACATATCTGAATCAGGTTTATTACCGACTAAGATATCCGCCTGAATAGCAGCACCAATTGCAACAACTTGATCTGGGTCTATAGACGTTAGGGGCTGTTTTTCAAAAAATGCCCCTACTTGCTCACGTACACTTGGCATACGAGTAGAGCCGCCAACCATGACCACTTCAAGCACGTCTTCATTTGAAATATCAGCATCTTTTACGGCGCGACGACATGCTCTTAATGTTTTTTTAATTAATGGTGTTGCAAGTTCATTAAAAAATTCTTTCGTAACAGTAACCGTTTGAGGTAAACCATCTACTTCTAAGCCTACATTTACGGTTTTATACTGACTTAATGCTTCTTTACACGCTTTAGCCTTGCTAATAAATAGACGCAATGTTTTAGCTTCTAGATGTGTTTGATTCGTTTGTTGCTTGAAATACTCAACTAATAAAGCATCAAAATCATCACCACCAAGACTCGCATCACCACCTGTTGCTAATACTTCAAATACACCTTTAGATAAACGTAAAATTGAAATATCAAAAGTCCCTCCCCCTAAATCATATACGGCGATAATGCCTTCTTGACCTGAGTCTAAACCATAAGCAACAGCAGCAGCGGTAGGTTCATTTAATAAACGTAATACATTTAAACCAGCCAATTCAGCCGCATCTTTAGTGCCTTGGCGTTGAGCATCATCAAAATGCGCAGGAACAGTTATGACTGCACCTGTTATTTCATCGCCACCAAAAGAGTTTTCAGCGCGCAGTTTTAAGTGCTTTAAAATCTCGCTGGAAGCCTGAATTGGATTGATCAAACCCTGACAAGTTTCAATACTAAAAACACCGCCTTCATCGCTTAATTTATACGGTAATTGCTTATATTCAACTTCAATATCAGCTTTAGATTTACCTAAAAAGCGTTTAACAGAAATAAGGGTATTTTCAGCATCCAATGCTGCATTTTTAAATGCGCCTTCACCTACTTCAATGCCATCTTGAGTATAGTGTACTGCAGAAGGTAAAATAACTTGATTATTTTCATCTGCTAATGTTTTTGCTTCACCACTTTGAACGGTTGCAACAAGTGAATTTGTCGTGCCTAAATCAATACCAATTGCTAACTTATGTTGGTGAGGTGCCGCGCTTTGCCCCGGCTCAGCAATTTGCAATAATGCCATAATTATACTGCCACTTTAATGTCGTTACGTTTAATTAATCGTCAAATAAAGAGTCTTCAACTCTTTCCAATTCTTCACGTAATTTATAAATGAATTTAAGTTTACGCACCACATCTGCCGTACGATGAAGCTGTTCTATATCTGTTTGCGCTATTAGCGTTTTAAGCTGCGTATGATAATCAAGATCAATTTTTTTTATTTGTTTATCAAATGCAGATATTGCGGCGTCAGGATCATTTGCTTCTTTTATATCTTCTAGCTCTTCACGTAATTCCATTTGCTGCATTAAAAACATAGGGTCTTGTAATGTTTGTTGTTCAGCTCTAATGTCAATTCCGCGCTCAGATAACATATATTCAGCACGTTTAAGTGGGTGCTTTAAAATATGTAATGCATCATTTATTTGAGCTGACTTTTGAACTGCAAGTAATTGCTCAGCGCTGCTTTTATGGGCATATTTATCAGGATGTACTGCTTTTTGTAATTGTAAATAGGCCTGATTTAATAATTCCAAATCAATATTAAAATCAACTGGTAAAGAAAATAGCGCAAAGTACTTCATTAATAACCTACAACTTAAACCTAATAAAAACAACAAAGCCTCAATTCAAAAATGAGGCTTTTTTTACTACGTGTTTTAAATTTAAAAGCGAGATAAAACAAATAGTAACAAACTTTCACCGGCAGCTAAATATAGCGCCTTAATAACAAAAAGTACCAAACCAGCTTTTTATTAAACAGTGAAACTTTCACCACAACCACATTCGCCACTTTGATTAGGATTTATAAACTTAAAACCTTCATTGAGGCCCTCTTTTACAAAATCTAATTCAGTGCCATCTATATAAACTAAGCTTTTAGCATCAACTATGACGTTTACACCATTATGCTCAAAGGTTTCATCACCTTCAGTTAGTTCATCAACAAACTCTAAAACATAGGCGAGGCCCGAACAACCAGTCGTTTTAATGCCAACGCGTAAACCTATGCCTTTACCACGGTTATCTAAAAATGATTTAACACGTTCAGCTGCTGCGTCTGTCATTGTAATAGCCATACTTTTTGTCTCGCCTTATAACTTAATTTTAGAGCTTAAATTTTAGTGCTTGTTTTTATAATCTTCGATTGCTGCTTTAATTGCATCTTCAGCTAAAATTGAGCAGTGGATCTTTACAGGAGGTAATTCTAGCTCAGCTGTAATATCTGTATTTTTAATTTCAGCAGCTTGGTCTAAAGTTTTACCTTTAACCCATTCAGTTACGAGTGAAGATGATGCGATTGCACTACCACAACCATACGTTTTGAATTTAGCATCTTCGATAATACCTTCATCTGAAATTTTAAGTTGCAATTTCATTACATCGCCACAAGCAGGTGCGCCCACCATGCCAGTTGCTACAGTAGGATCATTTTTATCAAATGCGCCTACATTTCTTGGATTTTCAACGTGATCCAACACTTTATCACTATATGCCATGCTTAATTACCTCAATACCTTATTATCTCATTGCCGCTTTCTTCATTGCTACATTATGAAAGAGACTGCGAGCTAATTAACTCGCAAATATAACTTTATTTGTTTAGTGGGCTGCCCACTCAACTGATTCTAAGTCTATGCCATCTTTGAACATTTCCCAAAGAGGAGACATATCACGTAATTTTCCAATTGAAGAGTTTAATAATTTAACCGTGTAATCTATTTCTTCTTCAGTGGTGAAACGACCGATACTGAAACGAATTGAGCTATGCGCTAATTCATCATTACGGCCTAATGCACGCAATACATATGAAGGTTCTAAACTTGCAGATGTACATGCTGAACCAGAAGAAACTGCAATATCTTTAACAGCCATTAATAATGACTCGCCTTCAACATAGTTAAAGCTAATGTTTACTATGCCAGGTACTGATTGATCTGGTGTACCATTAAAATAAACTTCTTCAAGCTCACTTAACATGCCATCGATTAAACGTTTGCGCAGTTTAGTTATACGTGCATGATCATCTTCAAATTTTTCTTTTGCAATACGGAAAGCTTCACCCATACCTACAATTTGATGTGTTGCCAAAGTACCTGAACGCATACCACGCTCATGACCACCACCATGCATTTGTGCTTCTAGGCGAGCACGCGGTTTACGGCGTACATATAATGCACCAATACCTTTAGGTCCATAAATTTTATGGGCTGAGAATGACATAAAGTCTACTTTCAATTCTTTCAAATCAATAGTTACTTTACCTGCGCTTTGAGCGCCATCAACATGGAACATAATTTTACGTTCACGACACATTTCACCAATCGTTGCAATATCTTGAATAACACCTAACTCATTGTTTACATGCATTACACTTACAAGTACTGTATCGTCGCGCATTGCATCAGCTAACTTTTGCAAATCAAGTAAACCATTGTCTTCTACGTCCATATAGGTTACTTCAAAACCTTGACGTTCTAATTCACGACAGGTATCTAGTACCGCTTTATGCTCTGTTTTTACAGTGATGATATGCTTACCTTTACTTTTACTGTAAAAGTTTGCAGCACCTTTAATTGCTAAATTATTAGACTCAGTTGCACCTGATGTTAAAACAATTTCACGAGGATCAGCATTTATTAATGCGGCGATATCATGACGTGCTTGATCAACTGACTCTTCAGCCTGCCAACCAAAACGATGAGAGCGAGATGCCGGGTTACCAAAATTGCCATCCATAGTCAGACATTCAATCATTTTTTCTGCAACACTCGGATCTACCGGTGTAGTTGCTGCGTAATCTAAATAAATTGGTAACTTCATTTCTTTTCTGCTCCGGTCCTGCTTATAATTGATAGCTAATTTGAATATTTTCTAATTGTGCAATGGCATCTCTCAAATGAGAATCTTGACGCATTGAAACTTCTTTTACATCACCTTGGGTCACAAGTTCCGCTAAAGTGATATTATCTAAAAACTCTTTAATTCTGCTGCTTAATTCTAACCAAAGGTTATGTGTCAGACATCTAGAGCCACCTTGGCAGTCCCCTTTTCCCTGACACTTAGTGGCATCAACAGATTCATTAACAGCAATGATCACATCACCAACTGAAATATCTTTCGCTTCTTTACCTAATAAATACCCACCGCCCGGACCTCTAATAGAGCGAACTAAGCCATGTTTTCTAAGACGAGCAAAAAGTTGCTCAAGATAAGAAAGAGAGATCTCTTGACGTTCTGAAATATCAGCAAGTGATACAGGGCCAATTTGAGCATGTAATGCAACATCAAGCATTGCAGTTACTGCATATCTGCCCTTAGATGTTAATTTCATACTAGCCCCCCAGTGTTAGTGTACATTTTGAATGGCGAATTTTAATTACCTGACTAACATAGTCAAGTATTATATTGTCAAACCTGTAAATACCTGAGTAATTAAGTCGGGTATTCTTGCATTTTAAATACCTGAGTAATTTAGTCAAGTACTTCCCGATTCTAATTTACTATATTTCAGGGTCAAATTTTTGATGTGCTTGTGAACGTGCTTGCTTAGCTTTTTTCTCAGCTTGGCAAAAATCATCAACCTCTATATTTACTTTTGGCAATTGAGACTCAGATACATTTGAACCCAATAAAGTTAATGCATGGCTAAGTTCTTGCACCTTGTTATCAAGTAAGTGCATATGATCTAACATTTTTCCAATTGAATTAGCCACAGGATCTGGATTGTCTTCTGATATAGCATAAGCATCAAAACCATATTTTTTAGCAATTTCATTTCGTTTATTCGCTGTTTCTCTAGATTCAGCTTTTACTTGAGGATTAATTACACGCCCAGGTACACCAACAACAGTTGCTTTTGGTGCAATATTTTTAACAACCACAGAGTTTGAACCTATTTTTGCTCCCTTCCCAATCTCAATAGGGCCTAAAATTTGTGCTCCCGCACCCACTACCACATTATCAGCTAATGTTGGATGTCGCTTACCTGACTGCCAGCTGGTACCACCTAATGTTACACCATGATATAAAGTAACATCATTGCCAATAACTGCAGTTTCGCCAATCACAACTCCCATACCATGATCAATAAAACAGCGTTTACCGATTTCGGCTCCAGGGTGAATTTCAACCCCAGTTAACCATCGCGCAATTGTAGATAAAAAACGCGCTAAAAATAAAAAGTGCAATTTATGTAAGTAATGGGTGACTCTATGCCACCATAATGCGTGTAAACCAGGGGAGTTAAACAATATCTCTATGAAAGTGCGAGCGGCAGGATCTCTTGAAAATACACTATTGATATCTTCCTTTATTCTTTTGAACATCACCATACCCATATTCACTGGAATTCATGCTTATGAGTATGGCTGTAAATTTAATCTTTAGTATTTTTTATTGTTTTACCAATTGAAGACAA
The DNA here is from genome assembly GCF_900112265.1 of Pseudoalteromonas denitrificans DSM 6059. Taxonomy (GTDB): domain Bacteria; phylum Pseudomonadota; class Gammaproteobacteria; order Enterobacterales; family Alteromonadaceae; genus Pseudoalteromonas; species Pseudoalteromonas denitrificans. The sequence goes on along the minus strand of NZ_FOLO01000001.1, from coordinate 118,781 downwards.
AATACCGCGTAAAATGTTCAGTTCTACTTCTTCAGGGCGTGCACGATTAAATAAACGACGTAACTTAGTCATCACTATCCCAGGATGTTGCTTAACAATAAAACCAGTTTCATTAAGTGTATCTTCTAAATGGTCATAAAATAATTCCATTTGCTTTGAACTTGGATAAATCGATTCGTCTTCACTTGAACTTTCACTAGCTTCATCACTTCTTTCCTGCTCAGCTAAAAAAGCCATACGAACTTCATAACATAAAGTTTGAACCGCCATAGCTAAATTAAGAGAGCTATATTCCGGGTTTGCAGGAATGCATACGTGGTAATTACAAAGCTGTAGTTCTTCATTTGATAAGCCACTATTTTCTCGACCAAATACTAAAGCTACTGGGCCCGACTTTGCACCTGCAATCATTTTTTCACCACACTCTCTAGGCTCAACCATAGGCCAAGATAAAGTACGAGAACGTGCGCTGGTCCCAATTACTAATGAACAGTCTGCAATAGCTTCAGCTAAAGAATCAACAACAATTGCGTTACCTAATACATCGGTTGCACCCGCAGCTAAAGCCGACGCATGACTGTCAATTTCGTTAACAGGGTCAACTAAATATAATTTAGATAACCCCATAGTTTTCATTGCTCGTGCGGCAGAGCCTACGTTTCCATTATGTGATGTATTTACTAAGACGACTCTCACTTCATTTAAAAGCATTATTTAAGTTATTCCGAACATTTCATTAAATTACGTAAATTCTAACATATAGTCTATTTCATCGTCAGCTATTAGATTTTTTGCATCTCAACTCTCTATAAAACATTGATTAATTGTTAAACAATATAATAATTCAAAAAACCCTATTTACTTTAAAATAAAAGTCGCTAAAATAGCGCGGCTAAATCACTATGTGATTAATTGTTCTTTTACATAACCAAAGGTATTCTTATGCATCCTATGTTAAACATTGCGATCCGTGCTGCGCGTAATGCAGGTAAAGTTATTGTTCGTGCTTTCGAAGAGCCAAACAAAATTGAAGTTCAACAAAAAGGTAGCAATGACCTTGTAACTAACATAGATAAAGATGCTGAAGCAGTGATCCGTGATTCTATTTTAAAATCATACCCTGATCATTGTATTGTTGGTGAAGAATTAGGAGAGCATAAAGGTTCAAATACAGATTATCAATGGATTATTGATCCAATTGATGGCACTGCCAACTTTGTAAAAGGCATCCCACACTTCGCTGTTTCTATCGCATTAAAAATTAAAGGTCGTTTAGATCAAGCTGTTATTTATGATCCAATTAGAGGTGAATTATTTACAGCTTCTCGTGGTCAAGGCGCACAGCTAAATAATAAACGCTTACGTGTATCTAAAGCAAATGAGCTAATGGGGACTATTCTAGCAACCAGTTTTCCTAATAAACATAAACATCATTTAGAAGCTTATACTAAAAGCTTCCAAGCATTATTTACTCAAACTGCTGATATGCGTAGAGCTGGCTCTACTGCACTAGATTTAGCCTATGTTGCAGCAGGGCGTGTTGATGGTTTTTATGCAATAGGTTTAAAACCTTGGGAAACGATTGCAGGCCAACTAATTGTAAAAGAAGCCGGTGGTTTATTAATGGATTTTGCCGGCGGCAATAACTTTAACGAAAGCGGTAATTTAGTTTGTGGTTTCCCTAAACTATCACAAGCCATAGTTAAAGAGCTTCGCCCTCATTTAACTGATACTTTATTACGTTAATTTAAAAACTATCAATAATAAAAAAGGAGCCTATGGCTCCTTTTTTATTTCTATTATATTTTAAAAGCTTTTCGACTTTTAATTAAAGTAATTAACATCAATAACCAAAATAAAGCACCACCACTGTCACTTTTTTCAGACTCTGGAGTAACCTCTTCTTTTTCAGAAACCGTTACTTTAACTATGCCATTAGCTTGAGCATTAAAAACATCTTTGATGCGATAACTAATTTCATCAACTCCAATAAACTCACTATTTGGAATGTAAGTCAAACTACCATCATTATTAATTGCGACATTACCATTTGACGCAGAAGCAGATACTAAGCTCAAACTATCACCATCAGGATCCGTATCATTGGATAAAACAATAATGATTACAGATTCACCTTTAAAAGTATCAGCTGCATCATCTTGAGCAATAGGTGTTTTATTAGCAGATACTGCAATGGTAACTTCCGCAAAATCTGTACCGCCTTTACCATCAGAGACAGCATAAACAACAACTTCTGTTCCAACAAAATCAATCGCTGGTTTATAATTTAATTTATTTTCAATAACTGATACATTACCCAATACTGCACTTGCAGGATTAATAATCAATAAATCATTATCTCTATCACTATCATTTAAAAGCACATCAATTGTAATTTCAGTATTAATACGCGTTTGTGCGCTATCATCTTCAGCAATAGGTTGATGATTTCCATCAAAAATGACAGCGACACCACTAGGATCAACAATAGTTCCATTTATTTTATGATCAGCATCATTAGGGCCGCCATCAGATATTTGAACTTGTACACACCAAAAACCAGAGATTAAACCTAACTGCCACGACCCTTCACCTGGAGGAGGGCAATAACCATACTCTCCTGCTGTAGAAAACACTTTATCAGTACTGGTTAATACAAAATCTTGCCAATCGCCACTTTCAACCTGTTTACGATATAAAGCATTAGCTGGTATAGGTTTTAGTTGAGGAAATACAACTTTGTAACTTTGACCATCAGGTGACAACCCCTCAACAATAAAATCATAGACCCCACCGGTATTTTGAGCGCCAATATCATCTATTGCACCATTTTCAATCAGTGCACCTGTAATTTGATTTTTGAAAGCGCGATTTCCTAAACGTAAACATCCCCCACTTTGACCTTCAATTAAAAAATTTGTTACAGAAGCGATATTAGAAGGTAGCACATTACATTCATTAATCGCATCTAAGTAATCAACAATACCATCTTGATCTCTATCCAGCTGACCTTCGACATTATCAGGTATACCATCTAAATCTGTATCCGCAGAAGTTAATGTCGCAGCAGTTTCATCTAAATGTATCGTAATTTGTTTTGTTACTATCGTTTTTTGTGAGTCAAGGTCTATAAGCTCTAAGTTAACTTGGTAATTCTGAATGTTTAACGTACTAGGATCAAAACTAAAGGTAAGTTCAGAGTCATCATTGTCAGTTAATAATAACTCGGTATTTGTCCACTTATATTGATATTTTTTATCATGATCTGGATGTTCCACTTTTGCACTAACAAGCACAGTTCCTGTTTGTTTATTAACAACTGAGCCTTGTTGAGCGTTTTGCTCAACCATGAGTCTTACTTTAGGTAAAATGGTATTTTCACTGATAGTGACAGTATGAATGTATTGCTCACTGCGATTAACACCACTTCCTAACTCAATAATAACGGTTTCATCTTCTTCAGCTAACTCATCTGTAAATACGTTAAATGCAATTTCACCATGCGTGCCAGACTCAATCACTAAAGTACCATTAGTTAAATCATGATCAACAAAAGTTTCAGCTGTACCACTCACTTTATAGGGGATAGACAAAGGATAGCGCGGCGCTAAACCATTAAGCATCAAGTCAACTTTTACAGCAAAACCTTCGACTGCTTTTTGTTCCTTAGATAAAGATATTAATGGAGCCATGTTAATTTTTTGGCTTATAACTACAGTTTGATTATTTTCATCTATTGCTTGCCAAAATACAGTACTCACACCTGGTTTAAAAAAGGTATTGTTATCGACTAAAGTAACAGGTAGCGAATTACCGTCTTTATCTACTGCTGTGGCAACACCAATATCAACCTGTGTAAACAAGCCTGAAGCATCTGCTTCAATATCATTTGGTGGAGTTATTTTTGGTAACTCACTACTAGGCACGTTAATATCAATAAGAACTAACGCAGAGTCTAACCCACCAAAACCATCAGATATTTGATACTCAACAACAGCAGAACCATTAAAACCTGCGGCAGGTGTATATGTTAAAATGCTATCAACCCAAGTAACTGAACCAGTTTTTGTATTGGCACCCACTATTTTTAAGCTATCACCATCAATATCACTATCATTATTAAGCACCATAATATTAACAGCTTGCCAGTCTATTCGACTGACTGTATCGTTTATTGCCAAAGGGGCATCATTAACAGGCTCTACTGTTACATCAATTACTACAGGTTTTGATTTTCCTGAACCATCTTGCACTTCAAAAGTAAAACTATCATTACCGTTATAATCACCATCAGGGGTATAAGCTAAATAAGGGGGTTGACCACTAACAATGCCATTAGGCGGATTTTTAATCACTTTAAAAGTTAAAACAGAGCTATCGATATCACTACCAGTTAACTTAAATGAAATAGATGTGTCTTCTTGAACATTAAGAGATTGCTTATCTCCTACAGGAATATCATTAACTGCTTTTACATCAATATGCATATTAACTATTGTTGAAGTTAATTTTCCATCATTTACTTCAAAAGAAAAACTATCTTCGCCAAAGTAATTCTCAAACGGTGTATAAGCCAAATTAGGCACATCACCCGTTAACGTGCCATTTTTAGTACTCGTCACTAATGCAAAAGTAATGTCATCTCCTTCAACATCACTGCCTGTCAAAACAATATTTGTTGTTTGATCTTCAGCAGCTAAAACTGTTTTTTCATTTCCAGCAGGAGCGTCATTCACTGAAAGTATGTTGATAGATATTGTGGCTTCAGTCGAATCTAAGGTCCCATCATTAACTTTAAAAGTAAAACTATCATTACCAAAATAATTTTCATTTGGTTGATATATGAGGTTTGGAGCTTCACCAGTTAGCACTCCCTGAGTAGGTGATGTAATTAAAGAATATACTAAATTATCTTTATCAACGTCAGTACCTGTTAATTCAAATACCAACGCATCATCTTCATTTGATTCAATCGCTTGATTTAAAGCGACTGGTGCATCATTAATATTGTTAACCTGAATTAAAACGGTTGCTGAAGCAACACCACCTTGATCATCACTTACCTGATAAACAAAAAAGTCTTCGCCAGCATAATCGACCTGCGGTGTATAAGTGATTTTTCCACTAGGGTGCACCTCTGTCGTACCAAATTTAGGCGGGGTTACAATAATAATCGACTGTGATACTAATTCACCATCAATATCTTGATCATTTTCCAATACATTAATTGAAACTGCAACTTCTTCATCTGTTTGTGCTTCATCGTTATTACTCAGAGGATTATCATTCACTGTTTCAACGGTTAATAAAACGGTGGCAGTATTTGACTTAGCATCAAGGGAATCAGCCGTTTGATAGGTAAATGTATCTGTACCAAAAAAGTTAGCATTGGGTGTATAAGTTAATAGTAAAGTGGCTTCATCGACAATGACGCTACCTTGTGTAGGAGCTTGCATAATTAAAATCGATGTTATTGCGCCATCAACATCTACATCATTACCAATAGCATTTATTGTATGCGCAACATCTTCTTTCAATACAACAATATCATTCGCTGATACTGGCGCATCATTGACGGCAGTCACGTTAATGTTAACTCGCGTGGCTAAAGATAAAGCATTTTCGTTATCTTTAACCGTGTAAGTAAAAGTGTCTAAACCAAAAAAATCTTTATTCGGTGTATAAATAACACTACCATCAAGCTGAACTTGCACATCTCCCTTTAAAGGAGTTGCAACTAAGGCAATGCTTGTTATATCTAAGGTACCATCTATATCTTGATCATTTTCAAGTACTTTTATTGTAATGACTGAATCTTCAGCTATTGTTGCAGTGTCATCTGTAGTCCTTGGAGCATCATTACTGCCAGACACATTAATACTCACAGTCGCCACATTAGAGACTGCATCAAACACATCACTTACAGTATATCCAAAAAAATCACTGCCATTATAATCAGCATTTGCTTTATAGCTAATTTGGCCATTGCTGATTGTTGCTTGCCCATGCTCAGGCTGGGTTGTTATAGCTAACGAAGAAGATTTTATTTCAGTAGCATTATCAACATCAGTATCATTAGAAAGAACAGAAATTACAACAGTATTATCTTCTGCGACACTCGTTGTATCATTAACTGCAATAGGTGCGTCATTAACACTATTGATTGTAATAGCTACAGCCGTCTCACTAGATATAGTGCCTCTTAAATTAGTTACAACATAAGTGAAAGTATCTGTACCAAAATAATTTTCATCTGGCGTATAAGTAACAATACCATTTACCGTATTGACTGAAGTCACACCATGAGTAGTAGCAGTCACAACTGTTACACTTGCAGGATTTAATTCATTACCAGCCCCCCCATCATTACTGAGTACATCAATCAAAACTTGGTTATCTTCATTTACAGATGCAACATCTGCCTGTGTTTGATTATCATCATCTAAAATGGATATCGTTTGCTGCTGTATACCGCTTTCAACCCCGCCTGTAACACTTGTCACATCAATTATGATGCTTTCATCTGCCTCTTCATCTGTATCTTGAATAGCAGTAATGGTTGCTGACCCTGTAGTCTGGCCTTGCGTGATAGTAATCGTCAAATTTGGTGTAACATAATCAATTCCACTTATTGCCGTACCTGAATATGCAAGAGAAACAACCACATCTTGAAAAGTCACTTTATTAATTGTTGCCGTTAATTGAGTAAAACCTGCAGCCTCAGCAATTGAAGCCACACTTAAACTTAAACTAACATTGGCTGTTTCATCATCTAAAATTGTAATCGTTTGTTGTTGAACTCCATTCTCACTTCCCCCTACAACACTGGCTATATCAATAATAATTGTTTTATTGCCCTCAATTAACTCATTATTGACTGTAGAAATTCCTGTTGCTGCATTTGCAGACAAAGAACCTCCACTAATCGTAATAGAATTACTAGGTGTATTATAATCTACGGCACCAGAAGCTGCCGTACCTGAAAAGGCTAAATTAACCACAACATCTTGAAAACTTTCATTGCTGAGTGTTGCTGTAATATTTGAAGTTCCACCAACCTCAGAAACTGAATTGGTTGCAACCGATAATGTTACAACAGGAGCTGATTGCGCATCAACTATCGTTACAGTTTGCTGATTTGTGGTCCCTACTGTTCCAACTGAAACAGTATTAAGCGTTATTGTCACAGATTCATCAACAGCAGCATCATATAGATTGTCAACTCTACCTGTTATGCTAGTTAATGAAGAAGTATTATTTTGTGGGATCAAAATAGAATCTGATTTGGTATAATCAACATCAACAGTAGCAGTACCAGAATAAGTCAAATTTGCAGTTATTGCTGCTGGCCACTGGTTATTTAAACTACCACTAAGTGTTGCAATAACATTTACCGAACCGCTATTTTCAACTAAAGAATTAGCTGAAACTGTTAGATTAATATCTGGTAAATTGGCATAAATAGCATCAGCAGTTTGACTAATTGGCGTTATATAATTGTTACTTTGTACATTACTAGCATCTTCTAGAATCAAATTTACCGGAATATCAGACCCAGTAGCGATATCGTTACCACCGTCAATAATAATATATGATGCGGTATAATTTCCTCCTCCAGTATCTGTAAAAGCACTTAAATTCACACCATTAACTGAACCTGAAACCAAGGTTAAGCCTGCTTGATCTGCAAATATAGAGATAGTGACATTATCTCCGACCTTATGAACTGAGTTTGAAAGTGTCACTGAGCTTATAACTGGTGCGGCATTGGCCGATTGAGAACTAACACCACAGATAAACATGGCTAATAAAATGATAAATGTCATTATTTTCATAGTTTTCACTTATAACTGAAGTAAGGTTTAACTTTGAGTGAATGTTTAAAATTAAGGTTCAAAATCTTAAAATTATAGCCAATTAAAGTATGAGGCATACGTTTAAAGTACCATCACACTTTATTGCTTTCAATCACAAAACAATAGACTTAGATTAAAGCAAAGTTAGTGCCAAATAAATTATTAGTGTAGCTATAAATAACAAGGGTAAAATGATGAATAGTATTATGCGGTTTGTTCTAATTTAAACTTTGAAATACTCGGATAATAAAGTGAATTTTTATTTGGTATTTTAACTGGTCTTTGCAATAAAAAGCCCTGCATTAAATTTATCCCTAAAGACTTAAGTAACAAAAGCTCTTCTTCACGCTCAATACCTTCAGCAATGACTTGAGTATTAGTAATTTTCGCCAACTCCAAAATCATTTTTAAAAATGCTTTTTTAACAAAACTTTGATCGCAATGATCAATAAAATACCTATCTATTTTTACAATATCAGGTTGTAATTCAGACCATTGCTTTAAACCTGAATAACCAGCCCCTAAATCGTCAATGGCAATTACAAAACCTAACTCTCTATAATGCTGAATCGTTTGTTTAAATAAATCATTATCTTCAACTTTTTCCTGCTCTGTTACTTCTATTATCACTCTATTAGCAGATAAACCATTTTGCGCTAATAAATGCAATGTTTCACCTCTAGGGTGATTAGGGTCCAATAAAACATTAGGACTGACATTCAGCAAAAGTTTGCCACTTAAATTTAAATTCGCAAAATTTATTATTGCCTTTTTTCGGCACAGTAATTCTAATTCTGATATTTTATTCAACTGACCAGCGAGTTTAAATAATACTTCAGGAGACTCTAAAGCACTTCCTTGAGGCCCTCGGCTTAACGCTTCATAACCTAATGCATTTGTTTTACTAAAATCAAAAACAGGCTGAAATAAAGTTGAGATCAACTCCTTTTCAATAATTTTAGTAAAAAGAGCATCGTTAGAAGTCATAAAAAGTACCTACTGTATTAAATTCAGTGACATTATATTAACTTTACATGACAGTTTTATGGCAACCTATTGCAACTTTATGCTATGCCTTTGTATTTTAATAAGAAAACTTAAAGATACTTATAATTTAAATGATGTGTTTCTTTATTTAAACATAATTCTTAGTATAATAGTGTGGTTTCGGGTACTTGAAACAGATAGTGCAATAGTTAGCAATAACAATTTTAAATACAAAAAAGGAATTTCTTAATGAAATATATTTTTAGACTAAGTTACATATTATTTATCAGCATAATATCATTTATAACTCATGCTGGCGAAATTACGTTAAGTAACAAAAACTACTGGGAAATAAACTTTTCAGTAAAGGCTCAAGAAAATAATTTTGACCAGGCAGTAAATCGCTTCAATTTATTAACAGCAGGAGTAGCAGGTAATACAGAAATATTATATGAAATTTATGATGGTCAAACTCTGCTATCCAGTAAAGAATACAGTGGACCGGCGTGGCACTCCCAAGATATTCCGGGCGTGACAACTAGCGGAATAAATTTCAGTCAATTTAGAAATGGAACAATCGATGGAAAAATACGCGTCTATGTTACAAATAGAGATGATCCATCAAAAGATGTTTTATTTAATGACTTCCTCTCTTATACTCTTGATATTTGTGAAGGTGAAAATTTTGAAAGCTGTCGTTATGCCGACAGCAGTTACATTGAATTTGGTGTTACGAACGTCATAAATAGAACCGTTAAAGATTCTATAAATACAACTTTACGAAATGGTAAAGTGCAATCGAACTTAAATACAGACAATACTGAAGGTAAGGTTTTTACTTTTGAAGTACCAACTGGAGCAGCTGGTATTAACTTCGCATTATCTGGAGGCTCTGGAGATGCAGACCTATTTATAACCTTTGGAAAAGATAAAAAAGAAAACGATTACGATTGTATTTCTATGGGCCCAGCTAATGAAGAAAGTTGCAAGCCAACAGAGTCAGGCGGCACTTATTACATACAAGTAAAAAAATATTCTGACTTTAAAGATGTTTCATTAACTGCAAGTTATGAGCGAATAATTCAATCAAAGTTTGTACTGAATGATACAAACTATTTAGAGGTTTTGTTTTCTATAGTTGTTCCTGATGGTAATTTTAATCAAGCAATAAACCAATTAAGCTTATATTCTCTTGATGGTTTTCGAGAAGGAGGAGCATATAGTGAAGTATTTGAAATTTATAATGGTGAAACCTTACTGTCAAAAAATAATATTGGAGAGCTGTTTGCCGATGATGTTACATATGAAGTACCTAGTTATGCGAAGACCATGAATTTTAGCAGTATCAGAAATGGCACTATAGAAGGGAAAATACGCATTTACGGCAATTACGTTAAAGATACATCAAAAGATTTTTTACATTCTGGAAACCTTAGTTTTAATCTATCAGTATGTAGCGATATGTTTAATTGTCAAAGCGCTGAAAATTATAAAGTAAAATTTACAACTTCAAAATTAGTAAAAGTGGTAAAATAATAGACCTATTCTGTACTAGTATCATTACCAAGGGAAACTGTCGGACTAATTACCGAGCGACTTTGTCGTAGTACCATATCAGGGTAGTGTTAAATCAGCAATAGAACAGTCATTGTTAGGCTATTTTTAGCAATGACTGTGAACGTTGAACCCTCAACGCACTGGTATTCATATTTTCTCTCAACCATACATACCTAACACCATTAGCACTTATCTCTGCGCCGTAATTCACTTTAAGTTGCGAAGACACTTGGACTTAGCCGAGATGCGGATTTTGTAACGAGAAGTCGATTACCAACTTTTCTAGCTCTTCATCTGTTCTGTTTTTATGTCGAAGGTCTTGAGTAACTTGGCGTTTCAGTGCTTCCTTGCCGCCCTCTTTAATTAAGCGTCTATGACGATAAATGGTGTCTCGCGATATGCCACTGATGCGTGAGGCTTCACTGACGTTACCAAGCTTGTCTGCTAGCGCTAATACGTCCATTTTCTTTTGTATTTCCAAGTCTTCCATTGAAAGTTTAGTCGGTTCAATGACTTCTGATACCGCCAAATTTCGGCCCCCAAAGTAAGCTATAAAACCATTATTACTCGTCTTTCTAATTTCTATTTTTTGCTTAGCAATAGAGTGCTTCAGTGGGGATTCTATCAGGTAGAACTTGTTGCCATAGCTGAACGTGTGATCATTTCTGATCTTTCGATACTCCTTCAATACACAGACATCATCGAGATTGAGATGGGCAGGAACCGATGTGAATTCAGAGTCAGTGTTCTTAGCATTGACTTCTATTTTCTGTTGCCAGAATTGAGGAATAAATACGTCTTGCAAATAACGATTTGCGCTTATCATATCCTTGATGTTGTTAAGTCTTAGTTCAGGTACTAGCCTGTCTTGGAAGGTATCGAATGAACGCTCGATACGACCTTTACCTTGGGCGAATTGGCGAAGATGATTTCGATTCCTAACTCATCACAAGCCCGTTGCATTTGTGAGAAGTGACAACGTTTAGGCCCTCCAAAGATGCCAGTCCTATCCACATAAAGCGCCTTAAACAAACCTTTCTTATCATGTAATCACGCATGACTTTTAAACAACCAACGGTAGTTTCTGACTTAAAGAACTCTGCATGAATTTCACTAGTGGCATCATCAATAATCGCAATCAAACATGATTTTTGATCCCCAAACCAACGATGGGGGCTGCCGTCCATTTGCAGTAGCAAGCCAGGTGATTCCATTCGTTCACGTCTTTTACGAGCTTTAGCTCGTCTGCGTTTAGCACGTTTTACATGATGAATATCATGCGCCCAAGATCTTAATGTTTCTCGCTTAACAAAAATATTCTCATTCACCTCAAGCAACTCAACTAAATGCTGTAGGTTCACATCAAAGTATTTCTCTTTGATTAATGCTTGGACTTGACGTTTGAGAGAATCAGATGTTTTATTCACAGGAGCTTTGCCAGTGTTTCGATGAACAACAAATTGAATACCGACCTTCTGATATTGCTGAAGGTAACGCTCTATGGTTCTTCTAGATTTATTGAGGAGTTTGGCCGCATTAACAATAGTAATCTTGCGCTCAGCAACTTTAGCAATAATATCAACAGTGAGTTGGGCTTTGGAGTCCATAATAATCAACCTCTGTGTTCCTCAAATATTCAAAAAAGAACAATTAAGAAACACTGATAAAATAGATCCGTCAATTTCCCTTGGTAGTTATTTGCGACAGAATCGCTTGGTAATTAAGGTACGACAAAGTCGCTTGGTGTTAACAACCTATTCTGTACTAGCTCAAATTTAACCTGACAAACACTATATTAAAATTGGTCACTGTCAGAACAAGTCTGGGCTACGTCTTTGCTCTGAACAATGCCTGATAGAAGGATTTTAAAAAGTAATATACATAAAAAAACCCCTAACGGGGTTTCTTATCTCAAAAGTAAGTTTATATATTGTTTAAAAATACTTAAGGCATTTCTTCAAATTCAGCACCCTCTTTTTCTACTTCAACAGGTATTAAATCTTCTTTACTGACTCCTAGAGCAACCGCTACTGCACTAGCAACATATACTGAGGAGTAAGTACCAACAAACACACCAAATAATAATGCAGTAGCAAAACCATGAATGATTTGACCACCCCAAATAAATAAGGCGATTAGTACTAATAAAGTTGTTATTGAAGTGACTAAAGTACGATTTAATGTTTGCGTTAATGAAATGTTAATAATTTCTAAGGTATCGTCAATTCTTACCTTACGGAAGTTTTCACGAATACGATCCGACACAACAATCGTATCATTCAATGAATAACCTATCACGGCTAAGATTGCCGCTAAAACTGTTAGGTCAAAATCAAGTCCTAACAATGCAAACAAGCCTATTGTTAAAGTAACATCATGGGCAAGTGCAGCAACTGCACCTATGGCAAATCGCCATTCAAAACGCATAGCCACATATATTAAGATACAAATAAGCGCGGTAAGCATAGCTAAACCACCTTGCTCTTTTAAATCTTCACCTACACTTGGCCCTACAAACTCAATTCGGCGCATCTGTGCTTTGTCGTCAACTAACTTCATTGCATCCATTAGCTGATTGCCAATCTCTTCGGCTTTAATATCACCACCACGAGGCGCCAAACGAATTAATACTTCAGTACTTGAACCAAATAATTGCACTGATGCATCTTTAAAGCCATTGTCGTTTAATACCGTACGTACTTTTTTAAGATCAGCAGATTGTGAAAAACCCACTTCAACCGAAGTACCGCCAGTAAAATCTAAACCAAAATTTAAACCATTAACAAATAACATTACGACAGAGGCTAAAATCAAAATCGATGAAAAAACCATAGCGATTTTTCGCTTGGCCATAAAGCCGATAGTACCTTTAACATTTAATAATTGCATAAGTATTCTCTCTTAAATCGACAGTGAATCTAGGCGTTTTCCACCCCAAACCATATTAACAACAGCACGAGTACCTACTATTGCAGTAAACATCGACGTTAAAATACCAATTGCAAGTGTCACGGCAAAACCAGCTATAGGGCCAGTACCAACTGCAAATAAAATTATAGCCGCAATCAAAGTTGTGATGTTTGCATCCATAATCGTACTAAAGGCACTATTATAACCTTCATGAATAGCCTGTTGTGGACTACGCCCTTCAGCTAGCTCTTCACGTATACGTTCAAATATAAGTACATTTGCATCAACAGCCATACCAACAGTCAGTACAATACCCGCTATACCAGGCAGTGTTAAAGCAGCTCCAGGAATAAGTGACATTACAGCAAAGATTAGAACAAGATTTACCCCTAGGGCTAAATTTGCCACCATACCAAATGCTTTATAATACATCAGCATAAATGCTAAAACGAAGGCAAAACCTAATACAACAGCTGTCATGCCTGATTCAATATTTTCTTTACCTAAGCTTGGACCAACAGTGCGTTCTTCAACAATTTGAATTGGCGCAACTAACGCACCCGCTCGTAATAATAAACTTAAATTATGCGCTTCAGCTGGATTATCAATACCCGTTATGCGGAACGAGCGACCTAAACGAGATTGAATTGTTGCGACATTGATCACTTCTTCAACTTTAATCGGAGGAAGTGCTTTACCATTTTTATCTTTTTTACCTGAAGGTTTATATTCAATAAAAACAGTCGCCATAGATTTACCTTGCGCTGTTTTTGTAAAGGCCGACATTTTAGAACCGCCTTTGCTATCTAACTGAATATTCACTTGTGGGCGTTGATATTCATCTAAACCTGATTGTGCTCCGGTAATATGCGTTCCACCTAAAATAATGCGTTTTTTCAGCAATACAGGATAACCCTGACGATGCATAATGATCTCAGAACCCGGTGGCACACGACCTGCTGCTGCATCACGAACATCTGAATTTGCATCAACTAAACGAAACTCTAATGTTGCGGTTGCACCTAAAATTTCTTTTGCACGTGCCGTATCTTGAATACCTGGTAATTGCACAATAATACGTTCAGCACCCTGACGTTGCACGTTAGGCTCAGCAACACCAATCTGATTGACACGATTACGAATAATTGTTTCATTTTGCTTGATTGCATAATCACGAATTTCTTTTACTTTTAAATCACTTAGACCTACAACAAATGCTAAATCATTGCTGCGATCATTACTGAATATATAACTGCGATATCTATCTTTTAAGAAACGTTCTGCTGTATCTTTTAGCTCAGCAGTACGCATAACAACCTGTACTTTATCTTGCCCTGCAACACGACGAATCGTTTTGTAGCGAATTTTTTCACCACGTAGATCGCTTCTAAAATCTTGAACCATAGTCTCCATAGATTTGTTTAGTGCTGTTGTCATATCCACTTCCATCGTGAAATGAACACCACCACTTAAATCTAGACCCAGCTTCATAGGTGAACCACCTAAGCTTTTAAGCCATTCAGGAGTTGCAGGGGCCATGCTGATGGCTGAGATATAACCATCACCCAAAGCATCTTTTAAAATATCTTGGGCTTTAAGCTGTGAATCAACATCTTTAAAGCGGATCAATATTTGATCTTTATCTAATTCTGAAGATTTTAACTCGATATTACTGTCAGACATTACTTTAGTTACTTTATCTAAAATAGCTAAATCTGCCGTTGCGCCTTTTGCACCTGATACCTGTATTGCCGGATCTCGACCATACAAATTAGGAGATGAGTATAATAAGCCTATTATAACTATCACCAATACCATCAAGTACTTCCACACTGGGTACTTATTCAACACCTGTTGTATCCTTCTTATTTTTAATTAATCGGCTGTCACATTTCATTGTCACAGCCATTCTCGCGTAAAAACCCGAGTTAATACTATTTATTACACAACAATTTATAAAGACTTCATAGTACCTTTAGGCAATACCGCTGAAATTGCTGATTTTTGCACTGTTACTTGCGTTTGGTCATTTAATGCAATCACAACAAAATCTTTATCATCGGCAATTTTAGAAACTTTACCCACTAAACCACCTTGAGTTAGCACTTCATCACCTTTACCTAATGAACTCATTAAAGATTTATGTTCATTGACACGTTTAGATTGAGGGCGATAAATTAGAAAATAAAATACCAAACCAAACAAGGCTAGCATAATTAACATTTCGTAACCGCCACCTGGCGCTGCCGCTGGAGCATCAGCAGCGTAAGCATTCGACATAAAAAAACTCATAAAAACCTCTTTAGTATTACTATTTTTTGAATATTGTATAGATTGGGTTTAAACCCAGAAATTACAAGATAGCGATATGCCATCTTGTTACTCTTATTAATTATTTTCTTTTAACTCTGGTACTTCTAGCCCTCGAATAGCATAAAAGTTTTCAACAAACTCAGTTAATTTACCTTCACCAATCGCATCACGTAAACCTTGCATCAGACGTTGGTAGTAACGTAAGTTATGAATTGTATTTAATCGAGAACCTAAAATTTCATTGCACTTATCTAAATGATGTAAATAAGCACGAGAATAATTTTTACAAGTATGACAGTCACACTCAGAGTCTACAGGGCCTGTATCTGTTTTGTGTACTGCATTTCGAATTTTAACAATACCATCAGTGATAAATAAAAAGCCATTTCTTGCATTTCGTGTCGGCATAACACAGTCAAACATATCGATACCGCGACGAACCGACTCAACTAAATCTTCAGGTTTGCCAACCCCCATTAAATAACGAGGTTTAGTTTCAGGCATTTTATAAGCACATTCGTCAAGAATGTTAATCATGTCTTCTTTGGGTTCACCTACTGATAAACCACCCAAAGCATAACCATCAAAGCCAATTTCTTCTAAACCTTTTTGAGATTGGGCTCTAAGCTCTGGATACATACCACCTTGAATAATGCCAAATAAAGCGGAAGGTTTTTTACCTTCTTCAACATTTATATGTTCAGCCTTAGAACGTTTAGCCCAACGCTGAGATAACATCATTGAATCTTTGGCTTCTTTCTCAGTTGCAGGGTAAGGCGTACATTCATCAAATATCATAACAATATCAGAGCCTAAATCACGCTGCACTTGCATAGATTTTTCAGGTGTCAGCATGATCTTATCACCGTTAACAGGAGAGCTAAACATCACTCCCTCTTCAGTGATTTTTCTCATTTTACCTAAACTAAAAACCTGGAAACCACCAGAGTCAGTTAAAATTGGTTTATCCCAATTCATAAAATCATGTAAATCACCGTGCTGTTTGATGATTTCAGTACCTGGGCGAAGCATTAAGTGAAAGGTATTACCAAGGCAAATATGCGCCCCAGTCTCTTTTACTTCATCTGGGGTCATACCTTTGACAGTACCATAAGTACCTACAGGCATAAAAGCTGGTGTTTCTACTACACCACGTTCAAAAATTAAGCGACCTCGACGGGCTTTACCATCTGTACAGTCTAATTCAAATTTCATTTCAACCTCGTTTGCCGGAAAAACAGTCCAACTAATATGGGATTTAATCGAGGGATTCTACATGTTTTAGGGGGTGTGCTGCAAGCTAGAAGCTACGAGTTGGAAACTTAAAAGTAGGTGAGCTTATATTCAGATATTAACTCACCTTAAATCACCTATTAATTATTGTGTTTTAGGCTCCAAAAACATGGCATCACCATATGAGAAAAAACGATATTTTTCTGCAATTGCCACCTGATATGCATGTTTAATATTGTCAAAACCCGAAAATGCACTGACTAACATAATTAAAGTTGACTCTGATAAATGAAAATTAGTGATCATGGCATCAATCACCTGAAACTCATAACCTGGATTAATGAAGATATCTGTATCACCATAAAAGCTGGTCAGCTCATTATCCGATTTTTGCGCCGCTGACTCTAGTGAACGAACCGATGTTGTGCCTACGGCAATAACACGACCCCCTCTCGCTTTAGTCGCTTTAACAGCTTCAATTACTGACTCTGGTACTTCAATATATTCAGAATGCATCACATGCTCAGCGATAGTTTCAACTTTTACGGGCTGAAAGGTACCAGCACCTACATGTAGCGTGACAAAGGCCATTTCAACACCTTTATCTTTTAATTTGGCCATAAGATCATCATCAAAATGTAAACCTGCTGTAGGCGCAGCGACCGCACCAGGTTTTTCTCCATATACTGTCTGATAACGCTTTCTATCTTTTTCAGTATCTGGACGATCAATATATGGCGGTAGTGGCATATGCCCAATTTTATTTAATATCTCTAAAACATTTTCTTCGCCACTAAATTCAAGCTCAAATAAAGATCCTTGACGCTGGATCATAATTGCTTTAACACTGCCTTCTAAAATTAATTCATTACCAGGTTTAGGTGATTTACTAGCACGAATATGCGCTAAAACACGATGCTCATCCAAAACTCGCTCAACTAAAACTTCAACCTTACCTCCAGATGCTTTTTGACCAAACATTCTCGCAGGGATCACTTTTGTATTATTAAAAACTAATAAATCATCTTCATTAACAAAATCGAGCATATCACTGAATACATGGTGTGAAATATCACCACTGTTACCATTTAATTTTAATAAACGGCTACTACTACGATTTTCTTTTGGAAATCTAGCGATCAGTTCATCAGGTAATTCAAAGCTAAAATCAGCTACACGCATTTAGTTATACATCCTATCTATTAAAATTCATTCTTTTTCATTACAAAAATAACTTCAAAATTTAGTCATTTTTTAATATATCAGACCAAAATCGCGCCAATTTTATTGATTGTCTTAAGTTAAAGCAAGCCTTGCATGTATTGCACTTTTATATTCGTTCCATTAGCATTATGCCCAGTATCTAAATAACTAAATCTAATTAGAGGTGGCCAGTTATGGCTGTTCAGCTTAAGCTTTTGATCTTAGACACAAGCTTGAAACAACGAAATGCATTAAAACGTTCATTAGCTCACCTTAATATATTTAAAATTTTAGAAGCAAAAAATAGTGAAGTTGCCTTAGACCTTTTAAAAAACCAATCTGTTGAACTTATCATTACAGGCTTAAATATAGGCCACATTGACGGCTGGCGATTTTCACGTATGGTACGTTCTGGTTTATTGAGAACGCCTAAAAATACGCCAATCGTATTAACAACCCCAAATCATTTTGAAAGAATAGCTGATACAACAGCAAGAAGTTACGGTATTGATGCAGTTATAACAGAACAGAAAATACCACAACTTCCACAAGTATTAGCGAATGTTTTATCTAGCCATTTAGAAAAAAGTAGCCGCTTAAATTTGTTATTAATTGAGCCAAGTGAAACACAAGCCAATGAAATTAAGCTGTATTTAAAAGACACTTTTATAGTTACTCATGTTACCAATAGTAAAGAAGCCATTACTTTGTTTCAGCAAGATTCTTTTGCAATTGTATTAATTAATTCAATCAGCAATTTTGCGCCTTCAACTGAAGAGTTGGTCGCTTTATTATTAAAACAAAAAGCCAGTCAGGCGATTGTAACTATTATTGATACAGATGATGCCAACGTTGCTGAACAACTTTTATTATCAGGAGTCAGCGACTTTATTCGAATACCTTACAGTCAACCACTGTTAAATAAAGTATGTGATCAAGCAGCTAGACGCGAAGATTTTATGGTGAGTTATGCTGAGTTTGCAAGCAAAGTTGAACAACTGAGTTTGAGCCAACAAAGATATAAAGATTTATTTTCAGCCCACCAAAGAATTTTACATCATTTAAATACAGTTGTGCTTGAACTCGACGCCAAAGGCACAATACGTTTTATTAATCCTGCTTGGGAAACGTTATTAGGCTTTGATTTTAAAAGCAGCTTAAGTAAAGAGTTCAGTAAATTTTGTGTTTCTGAATTTAAATTATTATTAGAAAACGCTATTTCAGCTATTTTAAATGGTCATTTTCAGCAAAGAACGCTGCAGTTACAACTTCAGCATAAACTTGGAAACCCTATCTGGGTTGAATGTCGTTTGCAGTCAATTAAAAGTGATAAAACTCATACAAGCATCACTGCCAGCATAGATAATATCCATGAAAGAAAACAAGCAGAATTTCAATTACAGCACTTAGCACTGCACGATACATTAACAGGCTTACATAACCGCCATTATTTTGATCTTTCATTAAATCAAATTTGCAAAGATACCCAAAATAACAAACATCATGCTTTACTCTATATCGATTTAGATCATTTTAAAGTGATCAATGATAGTTTGGGCCATCAACAGGGCGATAATGTTCTCAAAAAAGCAGCTAAATTATTTCAACATACTATCACCGAAGGGCAAATCTTATGTCGCATTGGAGGTGATGAATTTGCTGTTATTTTACAAGATATAGAATTATTAGAAGCCCATACTATAGCCGAAAGTTTATGCCAAACACTTGAAAAGTATCAGTTCCGTAGTGTTGAACAAATATACTCTATTAGCTGTTCTGTTGGTTTAACTATGATATCAAGTGATAATAATGATGCTAATGAATGCCTTAAACAATCAGATATAGCCCTATATGTCGCAAAAAGACGAGGTCGAAACCTAGTTCACTGCTTTAGCAATGCTGATGATGATAGTGAAAAAATGATGTCTGGTTTAGCATGGACTCGTCAAATTCGATTAGCATTACAACAAGACCAAATAGAATTGCATTTCCAACCTATTTGGGACTTTAAACTTAAAAAAGTAGCATATTTTGAAAGCTTACTTAGATTAAGAATAGATGGAGAGCTCATCTACCCGAGTCAATTTATTCCACCACTAGAGCTTATTTCTGATATGAATTTACTGGATCACTGTGTTGTAAAAACCGCAATCAAAGATGCAGCTAAACATTCAGCATTAAACAAAATAGCCATTAATTTATCTGCACATGCTTTTGCCGATGAAGGCTTATTACCTTTAATTCAAAATACACTAAAACACCATAAAGTTGATCCACAAAGAATTGTATTTGAAATTACGGAGTCAGCCAGCATAAGCAATTTAGCCGCCACAAGAACTATGATAGAACATTTAAAACAGCTAGGTTGTGGCTTTTCTATCGATGATTTTGGCACTGGCTTCAGCACTTTCAGTTATTTAAAGCAACTCCCTGCCGACCAAGTCAAAATAGATGGTTCTTTTGTAAAAGATATGCTTAATGATCCCATTGATTTAGCGTTAGTTAAAGCGATAAAAGACATTAGTCATTCTCTAAATAAGACATGTGTTGCCGAGTTTGTAGAAGACTTAGCAACGTTCAATCAATTAAAAGAAATCGGCGTAGACTACGCCCAAGGCTACTTTATTTCCAAGCCAATCAAGGCCGAAAATATTCCTGATCAACTAAAAAAAATAACGCTTTGTAAAACATCTAATTAACAATTATTCCCTTAATTTTTGATATTTTCACTTTATCAAAAATGCTCCTTGACTATAATCATTTGCAAAGGATGTAGTCTAGATTTAAAAAATGAGGAGTCAGGTATGACATTGTTTGTTGTTTTATTATTGTTAGCTAATGGGCTAATTACTTATTACTGCTATATAAATGCAAAAATGAAAGGGTATCCAATCATTACTTTTTCTGCATTAGGGTTACTTCCCTATTTTAATTTAGTTGTTTTAGTATATTTACTTTTTTTACCCAACTTAAAAAACCACTCTGAAATCGAACAAAACAGTATTATAAGCTAAAAAAAGAGCGATAATTGAAACCTTAATTATCGCTCTTTTTTTAGTATCAATCTTTATAACACATTAACAAGAACAGTTTGACTCTTTTTAATTAGAAACGATAACTAATTGCCTTAGCTAATAACTGTTCTGAATTTATATCACCAACAACACATGACTTAATATCCTTTTTACTGAAAATATAAATGATATCATTTTTATTTTCACCTGCATTTTTTAGAATGAAATTTACATTTTCACTGCTTGGTAAATTTCTAAGCCCTGCACCATAATCACATAAACTTATAGATAAAGTGTTTTTAATGCTCATTAAAGTCTGCTTTTTTTGTTTTTGATATGCTTTTTTATTGTTATTTTGCTTCTCACGAACATCTGATTTTAATTTTTTTCTTTCTTTTTTTAGCGCTACTTTTTGCTTTTCTAATTCCTTAACCTGGTTTTTCAACTCCTTTTTCCTTACTTCAAGCTCTTTTAGACTCTCTTTTTCAGCATGGCGTCGCTCAAAACTCACATCTTTTACTTCGCGTTCTTTTGAACGAATTTCATGATCTATATCCCTTTCTTGTTCAGCCAACTCTCTAATATGATCACTTGATTCCTGAATTGCTTCTAAAGCCGTATTATAAGCCTCCCTAGAGACTGAAATAGCCCGCTCTTTAATTTCTTCTATGTGTGTTTCGTCAAAATTAAAAGCAATTGGAGCTACAGCCTCAGGTGGTAGTGGTATGGATGGCAAAATATTAGACCAGCTAAAACCACGATTATTTAAAGATTTAGCCTCTAGCTTGAAAGTGATACCTTGAGAAATAAAGTATTGTGCTTCAATTCGATGTAAACCTAGTGTGTTATCTTGTGCAAATGAGGCTGTTAATATATTGCTCATAATGTTGATTTCTCTTTTAATTTTACTTAAATCAACCGACGATTCTTTGGCATTAACTGATACACTAAATACTGCAAAAGCCAAGCTAGATAAAATAAGGTTTTTCATATTATTGCTCCGGTATTATATTTTGAGCGATGGTAGTTGAGCCTTGATGTTCAACTTGCTCTGCTAAATCATTCAGTTGTAATTTAATTAAAGTTTGATCTTGAAGCCTTTGATCTTTTAAATAAGTAATCAAAGTATTAATATCTTCCCTGCGTTCAGTTCGCCCAGTATCTATTGCTTGCTGTGCCATTTTCCATGCCTGCAAACCATTTTCTTGCTGAATTTGACTTAGCATTACTTTTAAATCATCAAGTTGTTGCTCTTGTTTACTTATTTGATTAAAAGTAATTGAAAAACCTTGTTCTGATACTTCAAATTGTGTATTAGTTACAACTAAAGTGCTCAGTAATACTGACATAGCCAACATTGCACTATTTAACCAGTTCAAGTTGAATACCAAAGATTTGGTATCCGACTTTTCAAACCAGGTTCTTTCTTTATCCCATTGTGGTACTTGAGTTTGCTCATAACCTTTATCTTGAGATTGCCAATGAGTAGCATTGTTATACAACTCTCTAAAAATAGGATCAGCCAATAATAAAGATTTATTTTCTTCAGATAACTCAGCCGTATTTAGCCAAGTTTCAAATATTTTATTTAAGTCAGACATTAGCTCACCTCCAACTGTATTTTTAATTTATTTAACGCACTATATAATCGAGATTTAACCGTATTGGTAGATACATCCAACTGTTTTGCTATTTCTTCAAAGGTATAATGTTGAAAAAACTTAAGTTCAACTACATTTCTTTGCTCCCAAGGTAATAGGGACATAGCTATAATCACTTGCTCATTGCCCTTTTGGGTAAACAATGATGATTCAGGGCAATCATACACAGACCCGCTCATAGTCTCAGGTAAATCATCTAATTGCAGGCATATTTTTTGTTTTCGATAAAACTCAATACACCGAAAATGTGCAATCTTAATCGCCCATGTTTTAAAGCTGCTATCAAAACGAAAGCTATCTAAGCTTTTATATATGCTAATAAAAGCTTCTTGTAGCAAATCTACAGCATCATCAGGATTACCTAACATGCGTAAGCAATAATGATAAATTGGTTTCTCATAGTCTTTAATCAATTTTAGCCAGGCTTTTTTATTGCCCTGCTTTGCTTTATTAATAAGTTTTTTTTCTGAATGAAAAAACACGATAATCCTAATTTCTTTTTTAATTAGTCGAAGACATGATAAAAAAAGTTTGGAAAAAAACAAAAAAAATTTAGATGCACTAAACTTTTATTAAAACAATAATCATAGAAACATGTTACATAGGAGTTAGAATGCCATTAATACTCAACATGAGCAAAATAGATAACGCTTTAGAAGGGTTCACTATCCCCCCTCGCCCTGACATGTTACAGCAGGTACAAAATGAAGTAGAAAAAGCCGAGCCCGATTTAAAATCAATCTCTCAATATATAAACCAAGATATTGGTATTGCAGGGTTTACTTTAAAGGTCGTAAATTCACCACTATTTAGTTTACCTAGGAAAATATCAACTATAGAACATGCATGCATGTTTTTGGGGCTAAATAGGCTTATAAAATTAGTAAACAGCATTGTATTAAGGTTCACTTTAAGTGCTGGAAATGAAGAGATATTTACCGAAAAATTATGGAATAGCTCCATGAAAATTGGCAATGCCAGTTTAATTCTTTCGCAACACTTTGACTTAGGAAAAGACTTTTCTGACGATTGTTATACAGCAGGGCTATTTCATAATGCAGGCATGGCACTCATTTTTTCTCAAAGTTCTGAATACCCTAAGTTATTACGTCAAGCATATATAGAAAGCGCTATTATCGGTGAGTTTGAAGAAGAGAAATTTGAAACATCACATGAAGTACTGGGTTTTTTAATTGCCCAATCTTGGGGCTTAAATACTGAAATAAGTAATGTTATTGCATATCATCACAGCCCAAACATTATGCTTGCAACTGGTGAAGCATCTGAAAAACAAATGTTTGCAATTTTAAAATTAGCTGAGCATATGACAAACGCAACTGAGATTCTAACAGGCGTAAACCCAGACAATGAATGGGAAAGATTTTCCACTCAAATTCTCGATGTTTTAAACCTTGAAGATTTTAATTTATTAGACTTAGGCGAAGTTCTATTTGAGGCTGGTATCGATAACATTTACCATATGTAACTTTACGAGAGCCTGCCAATGCAGGCTTGTATAAAATCACCAATTAAAATCTAGATTAGCTACATTTATCTTTAATAAAAGGCGTTATTTTTTCACTAAATAATCTAAAGTCTCGGATCCTTCCTGTTGTTTTTCGCCATAATAAACCAATTTCTCGATAGGCATCATCTTGTGCAGGCATAAATCGCATGTCTTTGTGAGCTAAAATTCCAGCGTTAAGCGCCATTTGAGGTAAAAATGTAACACCTAGTTTATTCTCAACCATGCTCAACAATGTATGCACATTAGTTGCTTCAAATGGATTAATACATTGGCTTTGGCTTAAATGACACGCACTAAGTGCATGTTCTGTCATACAGTGCTCTCTGGCCAATAAAAAGACACTTGATTTAGGGAGAAGATTAAAATCAATGACCTCCATAGATGCATCAAAATCTTGATGCATTACTAAATTAAATTTATCCTGCGCTAAAACTTTAATATGAAATTTATTTGTATCATAAGGCAAAGCCAAAATAGTTAAATCAACCAAACCTTTTTCTAATTTATCAAGTAGGTTATCACTAGTATCTTCAATCAATACAAGCTCTAAATTAGGAAATTCGACTTGGCAAAAATGATATAAATCAGCAGCAATAAAACTCGCTATCGTCGGAATTAAACCTAAAGTTAATTTACCAGATAAAGGTGTTAAGAAGCTCTTAGTCAATTCTTTAACACTGATAGAATCATCAATAATTTTTTTAGCGCGTTCTACAACTTCTTCACCAATAGGTGTAAACATGAGACTGCGATTTTCTCGTTCAATTAACTGACATCCTAAGTTTTCTTCCAAGTTTTGAAT
This sequence comes from Pseudoalteromonas denitrificans DSM 6059, assembly GCF_900112265.1. Classification (GTDB taxonomy): domain Bacteria; phylum Pseudomonadota; class Gammaproteobacteria; order Enterobacterales; family Alteromonadaceae; genus Pseudoalteromonas; species Pseudoalteromonas denitrificans. The sequence goes on along the minus strand of NZ_FOLO01000001.1, from coordinate 93,717 downwards.
GGCGCTGCTTAAGGTAGACTGGCCAATGAAACATGCTTGTGCAGCTCTACCAAAATGTTGCTCTTGATGAACAGCTAAAAGATACTGTAGTTGCTTAATACTTGGTAGATTGTTCAATTTTGTAATTTCCTATAACGCAATTGCAATGCCAATGAAAATGAAAAGCCCGACATTGTGATTATTCAAAAAAGCCTTAAAACATAAAGCAGGAACTCTATCTTTAATTAAATATTGTTGATAAATAAATAAACTCGCAGAACAAATTAATGAAATATAAAATAAATTTGATAATTTTTGTTCAAATGCAATAAATCCAAGTAAAACTAAAGTCGTTAACTGTAATAAACCGACAATAAACTTATCAAATTGCCCAAATAAAATGGCGGTCGACTTGATCCCTATTTTGACATCATCATCTCTATCAACCATGCCATACATAGTGTCATATGCCATAGTCCAACATAAATTCGCGATATATAAAATCCATGCCTCACTAGGAATATGTCCCAAAACAGCCATATATGCCATAGGTATCGCCCAGCTAAATGCGGCACCTAATACCACTTGAGGTAAGTGAGTATATCTTTTCATGAAAGGATAACAAAAAGCCAATACCAAGCCACCAAAAGACAAAAGCACTGTTTGCCAACTTAATAATAAAACCACTAAAAAAGCACTTACTATTAACAGAATAAATAGCTGAATTGCCTCTGCAGAAGTCACTTTACCAGAAGCTAGTGGCCGCATTTTTGTACGCTCTACATGACCATCAACTTTACGATCAGCATAGTCATTGATCACACACCCAGCGCTGCGCATGACAAATACACCAATACTAAAAACAACTAAATGCAGCCAATTAGGCATGCCCTCACTTGCCAACCATAGAGCCCAGTATGTAGGCCATAATAACAATAAAGAGCCAATAGGTTTATCAGTTCTCATTAACTGTTTGTAGTATATATAATTAGACCATTTTAAATGCCATTTCATCATGATAAATTTATTTTTAATCTAGGTTAAGCTCTGAAGCTTTGGTTTCAATAAATGAGCCTGGTAAAAAAATCTCACACACTAACAGCTTTTGCTGTGCTAAAGTCAATACACTGCGCCGTCCCCAACAATTAAGCGGTGCCAAACCAAGCATGTTCACCACATTTGCAATAGGATGAGCGCTATCAAATTTAGCTATTTCAATTGTATTTCGCTTAATAGATGGGTCTTTAAATATTTGTTCACCTAAAGGTTTTGTGCCTAATGACATTAACTCATTATTTTGCTTTTGTTGTGTTCGCAGTGGGATCCAGCTTTGAGCATAGACTTGAGGTTTTCCATCACAATATAAAACAACTTCTCGAAATAATGCAGTTTGTATATCAGTTTTTAGAATATTAGCCTGACTCATCGTTAAATCTTGTATTATTTCACTCAGAACTTTTACTTCAAAATATCGACTATTTAACTTTAACCTTGCCGTAAGAGAACTTGTTTCAAATAACCAATTAGATTCAATTTCAGTCAATTCATCAAGAACAATGTCAAACCAATTATTATCAAGTGATAGGGGATAATCGAGCACTACAAAACAACCATAAACATAAGAAATCTGATCATAAAATATTTTGATAGTTTTTGATATCAATAAAATAGGGAAAGCAATGAGATTATTTTTCAGAGTTTGTTATAATTTATTAAAATTACGATTTTGTAACAAACGATATAATAATAATTAAATTCATTTAAGAGAGTTCGCATGCGTCGTATCGCTTTATTTTTTTGTTTTATCACAGTTCAATTTACCAGTTTTACTAGCTTCGGCGCTTCAAATTTAGGTTATTTTGGCTTTGAGCCTGATATTACAACTAATTATATTGGTTCATCTAAGAAAAAATTAGGCTTTGTACGTGTTACTGTAGAATTAATGATCCTCGATATGAATAACCTAGAAGTAGTCGAACATCACGTACCATTATTAAGAGATGCCATAGTGGAGATCCTTAGTAAAGAACCTGAGGACAAAGTAAAATCTTTAGTGGGTAGAGAAGAGATCAGAAAAAAATGTGCTCAAGCAATTAAAAAGCTATTAAAAATAGAAACAGGACAAGAAATTATTCGCGATGTACTCTTTACTAAATATCTTTATAACTAAATAAAAACGCGGCCTATGCCGCATTTTTACTTTCTACTTTTTACTTTTTACTTTTTACTTTTTACTTTTTACTTTTTACTTTTTACTTTCAAAAAAGCGAAAGCCATTCCAGTTAATAAACCAAATAAATGCGCCCAGTTTGCCATACCTACAAATAATACATCAGCAAAACCTAATAACATCCAAACCAACATAAACCCGACGATTGCTTTAGTAATTACAATACCAGCATCAGGTTTTAACCAAGCATAAATCCAGCTAAAACCAAGTAACGCATAAACAACACCAGATAAGCCACCAAAGTTCGGGCCTACTAACAAATACTGAGCCCAGTTACTGACTATAGCACTGAGTAAAAATATAACTAATAAAGTGAGTTTGCCTAAACTTTTCTCTATTTGATGACCTAACTGCATCCACCACATTAAATTAAAAATAATATGAATCGCAGAAAAATGAATAATCGCAGGTGTGATCCAGCTAATAGGGTTATTAGGTTTAAACTGCAAAATACTAAATAAAGTATTAAAACCACCAAACATAAATACAATATAAATGACAATAGAAAGTAATGTTACGCCTTGATTTAACCAACTCAACTGAGAAAATCTCTGTTTTAAATTAAGAGATGAACCAGAATATAGAAAAGGTGCATTATGGGTGCCAGTGTCCCATGAAGCGGCCAAATACTTATCTTGATTAGGTTCCTTTTCAAACTCTAACCACAAAGCTTGCGCTTGAGGCTGATCAGTTTCATTAATTAAAATGGCAGCGGCTTTTTGCTCACCTTGTACTAACTTGGCATTAATATTTTGAGTTTTTAAATAATCAATAAAACCTTGAGCTGCACGAATATTGTCCAGTTGCGCTAATAAAACCATAGTATTTTACCTGAAGTAGTTAGTGACTACGAATTAACGATTTTATCTGGACACTGTAACGCCCAGTCAGTGAATCCACCAACTAAGCTATAAACGTCCTCAAAGTCTTGTGCTATTAAATAATTAGCAGCACCTTGAGAACTGATACCATGATAGCAAACAACTATAATTGGTTGCTCAAAATCACGTTCCATCATAAATTGTGCAATATTATCATTAGAAATATTGATTGAATTAGGAATATGCGCTTGATTAAAAGAATTTGCATCTCGAATATCTGCAATGACTAAATTATCTTCAGTTAAACGCTCTTTTAATTGTGAAACATTAATTGTTTTGAATGTCATTATTTGCCTTTTTTACGCGAGTTTTATCTGCAAGAAATAGCTAATTTAATAAAAAAAACGTGAATAAATTCACGCTTTTTTTATACTTTGAGTTTGAAAACTAATCCCAATTAAGTATTACTTTGCCCGACTGACCTGAGATCATTTTATCAAAACCCTCTTGGAAGTCATTGATATGATACTCATGAGTTAAGATTGGATTTAAGTCTAAGCCTGACTGAATAAGGCTGGCCATTTTGTACCAAGTCTCAAACATTTCACGACCATAAATACCTTTGATCACTAAACCTTTGAAAATCACTTGATTCCAATCTACCGCCATATCCGATGGTGGAATGCCGAGCATAGCAATCTTACCGCCATGGTTCATATTATTAAGCATAGAATTAAATGCTGAAGGTACACCTGACATTTCAAGACCAACATCAAAGCCTTCTGTCATATCAAGTTCATTCATTACATCTTCAAGCTTTTCTTTTGCAACATTTACAGCCTTGGTTGCACCCATTTTTCGGGCTAGACCTAAGCGATATTCATTAACATCCGTGATCACAACATGACGTGCACCAACGTGTTTAGCAACTGCAGCCGCCATTATACCTATCGGACCAGCTCCAGTGATCAGAACATCTTCACCTACTAAATCAAACGATAACGCGGTATGAACAGCATTACCAAAAGGGTCAAAAATCGATGCTAATTCATCTGAAATATTATGCGGAATTTTAAACGCATTAAAAGCCGGGATCACTAAGTATTCAGCAAATGCCCCTTCACGGTTTACACCAACACCAGTTGTATTACGGCATAAATGCACTCGACCAGCACGACAGTTACGACAGTGACCACACGTAATATGGCCTTCACCTGATACGCGATCTCCAATTGTAAAACCGCGAACCTCTTGCCCCATATCAACAACTTCGCCCACATATTCATGACCTACAACCATAGGCACAGGAATCGTATTTTTCGACCACTCATCCCATTTGTAAATATGAACATCGGTACCACAAATAGCAGTTTTACGGATTTTAATTAATAAATCATTATGACCAACTTCAGGCTTAGGGACATCTGTCATCCAAATGCCGGGTTCTGCCTTTAATTTAGAAAGCGCTTTCATTAAGCAATAACTCCCATTTCTTTACCGATACGAGTAAAGGCTGAAATGGCTTTATCTAATTGCTCTTTTGTATGTGCTGCTGATATTTGAGTGCGAATACGCGCTTGACCTTTTGGTACTACAGGGAATGAAAAACCTGTTACATAAATCCCCTCTGCTAATAATTTATCCGCCATGTTTGATGCTAATTTTGCATCACCCAACATAACAGGAATAATTGCATGATCTTTGCCACCACATGTAAAACCTGCCGCTTCCATTTTTTCACGAAAATAAGCAACGTTATCCCATAAAGTCGCACGAAGTTCAGCGCCGTCAGCCAACATATCAAGTACTTTAATTGAAGCATTTACAATTGAAGGAGCCAAAGAATTTGAAAATAAATAAGGACGAGAACGCTGACGTAGCCATTCTACAATTTCAGCTTTAGCTGCAGTATAACCACCAGATGCACCACCCAGTGCTTTTCCTAGAGTACCTGTAACAATATCAACACGGTCCATCACACCACAGTATTCAGCGGTGCCACAGCCATTTTCACCAACAAAGCCTACAGCATGAGAATCATCAACCATCACTAAAGCATCGTATTTATCAGCCAAATCACACACAGCAGCTAAATTACAGATCACACCATCCATTGAAAACACGCCATCAGTTGCAATTAACTTAGTTTTTACACCTGCGGCATCTGCTGCAATTAATTGCTCTTCCAGTGCAACCATATCATTATTAGCATAACGGAAACGTTTAGCTTTACATAAACGTACACCATCAATAATAGAAGCATGATTTAACGAATCAGAAATGATCGCATCATCAGGACCTAATAAAGTTTCAAATAAGCCTGCGTTTGCATCAAAACATGAAGAATATAAGATAGTATCTTCCGTTTTTAAGAAAGTACTAATTTTTGCTTCTAATTGCTTATGAATATCTTGAGTGCCACAAATGAAACGTACAGAGGCAACACCAAAGCCATGCTGATCTAAACCTTGTTGCGCTGCTTGAATTAAATCAGGATGATTTGCTAAACCTAAATAGTTATTTGCACAAAAGTTAATAACCTGTTCACCAGAATTTACAGTGATCTCTGCTTGTTGTTGAGAAGTAATAATACGCTCATTTTTATACAAACCATCAAGTTTAACTTGTTCGATTTGTTCTTTTAACTGATCATAAAATGCAGATGCTCTCATCTGTTTCTCCAAAATTTGAACGGACAACTCACTAAATTGCATTCTTTATGCAAATTAACTGTATATGATTAATAAATTTGGCCTAGTTTAAAAGTTTAGCCTCTTAAATGCACTCTCTATTGACATGAGTAAGTGCAATGTACTACATAAAAATTATTTATATTTGTTTAGATAATGTTTCCCATACTTCATCTGCGATTGATTCACCTTCATTTGTAATAGGCTTTCCTGATTTCACTAAAATTTTTGTTTTAATGTTCGCAGCTTGTGCCGCTTGAAGATCGGATACTTTATCGCCAATCATAATACTCTTTTTCACATCAATATTAAAATCACTAATTGCCTGATTGAGCATCCCAGGCATTGGCTTTCTGCAATTGCACTCTTGAAGATATTCAGGCAAAGCATTTTTAGGATGGTGCGGACAAAAATAAACACCAGAAATAAGCACCTTATGCTTAATAAATTCAGCTTTCATCCAATCAGTTAAAATCACAAAATCTTGTTCTGAATAATACCCTCGACCTATACCAGACTGATTCGTTACAATTATAATCAAATAACCTTGTGCTACAAATTTCTGACACGCTTCAAATACACCATCAATAAATTCAAAATCATCAATTTTTGAAACATAAGCATGATCATAATTAATAACACCATCTCGGTCTAAAAATACTGCTTTATTCATTATTTAGACTCCAAAATATTTTTTTCAATCACAATACGGTCAAACATATTTACAACATCATGAGTTTGAATTTGTGACATCAAATTTTTACCTTTACAACGTTTACCCCAAGGTAACTGTTGAGCTGTTTTACCAAACTGCGCTTTCAAGTTTTTATGGTACACCTCAACAGCATACTCCTGGTATAAGTAAGGACCGGTACGTTTAGGGTTTGAGTGGGCATATAAACCAATAACGGGTGTATTCATTGTGACTGCCATATGCGCAGGTCCAGTATCAGGAGCTAGCACTAAATCAGCACACTTTAATATACATAGTAATTGCTTTAAGTTAGTTTTACCCACTAGATTTAATAACTTAAAATCGCAAAAACGTTGGATATCACAAGCCAGCTCACGTTCCATATCAACCGGTCCACCTGTTAATACTACTTTAAAACCTTTTTCATGGGCATGCTTGGCCAAAGCTGCATATCGTTCTGGTAACCAGTTTCGTTCTTTTTTACTCGCTGCAGCTGAAATAACAAATACTTTTTTATCTTTAATACCAAAGCTGTCTAATTGTGTATTCGCAAATACTAAGTCATTTTCAGTATAGGGCATTTGCCAGCTAGGTTTATAGTGAGGAACCCCTATTGCCTTAGCAAATCCCTGAAACCCTTCCAATACATGAGGTTCAGACTGCGAAGAAATTCGTTTATTAGTAAAGATTGCATGACCTTCTTTACAGCGAGACCAATCAAAACCCATTTTAATTTTTGCAGGAATATATGCAGCTGCTATATTTGCTCTCAACGCCACTTGCATATGCAATAAGACGTCAAATTTTTTGCCTTTAAATTCTTCTTTAAGCTTATTATAAGCTGCTTTACCCTGCTTTTTATCAAAAATAACAAACTTAACATCCGGTAAATCAGCTAAAAGCATAGCTTCAACTTTTCCTAATACCCAAGTAATACGCGCTTTTGAATTATGTCTCTGAATTGCTTGTACTGCCGATACAGCATGACATACATCACCGATAGCAGATAACCTAAGAATGCAAATATCTTGATACTGATCACTATGAACCACAATTCACCTTTAAATAATAAATACAGCGCAAATACGAAAGCAGTGAGTTTAAATGACTTATACTAACAAACCAAGTTTCACATATAAGTAGAACAACTGTAAACTAGCTAACATCTTGTCATTTGATATCCTTTTAAATGAATACCAAAGTACAAAAAAACAAAAACCATTACTTATTAAGCTGGCAACTTAGCCCAACTCATTTATCAAGCGACTGGTTTCAAGCCCAGTACTGGAAAAATCAAAATAAAATCTATGCACAAAAAAAGGGGAGAGCCAGTGTCTGGTTTTTTGAACAAGATAATTTAAAAGCTGTTTTGCGACATTATTGGCGTGGCGGTTTAATCGGAAAACTTCTACAAGACCAATATCTATATTTAGGTTTTAAAAAAACAAGAGTGTTTCAAGAATTTGAACTATTGACTCAACTTCATCAACAAGGTTTAAATGTACCTGTACCTGTTGGAGCTTATATTCATAAAATAGGCTTAATATATCGTGGCGATATTATTACCCAAGCTATTCAAGGTGCAGCAAGTTTACTAGATATTTTGAAGCATAGAGAATTAACATCAAATGAGATAACGCAAGTTGCACTTTGCATTAGCACCTTTCATCAACAAGGTGTTTATCATGCAGATCTCAATATAAATAATATTTTATTTAATGATGAAGGTGAGGTTTTTTTAATTGACTTTGATCGAGGCGAATTACGTACACCGCAATCTAATTGGCAACAAGCTAATATTAATAGATTAGAACGTTCTTTTGAAAAAGAAAAAAAGAGAAATAAAGAATTTTATTGGCAAACAGAAAACTGGAGCTTTTTAAAAAGTGAATATAAAAAAAGCATGTTTTAAAACATGCTTTTTACGATGAATAATATTTAAAACTGCTGAATTTTTTTAATTACATTCGAAGTAGAACAACCATTTAAAAACTCAAGTACCTCTACTTTTCCACCATTAGCTAATACAAAGTCAGCCCCAGCAATTTGATCCACAGTATAGTCACCACCTTTAATTAAAATGTCAGGCTTAACCTGTTCAATTAACTTAGCCGGCGTATCATTATTTTCTAACTTCCCAAAAGGGATGACCCAGTCAACCGAAGCTAAAGCTGAGATCACCATAGCACGCTCTTCTAAAGGGTTAATTGGACGTTCAGGACCTTTTAATCGTGCAATTGATTCATCATTGTTTAAACCAACGACTAAACGATCGCCTTTTGCCTTAGCTTGCGCTAAATAGCGTACATGTCCTGCGTGTAAAATATCAAAACAACCATTTGTAAATACAATTTTTTCGCCACTTTGACGAGCAAATTCAATGTGCTGTAGAACATCTTCAAAAGGTGCTTGATAATGCTCCCCTGTTTCAACTAAATATTGGCTTAGCTTACGCCCAAGCTCTTCTGGAGAAACAGTTGCAGCACCTAACTTACCCACCACAATGCCCGCAGCTAAATTAGCTACTTCAACTGCATCTTTAGCAGGCATACCTGCAGCCAGCATAACAGATAGGGTCGCAATAACGGTATCTCCAGCACCTGTAACATCTGATACTTCAAGTACTTGAGCTGAAAAATCATGTTTTTCATCTGCGCTAATAAGTGACATTCCCTGTTCTGAGCGTGTTAATAACATAGCGCCAATTTTTGCAGATTTAATAATCTCGCGGGCAGAATCAGCGATGATTGCTTCTGAACCAACTTGGCCACCTGCAGCAGAATATTCTGTTAAGTTTGGTGTAATAAAGTCAGCTCCAGCGTATTGACTTAAATCTTTAGATTTGGGATCAACTAAAACTGTTTTACTCGCTGATTTCGAAACAGATATCATTTTTTTGATTAAACTCAAAGAGCCTTTGTTATAATCTGAAAATACAACAAAGTCGTATTCTTTAATGATCTTTTCTAATTTATCTAATAATAACTGGCTATGGTTTTGTGTGAAGTTATCTTCTAAATCAAGTCTAACAACTTGTTGATGACGACTAATAATCCGCATTTTAGCGATTGTAGGGTGATCTCTTTGCACAACTAATTGTGATTCAATTTTCTCATCAATTAATAAACTTTGTAATGTGCGACCATATTCATCATCACCAATAATACCCAGTAAGCTAACCTGACCATCTAAATGTGCAATATTTTTGGCCACATTGGCTGCACCACCAGCTTTGTCTTCAAGTTTATTAACTTTAACCACAGGTACAGGCGCTTCAGGTGATATACGTCCAGTATCTCCATGCCAATATCTATCCAGCATGACATCACCAACAACCAAAA
>NZ_FOLO01000001.1:8026-83787 GCF_900112265.1 Pseudoalteromonas denitrificans DSM 6059 | reverse complement strand
GCCTGAGATAAATTATTTAAAAAAGATAAATCCATTAAACTTTACTCTTTGTTAATTCGTCACAGATTACATCTAACCCTTCACACAACCAATGACCTATAAACATGTGTGCCTCTTGAATTCTAGCGGTTTCATCATTTTCAATAATAATAGGTAACTTAGCGATATCTTTTACTTTACCACCATCACGTCCTGTCAATGCAACTGTATAGGCACCCATTTCATTTGCCGCTAATAAAGCTAAATTTATATTATTACTCGTTCCTGATGTTGTTAATCCTATGACTAAATCTTCTTTTTTACATAACCCCTGAATTTGACGTTCAAATACAGAGTCAAAATGGTAATCATTAGAATGCGCTGTCAAAATTGAAGTATCTGTTGTTAAAGCAATTGAAGCCAACGGCGCTCTGTCCTTTTTATAACGCACCATAAATTCAGCAGCCAAATGCTGAGAATCTGCAGCACTACCACCATTCCCAAACCAAATTACCTTGCCGCCATTAGTTAAGGTTTTTTTACATTGCGCTAATAATTCTATTGCTTGAACTTGGTAAGCTTCCATAGTATCAAATGCTCTACGGTGTCGCTCTAAACTGTTCAAATAACTCATCGCTAAATCTTTCATATTATTCCTTACCAAAACCAAGCCATTGACAGATAACTGTAACTTTCATCAAATACATCTTTACCAAAAGTTAACTGTGTTTCTACACGATATTTCTGCCAGCGACGACTGTTTAACAACTGCACTTCTGTCGCAGCCGTATAATCTGTATCTGAATCTTTATTATTAATACGTGATAACTTCAATTGCCATGTTGAATGAATATCTTCGTTATACCCTACTTGCATTACATGAATATCAGATGGTGTTGCATCACCAAAAGTGCGTTGATCACCTGCAAAATGTCCATATACGTTATCATTATTAGTATTACCAAATTTATATATAGCATTGGTATACCATGCATTGTGCCAAGATGTATATTCATATCTTAGAGACCAATCATTCGAAATGACGGGGAAATATAAACCAGATGCAAACACTTGATTACCAAATACATTTAAACCATTACCTAAACTTGTTTCTCCGCTTGTATCTTCACCACCGTATTCAAAATAAAGCTCTGAAGGCAAACCCCAATCAAATACAAATAAACTCGTGACAGAAGCTAATTGATCACCTAATTCGCCATCATTACCATCATTCACATTATCAGAATTATCATTTCCAGCTGGATCAAAATACGCTTTCATAATATCACGAAAGCTAACATCTCTAGGTCCACCACCAAAATGCATTAACCGGTTTAATCCTAATTTCCACCCCTCAAAAGGTTCAATACTAATATGTGTACCCGCTAAACGTGGACGACCATCATGCCATTGCTCTTGAAACTTAATGCCTTGTTCAACTTCTTCCAACTGAGAATAGTACAATTCAAAATCAAAATTCCACCAGTTTGATAATGGTTTTGACAAGCCCAAAGAGATAGAGGGTGATGACTCAGCATTAGTTGAAATCAACTGTGAAGACATTTTAAAAGGTGAAAACCAATGTTCTTTGTATCCGAGATCCAATTGAAGAGAGTCACCTGCGATACTAAAAAAAGTATTGTAGTTAATTAACTCCCCACTATCGATACGATAATCTAGACCAACTTGCAATAAAGTTGAATCATTTGGTCGCCAAATGCCTTCAAAAAAACCTTGCCCCCATTCATCTGAAGTAAGGCCTCGCTGGTTTGCTATGCCCATACTTTTATCATTGTTTAATGTAAATTTGATGCCTTTACGGCTAATATCATCACTTCCACGATAACGCTTAAGTTGTATACGTACCGAATCATATAAACTATTGTCTATTCGTTTTAGCTGCCTCAAAGCAATATCTATTTCACTTAACGCATAAGGTTTACTCATGGGGGAGCCAGTTGTTAAAGCAAACATATGGTCTATTTGTTGTTCTAAATGAGCATCCATTACAATAGGCAAATACGCTGTCGGTTTTGCTTGCACGGTTAAGGCACACATAGCAAGAACTAAAGATGATAAGATTTTGAGTTTCATAATTTTATTTATTCGTTAAGTGAATGAAATTTGCACGCAAATAATAACAGATCTAAAAAAGGCTTAATAGAAAGTTGCTGTGTAAAAATGTAATAAAAAGATGTTTCATCTATACATTTACGCGTTAAAATAACCAATGTCTGCAAAACTTTATTTTAAGATTCTATTTATGTCACGTTTTTTATATTCTTTTCTTTTATATTTATTAAGTCCTGCAATTTTATTGCATTTATGGCTTAGGGGTAAAAAATCACCTGACTATCGAAAACGCTGGCATGAACGTTTTGGCTTTATTGCCAATCATAACATTAAAAAAAATGCGATAGTCTTTCATTGCGCTTCAGTTGGGGAAGTTGTTGCGGCCACACCTTTAATAAAAAAGATACAACATAGGTATACCCAATATCCAATCGTTATTACTTGCAACACACCAACAGGTACAGAACAGATAAAACGTAGTTTTGACAATTCTGTTGAACATGTTTATTTGCCATTAGACTTTCCAGATGCAATTTATCGATTTTTAAAACACCTAAAGCCTAAAATGGTTTGTATTTTAGAAACTGAACTCTGGCCTAATCTCATTTCACAGAGTAACAATCGCAAAATTCCTCTTGTAGTATTAAATGCTAGATTGTCTGAGAAGTCTTTCCTTGGGTATAAAAAAGTCGCACCTTTAAGCAAATTAATAATGAATGGAATTACTCAGCTAGCGGCACACGATAAAATTGATGCACAAAGATTTGTTCAATTAGGTTTAGATAAAAATAAGATACACAATACAGGATCCATAAAATTTGATATACAGCTTGATAGCAAAAAACAGCAAGAATCAGCTAAATTAAAGCAACAGTTCAGCAGTAAAAGTCCGATTTGGATTGCAGGCTCTACCCACCCTGGCGAAGACGAACTTCTCATTTCAGCCCATAAAAAATTATTAAAGTCTCACCCTGATGCCTTACTCATTTTAGTACCACGCCACCCTGAAAGGTTTGATGCTGTAGCACAACTCGTAAAAATAGACTCTTTATCCATGCAGAAACGTTCTGAATTGAATAACAAAATAACGAGTCAGGTATTACTAGGTGATACTATGGGTGAGTTATCTAGCCTTTACGGTGCTGCAGATGTTGCTTTTATTGCCGGCAGCTTAATAGAGCGAGGTGGGCATAACCCTTTAGAAGCCTCAGCATATGGTATTCCGGTCATTACAGGACCTCATATTTTTAATTTCTTACATGTTTACCCTGAACTATTAAAACAACAAGGTTGTTTAAAAATCAGCTCTATAGATGAACTGACACCTCTTTTAATTAACTTATTTTCAGATACATCTTTCAATCAAAAAGTAGGAAAACAAGGTGCTTTGTTTGTTGAAAAAAACCAAGGTGCTATTGATAAAACGATTCAAATAATATCAGAACAACTCACCTTGAGACATTCATAATGCCAGACCAAAAAATAGCAATAAACCAAATGAAAACTTGGGTTTCAAACGTCATCGTAAAATATAATTTTTGCCCATTTGCCCGAAAAGAGGTAGAAGAAAATAGCATTTTTTATCATGTTTCAAATAATATAAATATTGAAGATGCCGTCTTAGACATGATTGAACAATGCATACATCTTAATAATCACACTGAACTTGAGACGACATTACTCATTTTTAACCAAGGTTTTAAGTCTTTTGATGCGTTTCTAGATTTAGTAGACTTAGCGAATGCCATGCTAGTAGCTCAGGGATTTGAAGGACACTACCAAATAGCCAACTTTCATCCTGATTATGTATTTGCAGACGCAGATGAAAACGATGCTGCCAATTATACAAATCGCTCACCTTATCCTGCACTTCACTTGATCAGAGAAGCCAGTATGGAGCATGCGCTTAAAACTTACCCAGACCCTGAGTCTATTCCTGAAAATAATATTCAACTTGCAAGACGCAAAGGCCTGAATTTTTGGCAATTACTATTAGATAACTGTAAGAAATAGTACGTTTTAGACACTTTATTAATAAGTTAATAAAGTGTCTTTTATTTATACCTCTGAATTATTAATCATAGTCCGATATTTATTCTGTAACGCTTCAATTTTGCTACGCCCATCACCTTGACTATATGGTTTAAACAAAAATAAAACTTTTAATATACCTGTATATATATCAGCTAAAATCAACTTGCCTTTCGCTCTTTGCGTTTCAACGTAAGGCGTCCAAAAACTAACGGTTAATTTAACCATATGCGCTAAATCTAAGATATCTATATCATCAATATCAATTACATTTGAATGCTTTAAGCCTGTAATGACTTCTTGCGCTTGACCTAATAAATTATCCTGAAAAGCGACATAGTCAGATTTTAAAATTTCATCTCGAGACAAAATATCAGCTAAATTGTCATAGAAAAAATGGTACTGCCACATTAGCTCAAATATAGAATCAAGATAACTGACTAATTGCTCAAGCACATCTTGATCTTCACTTAAAGTTTGAAAGTTTGTTACTAAGTGATCGCGATATAAAGCAAAAATATGACGTAAAATATCTTCTTTATTTTTAAAGTGATAATACAAATTACCAGGGCTAATTCCTAGTTCAGCAGCAATATGATTTGTTGTAATAGCACGCTCACCATGCTCATTAAATAAAGTGATGCTTGTTTGTATTATTTTATTCTTGGTGCTCATTTGGCATTCCAGACATCTATTTATAACAAAAGTATATAACAGATAGGTATGATCTTTAAAGGCTGATATTCATTATAATAGCTGATAAACTATCGTAAAATTACGATTATGTTTATCTAGCATATAAAACATTGGCATAAGGTTACTTTAAAGCGATATGAAAGTTAGAGCTATTTACCCCGGCACTTTTGATCCACTCACCAATGGTCACACCGATTTAATCGAACGCGCAGCAAAAATGTTTGATCATGTAATTGTTGCCATCGCATTTAATCCTAATAAAAAACCTTTTTTTACATTAGAGCAAAGAGTTAAATTAACCAAAAAGATTTTATCTCATTTAAAAAATGTTGAAGTAATTGGCTTCTCTGGGTTATTAGCTGATTTAGCTGTGCAACAAAATGCCAATATATTAGTACGTGGTTTGAGAGCAGTATCAGATTTTGAATATGAATTTCAATTAGCAAATATGAATCGCAGACTAAACCCTAATTTAGAAAGTGTATTTTTAACCCCTTCAGAAGAAAATTCTTTTATTTCATCTACTTTAGTAAAAGAAGTTGCTCTTCATCAGGGAGATGTATCCCAATTTGTTAATCCATTAGTTGCAACCGCATTACAGGAAAAGTTACACGGATGAAGTTAACAAAAACAACAATTATGATTTGCGCATTACTTGGATGCACTCACTCAGTAAAAGCAGAGCCTTGGATCGGCACCAATGATGTATATCTCAGAAATGCAATCGAGCTTTTGGTTAGCCAAGGCTTAATTAATCGACCAGTTAATACTTATCCACTCATGTGGCAAGGCATTGCACAAGATATTAAAAGATTATCTATTTCAGACATTCCCAACAATGCGTTGTTTGCTTATACCCATATTCAATATGCACTAAAATTTGCACAAAAAAAATCACTTTCAGGCATAAAGCTAAAATCGAATAACCAACCAAGTGCATTGCAAAGCTTTGGTGAGCGCTATCAAGAGAAAGCCGCAATTCAAGGTTATAGCATTTTAATGGGTGAGCGAGTAACAGCCAAACTAAGCCTGCAGTATAACAAAGATGCTAATAACCAAAAAAAGTTAAGCTATGATGATAGTTATTTAGCTGTTCTATTAGGCAATTGGAGTTTTAGCGCAGAACAAATAAACCATTGGTGGGGACCCAGCAATGATAATGCATTATTATTATCTAATAACGCTACACCTATGCCAAGCCTGAGAATTTCTAGATTAAATACAGATTATTATGGACCTAGTTGGTTATCTTTTATTGGTCCTTGGAATATTACAGCTTTAATATCACAGCAAAAACACTTAAAAAATATAGCAACAAATACATCAGCCAGTGAAAACCGATTTTTTGGTATGCGTTTTAGCTCAGTACCATTACCAGGATTAGAGTTAGCAGTGAGTCAAACAGCTCAATTTAATGGCTCAGATATAAATGATTTAACAAATGTCTTTTTAGGGAAAAACAAAATCAATTCTCAAACTGGCATTAATGAATATAACCAATTAACAAGTATTGATTTTAAATACAGCCATATCGCTTTTGGCCAAAGTTTTGCTGTTTATGGTGAGTTAGCAGGTAATAAAAAAAGTAGTCTAATCCCTGAAGAAAAGAATTTCACAACAGGTTTGGAAGCATATTTTGGTTTAGATAATCAAGTTATCAAGACTTATTTGGAATATTCAGATACTGTAAGTCAATGCACAAAAATCAATCTTGATAATACTAAAACATCACAACATTGTAGTTATGAACATATTAATTTTTCTGATGGTTATAAACATTATAATCAAAATATCGGTCCGGCCATTGACTCACAAGCAAAAAGCTACACTTTAGGTATCAATTACCATCAAACAAATGGATTAGCAGCCTTTGCAAAAATACGGCACATAAAACAAGATATATTACCTATCGACTCAATAGCAGAACACACAAAACATTTACAGCTAGATATTGGATATCAACAAGGTTTATTTAATGGCCTATTAAAAGTATCAGGATCTGTATTTAAAGTTAAACAACACATTTCAAAAAGTAATAAAACAGAAACATCCTTACAAGCAAGTTGGGAATACCGTTTTTAAAACGATTAAAGTAATCGTTTCAGTAATGCGATAAGTTTATGCTCACATGAATTTATCGCATTGGTTTTATGCCCCACCTAAAAACTGTTCTTCCGCATCTTCTTTAATATCTTGATAATCATCTTCATCTAAGTTTAATGCATTTAGTACATCATCTTTAATATAAGGCCAATCCGGAGATGCTATAAATCGTTTATTTACATGGACTAAGTTTTCAGCCATTTTTAAAGTTGCAAAAGTAAGCTGCTCAATACCTTCTTCACTCTCTTTTAAATAAGCATGGTCATGATGCCTTAATATCATCTGACATATTGATTTAGGTAAATACCAAGAGTTTGCTAAAAAATAACCTACTACTGCATGATTTGTACTATATTTAGCTTCCTCTCTGTCTATAAGAGAGACATGATAATCTCGATTAGACTCAGTCAATACTTTAATATAATCATCATAGTTCATCGCCATAGCAGGAATACCTGAGTCGTGAAACAATCCAAGCATATGTAAGTTTTCTATTGGTACTTTACTTTTTAATTTACTCCCAATCAATGTTGCAGCCGTTGCAATATCAGAAGCAGTATCCCAGAATCGCTCTAATGAAATACAACATTTATCTTGTTTAAATGCTTGTTTAATTAAAAAACTGGTTACTAAGGTGGTTATACTATCTAGACCTAAAAACATAACAGCCTGTTTAATATCTGTTATCGTTCTTGATAAACCATAAAGTGGTGAGTTCATTACTTTTAACACAGCTGCAGCCGTTGCGATATCCTCTGAAATAATCTCAGCAACAATATTTAGCTCTGGTGCTTCTAGCGCAAGTTCATCTTGAAGCCTTTGTAAGATTTCAGGCTTAGGAGGCAGACTAAATCCATGAGATAAATCCGATATTACCTTAGCATCTATATCTATCATGCAAAATAATCCTTTTTAAAATACTATTATCAATTATAACTATCCTTTAAAATGCTTTATCAGATCAGAATAAATTATTTAATGTTAAATATAACTATGGAACAAAACTGTGCTTTATGCCATGCGACACTTTCCTGTCAATCTGAAATTACCACATCAAAATGTTGGTGTTTTGAGCTCCCAAATATTATGCCTATTAATAGCAAACAA
This sequence comes from Pseudoalteromonas denitrificans DSM 6059, assembly GCF_900112265.1. Taxonomy (GTDB): domain Bacteria; phylum Pseudomonadota; class Gammaproteobacteria; order Enterobacterales; family Alteromonadaceae; genus Pseudoalteromonas; species Pseudoalteromonas denitrificans. Next base: position 75,798 of record NZ_FOLO01000001.1, on the reverse strand, counting down.
AGTGATAATCCTTGTTTATGCAAAAACTGTTTAGCTAAAAAAATTAATAAACAAATAACATCTCTATACCTTATTAAAAATTTAGCCCAAATGATCGAAATAGCCAAACCTTATAGAGAAAAAAAAGATTTAGTTGAACATATTGATTACAGTATAGAAAATGGTTTGTATGTTTTTAGTGCTTGGTATCATTTAAAACGCGGAAAGTGCTGTAGTAATGGCTGTAGACATTGCCCTTATAATAAGCGAGAGTGATTAAAAAATTAGAGAGGCCATAAATTCCCCCCTAAACAAAGCAGAACTATTCAGCTTCTTTTTTTTCAGGTGCCTGTTGTTGTACAGCACCTTCTTGAGATTCAGGTTTCTTCTTTTGCTCTTTATCTTGTCCACCACATGCACCACAACAGCTCATAATATCACCTTTATTTTAAAATTTAGCTTTCTTTAAGGTTCAATAATACTTGGACATATAACTTGGGTACTTGATCAAGGTCATAAGTATTAAATAAATTTACTTACAATTTATCTAGTGAGTTTATTTTTCTAATGCTTAATATCAAGCTAATGATTTACGCCATATAAATTCAGGAAAATAATGAAAAAATTAAAAGTATTACTCGCTGTTGCCGCACTTTCTGCAAGTACATCATTTTTAGCCAATGCAGAACTGACTTCATTACAAAAAAATATTCAGTTAACAATGAAAATGGACCATAGAAATGAAGCTGATATAAAACGCGACCGAAACAGAAACCCTGTAAAAGCATTGGATTTTTTTGGCTTAAAACAAGATATGAAGGTTATTGAATTTGCGCCTGGTAGTGGCTGGTATACAAAAATTTTAGGTCCAGTTTTACAGAATAAAGGAGAACTATATTTAGCGTATCCTAAAAAGTGGCTAAGTGATTTTGACCCACTACTCAAAAAAAAGGGTTTTACATCGACTAAAAAATTGCCAATAGATCTCGATTGGAATAATGAGGAACTTAGATATGTTCTAGGCACACTTGATTTTGGTATGAAAGATGCTGATATGATTTTAAATATTCGCGAATATCATAATTTTAATTTAGAAGATAAAAACAAGCTCAATAGAGCAGCTTTTAACGCTTTAAAACCGGGTGGTAAATATGTCATTGTTGATCATACTCGTCGCCACATGGAAGCCGAAACAAGAGAGCTTGGACGTAGAGAAGATCCTGTTAAAGTCATTTTAGAGGTACAAGCTGCCGGTTTTGTTTTAGAACGCTCTTCTGATATGTTTTTTCGCCCAGATGATGAATTACGTTTCGAAGTTGGACGTAAAACCGTTACTGGAAATACCGACCGCTTCAGCTTAGTATTCACAAAACCAAAATAATTAAAATTTATGATATAAAGGCGAACATATCGCCTTTATATTTAACTAACTGATTTCAACTGGTAATTCATTCGATGCGCCCCACTCACTCCAAGAACCATCGTATACAGCTAAATTATCATAACCAATAAGCGCAGCTCCAAGTGCTAAAATACATGCAGTTACACCTGAACCACAGCAAAATATAAACCGCTCTGTTTGCTCATCAGTTCTCTTATTAAACTCTTCTTGTAAAAAACCTCTCTCACTCATAAAACCATTTTTTACAATATCAGTAAAAGGTAAACTTTTTGCGTTAGGGATATGCCCTGAACGCATGCCAGACCTTGGCTCTGAATTTTCACCTAAAAAACGTGACTTTGATCTGGCATCCAAAATTAAAGAGTTTGATATGTTTATTTGCGCTAATATATCTTTTACATCTATAAAATAACTGCTGTCATATTGTGCAATGAAATTTCCAACATGTTCAGATGCAACATAAGTATTACTAATAGAATAACTCTTATCAAGCCAAGCAGGCAGACCCCCATCTAGCACTGCAACATTATCAAAGCCCATAGATTTCAACATCCACCATGCACGGGCACAGCTATAAATTCCCTTTTGATCATAAACAACAATGCAACTATTTTGATTTACTCCATAATTTTGCATTAAATCCTGAAATTTATGCACTGAAGGCATAGTATTAGGTAAAGATGAATCCAAATCACAAATCACTTTACTAAAATCAAAACGCTGTGCACCATAAATTATTATATCCGCTTGATAAATAGCATTTGATCCTGCTTGAGCCATGCTGGCATCAAAAATAATTAAATTTGGATGATTAATATTTTGATGTAACCAATCAGTAGTAACAAGGGAACTAGGAACTTTCATCATAAATTATCCTTAAATAGAATGGACTCTTACCTGAGTATATCTTAATAAAACTCATCAATTTATTATTTTTCAGCACAAAAAAAGGCTTCAAAATAGAAGCCTTATTCACTTAAATTTTTAAAATCATTTAACAATTAAGCCATATTCTTTATCTAACAACTCGATCACTTCAGCACGGGGATCTTGTGGGATCACAACCTCTTTCCCTATGATCTTGCTTGCGATACCTGTATAAGTATCCGAAACACTCATCATGACTTCAACTGGTAATTTATAACCTTTTGCCAACTCAGAGCGCTCATCCATGCGATCTTTATTTAACAATACATCACTATCAGGAACATTGTTAATCAATAACTGACGGAAACCTTCTTTAGAATTTTCAATTACTTTACCATCACGTAAAGCAGGCCCATCCCAGATACGAGAAGAATCAGGAGTTCCTACTTCGTCAATATAAATAAGCTGTTCAGTACCATCAGTTTCTGTTACATAACCAAACTCAAATTTTGTATCAACAAAAACTTGATCTAATTTAGCCAGTTCATCTGTAATTAACTTAAAGCCTTCAGTTAAGAGCTTTTCATATTTAGTAACATCATCTAATGATTTAAAGTTGAAAACATCTAGGTTATCTTCAATGTTTTTACGCGTAATATTTACATCATCAACTTCAGGAACTTCAGCGACACCTGTAATAATACCTTTTGTTGAAGGGGTGATTAAAACATCATCTAATTTCTGATTAGAGACTAAACCTTCAGCTAATTGGTTACCACAAAAATCTCTTACACCTTTAGAGTAGTCGCGCCACATGCTACCAGTAATATACTGACGAGCAATTGCTTCAACCATCACAGGCTTAGCTTTACGTACTATCCAAATATAAGGGTGAGGAATATCAATAATATGATTGCCTGCAAGGCCCGCTTCATCAAATAATTTAAACCAATGAGCTGCAACACTATTAAGTGCAATACCTTTTCCTGGTACACCATTTAAGCCATTTTCACCTTGCCAAATACAATCAAATGCAGAAATGCGATCAGAAATAATCATAATTGCTAACGGCGTATCTGTTGGAATACCGTAAGACTTCTCTTCAATTAAACGAGCACTATCTTCTGGTGTTAACCAATAAACTGAACGAACTTTACCACTGTGAACATCACCCTGTGTACGAATAGGTAAATCATCATTAACGTCTAAAACTTTATAAGTGCTCATTGTCTCTCCGAAAGGATAACCATCAATTTGAAGCGGCGTATTTTAAGCCAGTAACAAAAAAATCACAATCTTTGTGAGACTAGAAACAAAGTTATTTGGTCATTTCATTATTGAAAATTTTTCACTTAAGTTTTATTTAAAAGTAAACTAACAATACCTTAAAAATTCCTTGGTAATTTAAGTAAACATCCCGCTGATCTACACAGGCTATAATTACAATATAAAATTAGTTTTGTTAGAATAGGCAAAAATTTTTTGGAGCCAGATTTATGCCAGCTTATGTAGTGGGACACAAAGTACCCGATTCAGATTCGATTGTAGGCGCTATTGCGCTTTCTTACTTAAAAAACCAAATAGGCGAAGAAACCTTACCAGCACGTTTAGGTGAACCTTCTCCTGAAACACAGTTTATTTTAGATAAATTTGGTTTTGAAGCACCTATGCTAAAAATGAATTATGCGGGTGAAAGCCTTTATATAGTTGACCATTCTGACATTGCATTGGCACCAGACGATATAGCACAAGCAACAATACTAGGTATAGTAGATCATCATAAATTAGGCGACTTAACATCTGATACGCCACTAGAATGCTGGATCCGTCCTGTTGGTTGTAGCAATACCGTAATTAAAATGATGTATGACTTTCATAATGTAGAAATCCCTAAGAATATTGCAGGCATGATGATGTGTGCAATTTTAAGCGATACTGTTATTTTTAAGTCTCCTACATGTACAACAGCCGATATACGCTGTGTTGAAATCTTAGCTGAAATTGCTGGCATTGAAGATTTTAAAGCCCTTGGCATGGAAATGTTCAAAGTTAAATCTGCAGTATTAAATACACCTATGCGCGATTTAGTAATGCGTGATTTCAAAAACTTTAATATGAATGGTACTAAAATTGGTATTGGCCAATTAGAAGTGATTGATTTAGCAATTTTTGATCAAATGAAGCCTGATTTAGAAGCTGATATCGCTAAATTAAGAAAAGAAGAAGGTCAGCATAGTGTATTGTTATTATTAACAGATATTATGAAAGAAGGCTCAGAATTATTAGTAAACAGCGATGATTTAGCTATCATTGAACAAGCTTTTGCTAAAACCACAGATGCTAAAGTGTGGCTAGAAGGTGTATTAAGCCGTAAAAAACAAGTTGTACCACCACTTGAAAAAGTATTCGCTTAATCTATTAAACAAAAGCTACTGTAAAAAAGATGTGCATGGCACATCTTTTTTATTTCTTTAATTAAGCACCTGGAGCCATAATCGAAGTTGCACCCGTTTTAGCCAATTCAGCTAAATCTTTATCGATCCAAAATAATGCTTTACCATCTTCACCAACTAGCTGAATTTTATCAATAATACCTTTAAATAACTTTTCTTCTTCGTGTTGTTCAGCAACATACCATTGTAAAAAATTAAACGTTGAATAATCATGCGCACTAAACGCCACATGCGTTAGTTCATTTATTTTATGAGTGATCAAACATTCATGATCATAAGTTGCAGTAAATATTTGGCTTAAAGATTCAAACTCATGGGGTGGTGCTTCAATGCAACCTAAAATAGGCATAGCCCCCGTTTCACTTACATAAGTAAATAAACGATTCATATGCTCCATTTCTTCAATGGCGTGTTTACGTAAAAATTCAGCAGCACCTTCAAAACCTTTATCTTCACACCATGCACTCATTTGCAAATATAAATTGGACGAATAAAACTCCAAATTAATTTGTTCATTTAATTTCTCAACCATAGCGGGTGTTAACATAAATATACTCCTAAATATTGTGAACCCGTATTGTTCTGTAATTAAAGATAAAAATCAATAAAGTCAGTTTTTTTCTATATAAAACTTGAATTTATTCTAAATAAGGACTTCATATAACTTTTAGTTCTATCTAATAACAAAAAACCGGTACACTAACTATAACTTTTTGTTTACATTTCGTACCCAACATTGAAATAAAAACATTTCATTGTTTACATATTTAAAATAATAATAAATCCAGGGTGATAAAATGAGAAACAATTTCAAAAAACAGCTACTCGCAATTGCAATACCTGCAGTAATCGCAGCAACTCATGCAAATGCCGCAACAATTGATTTAAATCAAACACAAATCAAACTTGCGGGCCAAAATTTAGGCCAAACACAATTCATTATTAAATATAAAATGAATACACATCAAGTTGGTACTTTGATGAATACTTCTGCGGAAGAGATGCAAGCAAGTGCAAAAAACTTTGCTAATAATTTCAAAAACAAAAGCAATCTTGAAACAAAGTACATGCGTTCTATGGCGCTTCAAAATCACCATGTAATTAGTGTAAATAAAAAAATGACCGCTGTTGAAGCGCAAATTTACATGCAAGATATGGCTTTATCTGGCAACGTAGAATCAATTGAATTAGATCAAATGCTGCAACACTACGCCACTCCAAGCGATCCTAGCTTTAGTTCTCAATGGCATTATGCTAACTCAGCGAATGGTTTAAATTTACCTAAAGCTTGGGATAACGCAACAGGCGCTGGTGTTACGGTTGCCGTACTTGATACAGGTTATCGTCCACATAGTGATTTAGTTGGGAATATTGTAGGTGGCTACGATATGATTTCACATACACTTGTTGAAAATGATGGTACCGGTGGCCGTGATTCTGACGCAAGAGATCCAGGTGATGCAATAACTCGCGGCGAATGTGGTAATGATGCAAACGGCAACCCTTACCCAAGCTCTGATCGCAGTTCAAGTTGGCATGGTACTCATGTTGCAGGTACAGTTGCAGCTGTAGCTGGTAACGGTCAAGGTGGTGTTGGTGTTGCTTATGATGCTAAAGTTGTTCCAGTTCGTGTTTTAGGTAAATGTGGTGGTTTAACTTCTGATATCGCTGATGCAATTGTTTGGGCTTCAGGCGGCTCTGTATCTGGCGTACCTAGCAATCCAAATCCTGCATCAGTAATCAATATGAGCTTAGGTGGTGAAGGTGCATGTAGTTCAGCAACTCAAACTGCGATTAATACTGCTCGTAATAACGGTGCAGTCGTTGTTGTGGCTTCAGGTAATGATGGTAAAAATGCAAGTGGTTTTAACCCTGGTAACTGTAGTGGTGTAGTTAACGTTGCAGCTACAGGCCCAACAGGTGCTCGTACAAGTTACTCTAACTATGGTAGTTCAATTGATGTTGCAGCTCCAGGCGGTGATCAAAGAAGTTTTGGCACAAGCTCAGGTATTTTATCGACTCATAATACGGGTAGTACTAGCCCAGGTTCAGATAAAATGTCTTACATGGATGGTACATCAATGGCGGCTCCTCATATTGCCGGTGTAGCAGCGTTAATTAAGCAAGCAAAGCCAAGCGCAACTCCTGATGAAATCGAAAGTATTTTAAAAACAACAGCACGTGCATCTTCATCATGTTCACAATGTGGAGAAGGTCTGGTTGATGCCGAAGCTGCAGTGTTAAAAGCGAAAGGTACAACACCTCCTACTGGTGGTATTGATGTTTCCAAAACAAACCTATCAGCAAGTAAAGGACAGTGGCTTGACATTGCTGTTAATGTACCAGCAGGTGTCTCATCATTTACAGTATCAACATCTGGTGGAACTGGAGATATGGATTTATATGTTAAAGAAGGTAGTTATGCAACAGAAACTAGCTTTAACTGTAAATCAACAGAGCCTGATAGTACTGAAACATGTAAAATTAATAACCCGAACGCAGGAACTTGGTACTTCAGTTTATATGCCTACTCAACTTTTTCAGGCGTGAGTTTAACAGCTAAATAATCATTTCAATTGTTAATTCAAAGGCCGACTTGTCGGCCTTTTTTATTTTAAAAAATTAAACGAGTGTTAGTAATACTTCAGCTTTACTTTGTTCAAACTGTTTTTCTTCTTCTATATTCAATATAGATACAACCTCATTTTCAACTAACATAGCGTAACGTTTAGAGCGTATGCCACCAAATACACCGGTTTCTTTGTCAAGTCCTAGCGCTTTGGTAAAAGCAGCATCACCATCAGCCAACATAGTAATATGCTCTGCATTTTGAGTTTCTCCCCACGCTTTCATCACAAAAGCATCGTTGACCGATAAACAAATAATGCTATCGATGCCTTTATTAAAAAATTGATCTGCTAAAGTAATATAGCCTGGTAAATGTGAGGCCGAACATGTCGGCGTAAAAGCCCCAGGCACAGCAAATAGCACAACCTTTTTATTAGCAAATAAATCTGATGTTGAAGGATTGCTCATACCTTCTTGCGTTAATAAATTAAAAGTTAAATGAGGTAGTGCATCGCCAACTTTTATCATGTCTAATCCTTAAATGTTATCTATATTACAAAAAACAAACCTAACACAAACCAAGACTATTGCGTACACTTTGCATTTGTTCTTGTAAACTTTGATAAATATGACTTACTAGCTTATCAGAGTCACCAACTTGTTGTTTCATTTGCAACATAGAGTTTGAAAAGTTTTCTAATAACCCGTGCTGTTCTTGTGCAAATTGGCGCGCCTCTTTTGCAACCTGACTTGCATCCTGCGCATTTTTGGCCACTTGTTCTGAATTTGATTTTAATTGTTGGGCATTATTAGTTTGAATTTGAGAATCATCTGATAAAGCTGCAATTTGTATAGAAACTTGATCAGAACTTTTGGTTAGCAAATCTAGTTGTGATTTGATATCTCCAAGAGAAGACTGTGTTTTTTGTGCTAACTTTCTCACTTCATCTGCCACAACGGCAAATCCTCGACCATGTACCCCAGCTCTGGCAGATTCAATTGCAGCATTTAAAGCTAATAAATTAGTTTGCTCTGCAATTGTCTGAATAACATCAACAACTTGATATACATCCGACACACCTTTAAGCAACTCATTTAAGCTATGTAAGCCCTGCTCAACTCTTTGCTGTGTTGTTGAACTGGCATTTAGCATAGATTGCGAATAATCTAAGCTTTTATCCATGGCAACAAAAGTGCTTTGTGCATTACCTTCTACTTGCACATTTACGGCACTCACTTGCTCACCTATTTTTTTGATGTCCTCTAATAACACTTCATTCTCATCTACATGATTCGTAGTTTTACTTGAGTGCCCAGTGATATTTTCTAAGTTATGACTCATTTCCTGCATAAACTCATTGATGACATTTAGCATCTGTTCTTTTGCATTTGCTTGCTCACGCTGCCTTTGTATTAGCAAATTAAAATAGCTTGCAATTTCACCCACTTCGGTGTGTTTAACTAAGTTATCTATTGCTTTTAAATCATTACTTTCAATTAAATCTTTAAATGCATCTCGTAGTGATATTAAAGGTTTAAGAACCTGCTTTAGCTGCGTCCAATAAACAATACCGGCCAATAAAAACAACCCGCTTATGCTTATTGAAAATACGATTAAAATATTTTTTTGGATTTCATTTTGATGAATACCTAAGCTAATTTCAGCATCTAATACGATATTTATTAATTCAGAAATTTCTTGGCGTAACTGAGCAACACCTTCCAACCTTTCTTTTGACTGGATTATTGTATTACCTAATTCTTTTGGGTAACGTTTTGGCCAACTTGTTAAGTCTGCTTTTATCTCTTCTGCTAAATCTTCTGGCTCTTCATCCGTCAATAAAAACTCATCCTCATCAACAATTTCAAACAGACCCAAGTTTGGTACTTGCGCTATTTCTTCAGATAATAGATTCAATTTCGTTAAATATTCTGAAATTTGATTTTCTTTTTCTCTTGAATAATTTGCAGATAAAGAATAAGTAGATTGAGATAATAAAAGTACCTGACTTAAATAATCACTTCCTAATACAATATATTGTGAAGCAAGCCACTCTTGATCATCTTTTGATTTTTGTGCGTAATGAATTAATGACACGGCTGATCCAGACATCTGACGTATTGCATTATCTAATAACGCATTTTCATTGCCTGATAATTTTCCTAAAGCGCGGTACTTTCCTGTAATACCTTGCATCAATTTATCTAAATGATCAGCTAACTCCTTATGTACATTTTCAGGTAGAGTATTGAGTTGGTCTTGCTGCAAGCCTTTGATTAGTTGACTAGCATGATTTAAAGCTACACTATCGCCTGAACTGAGGTAATCTTCTATATTAGCTGAAAGTTCAACTAATATCTTATTTTTCAGATTATTATAATCATCTTCTTGCGTTTCTAACGAGAAAAAAGTTTGACTCGCCCAAAATAAAGTAACTGCTAAAATTAAACTTGCACACGATAATAATATAGCCAATAAACGTGTAAAAGATGATACTCGCATTATTCATATTCCTTACATCATTTGCACGCAAGGGTATGACCTAAACATTACAGCTTTATGTCATGCGCATTACAAAATAATGACAACTACAGAATATTAATTGCTTGTTACCATTGCAGCTAAAACATAGACATCAAATCGGTTCTTTTTTGTTTCAATTTTCATTGATGGGGTTTTATCATTCAAAAATGGTGCATAATCAGGTCGTTTAATTACAACTCTTTTTGTTGCTAAAGTAAGTGCATCTGGTAATAAATTATCAGCATCTAAATCAGCACCAACCAAAGATTGAAAAACACGCATTTCTTTTTTAACTAAAGCTGATTTTTCTTTATGAGGGAACATAGGATCTAAATAAACAACATCTGGTTTTATATCTGTTATTGATAATAAATCATGACTACTACCAAATACCATTTGCATATTTTCTTGCATCCAAGACCCTATTTCAACATCTTGATAAGCACGCTGTAAACCATCATACAATAAAGCAGCTACTACAGGATGTCGCTCAAACAATGTCACTTTACAGCCTAAAGCAGCCAAAACAAAAGCATCTCGTCCAAGTCCTGCAGTACCATCTAATACACTTGGGATGACCCCTTTTTTAAGCCCAATAGCCTTTGCGATTGCCTGCCCTTTACCGCCACCAAATTTTCGCCTGTGTGCTGCAGCACCTGTTATAAAATCAACACGAATGGGGCCTAGCTTTTTTTCATCTGTTTTAAATAAACCTAAACCAAGCTCATCATAAATAAGAGAAAATTCATGCTTTGAATTGAGCCAACTCGTTAGATTAAACTTTTCTTCAATAATAGATAAGTACTGTTGTTTTTCACTCAGATTAGTTTTGATATTCAAGAAAGGATTCTCATTGGGTAGCAAGTTATAATTATATCAACTTGATTTTACCCAAACAACTGAGAATTAAATATTCAGCTTAAAACAATTCAATATCGGTTTGTGAAGTGATTTCATTAGCCACCGAATTTTTTTGTTGCTCAGTTAGCTTTTCTAACAATGACTCTCTTTGCTGCATAATATGCTCCATATATCCGATCACATCATCAAAAGCAGTTCGTATTCCTTCATTTATATTTAGATGTCGCTCTAATTCTTTTACCGTATTTTCAACCGAATCTAAAACATAATTCTCTTGATCCGAAGTCAGTCCGAGTTCAGGAATTGTACTCATAAAGTTTTTGTAAAGCGTGTCTACTAGCGAAACCGAAATTTTTGTATGATGATATAAGTCATCAATTTGTTTTCTAAGCGTATTATCAACCTGAGTGAAAGTTTCTGTTATTTCATTAGCTTGCTCTAATACTAAATCATTTACTTCCATAGCTTGTACTTTTGCATTCGTCGCTTCTAGTATGTGAGGAAATAAATCTTTATACCTGCCATATAATGCCGCATCCGAGAGAGGCATATTTTTCACCAACAAGGATACATGGGGGTAGTTGATAATAGTGCGCGCACCAAAATCGATGAAACGCTCGCCATCACTGCATTTTTCTAGTAACTCTTGCTCTAACGGACACACAGCGCCTTGATTACTATAATATTTAGCCTCTCCTCTATACCAATATACAACCACAACATTTAAGCTCAATGGTGTAAAGAACTCTAAAAAGTATTCTGATAAAGCATCTAAATTATGGGTATGATATGTTTGCCCAACATAACGCATTACCCGACCCATATCACCAGAGTCTGTCATGGCTATTTCGGCTGTGTTTTGCGCTTGCGCTACATCTCCTTTTAATGCATTAGACTCTTGCCTGTATTGATATAAAACATCTATTCTGGCTTGTAACTCCTGAGCTTCAAATGGCTTGACTATATAATCATTGCCACCGGAATTATAACCCTTTACACGTTCAGCTAAAGCTGACTTAGCGGATAAGAACATAACGGGAATACCTGAAGTTGAACTATCTTTTTTTAATAGTTCACACACTTCATAACCATTCATGCCTGGCATTTCAACATCAAGTAGAATTATATCTGGGTTGTTTTTAATTGCGCTTCGGATCCCTTCTTCACCGTTATTAGCATGGATCACTTTACAAAATGTTTTTAAACTCTGTTCAACTATATGATGAATAAATTTATCATCATCAATTGCCAATATCACCTTTGACATACACACTTTCCCTTTTTGTAGCGCATACCATTTTTTAAATAAGTATAAAAAGCATAGTTGCCTTTATGTAAATTGCTAACTTATTCAAATGAATATCTATGAATTAAATAAAATCAGACACAAAAAAAGCACCATGAAGGTGCTTAAACATTTTGTTTATTTTAAATCAAGCCATAATACCACTATGCCTTAATAAAGCATCAACTTGAGGCTCTCGTCCTCTAAAGGTTTTAAATAGCTCCATGGGTTCTTTAGAACCCCCCATTTCTAAGATATTCTCCATAAATGACTTACCTGTCTCAGAATTAAAAACACCTTCCTCTTCAAATCGAGAAAACGCATCTGCTGATAATACTTCAGCCCATTTATAAGAGTAATAGCCAGCACTATAGCCACCTGCAAAAATATGGCTGAAACCATGTTGAAAACGATTAAACTCAGGGGCCTTTATGACTGATGTTTCTAAACGTACTTTATTTAATATTTGTTGAATTTCACATTCTTTTTCTGGGTTATAATCTGCATGAATATGAAAATCGAATAATGAAAATTCAATTTGGCGTAGCATTACCATAGCTGACTGAAAGTTTTTAGCCGCTAATAATTTATCTAATAAATCTTTTGGCAAAGCGTCGTTTGTTTCATAGTGACCTGAAATAAAAGCCAGAGCTTCTTCTTCATAACACCAGTTTTCTAAAAATTGACTCGGTAATTCTACTGCATCCCAAGCAACACCATTTATACCTGCGACAGAGCCCGCTTCAACTTGTGTAAGCATATGATGTAAACCATGACCAAACTCATGGAACAAAGTTGTTACTTCATTATGAGTAAATAAAGCAGGTTTATCCCCTACTGGACGGTTAAAATTACATACTAAATAAGCTACAGGGAGCTGAATAGAACCATCTAATCTAGGTTTACGCCCCATACAGTCGTCCATCCAGGCACCACCACGTTTATGTTCACGTGCATATAAGTCTAAATAAAACGAACCTCGTTTTTCACCATTAACATCGAATATTTCAAAAAAACGTACATCTTTATGCCAAGTATTAACGCCTTTAATTTCTTTTACATCAATTGAAAACAGGCGTTTAACCGTTGCAAATAAACCTGATAAAACACGGTTTTCAGGAAAATAAGGACGCAGTACTTCATCTGATATAGCATACTTTTCTTGTTTAAGTTTTTCTGCATAGTACGACAAATCCCAGGCATTTAATTTCTCAATGCCATGCTGCTCTTTTGCAAATAACTCAAGCTCTGCCAATTCATTTAAAGCTTGGCCTTTTGAACGTTTAGCCAAATCATGTAAAAAGCTAAATACTTGTTCCGTTGATTCAGCCATTTTAGTTGCAAGAGAATGTTCTGCATAATTATCAAAATCAAGTAACTGAGCTAACTCATGGCGCAGGTTTAATTCTTCCGCCATTATTTCAGAGTTATCAAACTTGCCATGATCTGGTCCTTGTTCAGATGCACGTGTTGCAAAAGCAGTATACACTTCTTGACGAAGTGCCTGATCATCAGCATAAGTCATTACTGGTAAGTATGATGGAAAATCGAGTGTAAATAACCATCCATCTAGCTCTTTACTTTTTGCCGTTTGTTCAGCAAGCGCTATAGCCGACTCAGGTAAACCTGCTAATAAGCTTTTATCTGTAATATTTTTTTGCCAAGCACGGGTGGCATCCATCACATTATTGCCAAACTTAGCTGCAAGTTCAGATAATTTAGTACTTATTTGTGCATAACGCTCTTGTTTTTCTTCACTTAAAGAAATACCCGACAACTTAAAATCACGTAAAGCATTCGTAATCACTTTTTGTTGTGCTGTTGATAATGTCATAAAAATTTCAGAGTCATTTATTGCTTGATATGCTTTATATAGCCCTTGATGCTGACCGACATAAGTAGAGTATTCAGAAATAAGCGGCAAACATTCATCATAGGCAGCTCTAAGCTCCTCTGAATTTACCACTGAATGCATATGAGAAACAGGAGACCATAATCGAGATAATTTATCATCAACCTCTTCTAACGGTGCAATAAAGTTATCCCAAGTATAATTTCCATTATCTAATACCTCATCAATTTTTTCTCGACATAATTTAATACCTTCTTTTAAAGCTGGCACTATATGTTCAGGTTTTATTTCTGAAAATGGTGGAAGTCCTTCAAGACCAATTAGCGGGTTGTTTATCATATTATTTCTTTAATTTCTCTTTGATTATAAAAATAGATTGGGGCAATCTAAATAAATTGCAAGCTTAAAGATTGCTATTATCTTGAAAGATAATCCACAATACACCTATCTTGTATATTCCAAAGTAGCGAAATAAACTGCTACCTCATCTATTTTTATTTAAGGAACCATCATGGCCCAACATTTTGACTATATTACTATTGGCGGTGGTAGTGGCGGTATCGCATCGGCAAATCGTGCAGCAATGCGGGGCGCTAAAGTCGCTGTAATTGAAGCACAACACATGGGTGGTACATGTGTAAATGTAGGCTGCGTACCTAAAAAGGTTATGTGGCATGGTTCACAAGTACGTGATGCAATTAAACTTTATGCACCAGATTATGGTTTTGATGTTGAAATAAAAGAGTTTAATTGGGCTAAATTAGTTGAAAGCAGGGAGGCTTATATCGGCCGTATTCATCAAGGATATGATAAATATTTAGCTAACAATGGTGTTACTGTCATCAAAGGATTTGCGAAATTTATAGATAATAAAACACTGGAAGTAAATGGAGAACACTATACTGCTGACCATATTTTAATTGCTGTAGGTGGGCGACCAAGCATACCTAACATTCCAGGAGCAGAGCATGGTATCGACTCAAATGGCTTTTTTCAATTAGCGGCATTACCTAAACGTGTAGCTGTAATTGGCGCAGGTTATATTGCAGTAGAGTTAGCTGGTGTATTGCAAGGTCTAGGTAGTGAAACTCATTTATTTGTACGCAAACATGCCCCGCTTCGTACTTTTGAGCCACTCATAGTTGAAACATTAACTGATATTATGGCAAAAGAAGGCCCTGAATTGCATACTAATGCAACCCCTTCTAAAGTAACAAAAGAAAATGATGGAAGCATTACATTACATTTAGAAAATGGTGAAACACATAATGTAGATACTCTTATTTGGGCTATTGGTCGCGAGCCAAGTACAGATAAAATTAATATTGAAGCCACCGATGTTACTTTAAATGAACGTGGCTTCGTAAAAGTAGACGAATATCAAAATACTACAGCAAAAAATATTTATGCTGTAGGCGATATTATGGAAGGCGGTGTAGAGCTCACACCCGTTGCAGTGAAAGCTGGACGATTATTATCAGAACGTTTATTTAATCCAGAATTACCTGATGCAAAAATGGACTATAGCTTAATACCTACTGTTGTATTTAGCCATCCGCCAATAGGCACGATAGGATTAACTGAAGCACAAGCCATTGAAAAATTTGGAGCCGAACAAGTAAAAGTATATAGCTCAGGCTTTGCAGCTATGTACACAGCTGTAACACAACATCGCCAAGAATGTAAAATGAAACTAGTATGTATTGGTGAAAATGAAAAAGTTGTAGGCCTGCATGGTATCGGTTTTTCAGTTGATGAGATGATCCAAGGGTTTGCTGTTGCGATGAAAATGGGCGCAACCAAAGCAGATTTTGACTCTGTTGTAGCCATACACCCAACTGGCTCTGAAGAGTTTGTTACTATGACTTAAATCCAATTAAAAAGGGGTCGGAGTACTTTAATTTAAAGTACTCCGACCCCTTTTTAATTTAGAGACGAAACCTACGCATTTTAAAATAAGATAAAGTGTTAAATTTCAATGCCTATATTTGTCTGTCCATCTTCAAGCGCTTTAAGTTTTAAGCCTTTAATTGAATCAGAATTAATACGCCCCATATTTTCAACATAATCAATCAATTCAGATAAAATTTCAATTTCATATTTCATAAGGGGGTGCGCTCTAATCGCTTCATTATTTGCACTTAGCTCTTGAGAACCCAATTGATATTCGATTAATTTTGCAACTGAAGCTTGAGAAATTTTACTAATATTAACAAACTCAAGTTCATCCTCAATCATCATGCCATTTAACATGCTCAGTAAAGCTGTTGAGGTATCTATTGCTGGGTAGACACCAAACATATCAAAATCATCAATTTCAGGTACTATAGGCTCAATTTTATCAACTAGTTTTTCTAAAGAAATTTTACTCTTAGGGAAAACTAACTTCTCCCAAATAGAATTAAGAGCATTTCTAAAAATTGTTGCATCACCAAACTCGGTAGCATCACTAAAAAGAGCGTAGTTTGGCAACATTCTCTCTAAAAGTGAGGCAGCTAATACAGCTTTTTGCATATAGTTCAATTCACGAACACGCTGAAAGTTATTTGGTTTATTCATTTATTTCCATCATTTAATTGATATAACAGCTTAAAAAATACAGGCATTATTTAGGTTTTAGGCAGGACCAACAAATTTCAAAACCGCAACCATTATATTCATTACAGTTTTGACATTTCCAGTCACACACAACCAAGTGTTTAGATTGATATTCTAACAATATTTTTTCAGCTTGGCGCTGTTTAATCTGAGGAACACATATTTTTACTTGTATTTGATCAAAAGGAATTTCACCAAGTGCCCCTCCTAGCGCTTCCCCTTTTAATTGAACCTTGATTGAATCTAATTCGAGCAACCCTTTTAACATATTTGCTTCAATGCAATCTTGGGCTGAATAAACTTCGATCCAATCAAGTAATGAAGTCATTAACTTGCAAGTTGCTTCTGTGCATATTCAAATTTTAACTTAAATTCCATCACTTTAGCCTCTAAGTCTTCAATCGCTTGAATATGAGCAAGGTTTTCAGTTCTCAAAGTTTCATATGCTGTTCTTGCTTGATGAATTTCCGTTTCTTGTCTGGATTGCAAGCTTGAATTTCGGCCTTTAGTAAAGTTAAGTTCATTATCCTGCTCGTCTAACTTTATTTTGTTTTGTGAAAGCTCTTCTTTATACTCAATTTCTTGTGCTTCTAAAAGTTTTGTTTTTTCAATAAAGTCATTTTTGTCTTGTTCTAATAATACAATTTTATCTTGGGCTTCTTGCAGACAGATTTCTAAACGCTTTGTTTCTGCTCTTAAGTCTTTTTTCAAGTCATTAAAACGACCTTCATTTTTACTATTAGATTGTTCAGCCTTTTCTTTTAATACTTTATTTTCTTCTTGTAACTTATCAAAATCAGCATGTACTTTTTGCGAAGTTTTTTCTAATTCAGATAAGCTATCAGTTAAAAGGTTATTCTTTTCTTCATATTCTTTATTATTAGATTTTATTAAAGAGTTTGCTTCATTTATTTCAATTAAAGCTTTTTCAGTTTTTTCTAATTCTTGTTTAGCTAGTTGCAAGTCTTCAGTAAGTTGTTTTTGTTCTTGCTTAAATTTACCTTCACCTGCTGTAAGTGTTTCGCCCAAGGTTTGCAACCTTTCAATAACTAAACTTTTTTCTTCATTTGACTTTTCAGAACTTAAAATAGACTCATTTAATTGCACTAATTTTTTATTTTGCTTACTAATCAGTAAATCTTTTTGTTCATTATTGGTATTTAATTCATTATTTTCATTTTTTAATAGGCTTAATTCATCCGAATGCTGTGAATTTAGTTGTTTAACTTTTTCATCTACATTTAAACTTTCTTCACTTCGTTGGGTAATCAATTGTTTTAATTTTGTTGACTGCAATTCGTTATGTTCTTTTTGTTTCACTAAAGCATGATCTATTTGCTCTACATGAAGTTCAAATTCTTTGATTTCTTCTTTTGCTTCATCAAGTTGTTTTTGCAACTGTTCCTCTACAAGTGATGACTCTTTAGAGTTAGATGTTAACTGACCTAATTGTGTTTTTAATTGATTTTGCTGCTGCTGATATGACTCAGTTTCTTTCTTTAATATTTTAACTTGCTCTGCTTGCTTTACATTTAACTGCTCAGAAGCTAATAATTCTTTAGCTTGTGCTGCATACTTTTTAGTTAATTTTGATAAAGCTTCATTCGATTCGTTTAACTGTTCATCTTCATCTGATTGCTGTTGAACCATTGCAGCCTGATGCCCTTTTTCAAGTGCTTGTTGGCATGCAATAAGCATAAAGCCTTGTAACTGAGGCGCAATTAAATCAATTAGCTGCGCAGAGCTCTGCGCTATGTAAGGATGTTTAGTTGATATTTCTTCAAAGAGCGCTTCTTTTGCTTCTTGAGGTGCTTGTTCTAATTTTTGTGCCATAGGCTGAAAAAAATCAACGGCCGAGGTTGCACTAAAAGCTTGTAACAATTCATGCAACGGCTTAGTTTGAAATTCACCCATTTTTATCCCCTTTGAGCATTTTTTATTATTAGTATTTGCTCTATTATTTATTTATTTTACAAAGGCTAATATACCCAACAGTCACCTGAGGGTAAATATTTATAACAGTTTAGCCGATCCCCCTCATTTAGTGAATATGAAAACCTAATTAACATTTAATAACAAAAACAATTACAGATTTTGGAAAAATTATTTTTCTTTAAATTATCTCTATACTACGCTTAAACTAAAGTAGAAGAGGATCTTGATTCTGTGACAGATTTTTTATTCGCTAATGATATTCAAGAAACCCATATCCCATCACCTGAACCTCTAGATGAATGGGATATTTTAGTTGTAGATGATGAAGACGATATTCATCAAGTCACTAAACTTGTATTGTCTGGCTTTCATTTTGAAGGCAAGCAATTACATTTTCATCATGCTTATTCTGCAAAAGAAGCAAAAGAAAAAATTTCTCAGTTAAATAATATTGCGGTGTGCTTGATTGATGTTGTTATGGAAACCACCCATGCAGGCTTAGATTTAGTAAAATATATACGTGAAGATGCAAAAAACCATGACGTACGTTTAGTATTAAGAACAGGGCAACCAGGTGAAGCCCCTGAAGAATCAGTGATCCGTGACTACGATATTAATGACTATAAAAATAAAACTGAACTAACGGCTATAAAACTTAAAACATTGTTATATTCAGCGCTTAGAGCCTATCGTGATATTCTAATTATTGAAAAACATAAGCGCAGCCTAGAAAAAATCATAGATGCTTCTGCACACTTTCTTGAGTGCGATACAGTTAATCAATTTGCTTCAACTATTTTAGGACATGTATCAGAAGTGATGGGACTTGATGATAATGAAATTTATTGTGCAGCAGCCGTCAATTCTCAATTTAAGTCTGCGGGGGACTTTCAACTATTAGCGGCCACAGGAGATGTAGACGAAAATGAAAACGCAAAAGTACCAAATAAGATAAGAGATCTATTTGTTAACGCTCATAATAAAAAGGTATCCATAAAAAATGATAACGAGTTTGTAGGTTATTTTCCGACTAAAGATGGTTTAGAAACCATGTTATATGTGAGCAAGTCATCAAAATTACAAGATTCAGACCATCAGTTATTAGAGTTTTTCTCTAATAATATTGCACTTGCCTACGATAATTTGTGTTTACGTGAAGTAGTAAGAGAGTCTCAAAAAGAATTATCCTATATTTTAGGGGAAGCAATTGAAAAACGTAGTAAAGAAACTGGTAGCCATGTAAAACGCGTCGCAAACTACAGTTATGTTTTAGCGATAAAATCTGGCTTAACTCCTTATCAGGCAGAAA
Organism: Pseudoalteromonas denitrificans DSM 6059; assembly: GCF_900112265.1. GTDB lineage: Bacteria > Pseudomonadota > Gammaproteobacteria > Enterobacterales > Alteromonadaceae > Pseudoalteromonas > Pseudoalteromonas denitrificans. The sequence continues at coordinate 56,165 of NZ_FOLO01000001.1, read as the reverse complement.
TAATAAAGTTCGCTTCACCATTGCATGATATTGGTAAAATTGGCATTCCAGATGTCATTTTAAATAAGCCCGGAAAACATACACCACAAGAATGGGAAATAATGCAATCTCATGCTCAACAGGGGTTCGATATACTTAAAAATTCAACCAACGAAATTTTGCAACAAGGCGCAATACTTGCCCATCAACATCATGAAAAATGGAATGGCTCAGGTTATCCTCAAGGCTTAAAAGAAAAAGATATTGATATTTCAGGGCGGATCACAGCACTTGCTGATGTATTTGATGCATTAGGGAGCGATCGTTGTTACAAAAAGGCTTGGCCACTTGAAAAAATAATCAAATTATTAAAAGAAGAACGAGGAAAGCATTTTGACCCTCACCTTATTGATATATTTTTAAATGAACTTGACCTATTTCTTGCCATAAGAGACAGATTTCCTGACTAAAAAACAACCATTATTTCGTTTTATTCGTTATCTTAAATTAATTCCACATTTTAAGTCCATTTTTATTGCCATCACCTAACATACTTTATTAAGATATAAAAATATCATACTTTCAATGATATTAGCGGCAGGAGTCTGCTCTCGTTAAATGAGTGTATAAGGATAAATAAAGTGAGACTGGAACAATTTAAACAGTTTTTAGCATTAGCAGAATTTCGTCATTTCAGACAAGCTGCAGAGCACTGTAACTTAAGTACCTCCGCACTTACTCGTAGCATCCAAACATTAGAGCAAGAACTTAACTGTGAATTAGTTACAAGATCTACGAGATCGGTTTCAATTACACAGTCAGGGGAGTTGTTTTTAACCTATTGTGCGAATGCTTTAGAGCAGTTCAATCATTTTAAAACACAATTAAGTGATTTTACAAATGACAACGCTAGTAAAATCGTTGTAGGCGTAACTGAAAACACAGCTGAAATAACACCCTTTGTTTGTAAAAAATTTATGGAAAAATTTCCAGATATTGAAATCGAAATTCAACAACAAGATAGATCATCGTTATCTAACAAACTTGCGGATTCTGAACTCGATATTACAATTGATAGTACAATGCAAATACCTAATAACTTTGCAATAACCGAACATTTAGTTTATTTACCCGACCAAATTATTTTATTTGCAAATAAAAATCATGCTCTAAGTTCAGAGACAACGATAGATAAAGAGACATTAACACCCTTTTCTGTACTTGGTTGTTTATCAAAAAACTTACAAGTTCAAAAAATGCTTCAAGAAACAGCAGCATCAATGCAAAAACTGACCACAATGAAAGTAGGTACATTTGAACAAATAACCGGTTATTTAAAAGATGCTAAACATCTTGCCCTTGCAGGTATTGAATATACAAATGAAATTGAAAATAACCCCGAACTTATTATTATAAAACCAGAAAAACAATCTAGAGGCATAGACTTATCAATCTCAGTAGCGAGTAATAAAACAACACACCCAGATATTTTAAACTTATTACGTTATATTGGTGAGGAAACTCAGAGCTAATTACAATATAATTAGTGACCCATTATAATTGCGTACTTGGAAAATCTTGTGGATAGCTATAGCAATGAAGTATTTCCTCAAACAATCAATCAAATTCTTGATAAAATTCAACACCAAGGTTATGGCGTTATAGAAAACGCCATTCCGCAAAATTTAATAGAACAACTATACCAAGATTGCTTATCTAATCAGAGTAATTTTCATTCGGCAGGAATTGGCCGCCAGCAAGATTTAAAACAAGATAATAAAATCCGCACAGACAAAACATTTTGGTTAAAAAATAACAATCAAAGTCAACAAACCTACCTTAATTTAATGAATGATATTCGCCTAGCTGTTAACCGTCATTTTTATTTAGGTTTATTTGACTATGAAAGCCATTTTGCTAAATATGATATAGGGGATTTTTATAAAAAGCACTTAGATGCTTTTAAGGGGCGATCTAATCGCATTTTTACTACTGTTTGCTACTTAAACACACCAATGCAAGGTGGTGAACTCCTCATTTATTCTGATATATCTGATGAAGTAATTGAAAAGATCTCCCCAAAGGCAGGCACACTGATAGTTTTTGAAAGTGAACGGTTTGCACACGAAGTGTTACCTACTAATGATATTAGATATTCAATTGCAGGTTGGTTTAGAAAAAATAACTCAGTGGCTGGTATAGTAGATCCTGCATCCTAAAAGCAAGTTAGCGAGTATTACAAATGACTCGCTAACCAAGCTAGAAATCAATTTAAAGCCAGTGGGAAAACTTTAGAAATTGATGATTTTAATGTTCCTGTCATATCACCTATGAAACATACTTTAGATTCTGCAGGTACCTTATTAAAAACCGCTTCTATTTGTTGCTGAATTGAACCGTTTTCAACTTTTAGTTCTTCAGCATAATAATTATCTTCAGTCACCTTAACATTTGTTAATGCTTCAAAAGCACCTAAACCTACAGGTGTAAAAACAATTTCATTGTTTTCTACTAGACCACCAGATAAACAACAATAAATTTCTTTATCATCAACTTGAGTTTGATAAACATGAAACTGAATATCGCCATCATGTTTTAAACCTAACATGTCAATAATTTGTTTATTGGTTTCTTGGCTTGCACTAACGTCCGTTAATAATTCGTTACTTATTTGCATGATGCCTCCATCGTATTTAAAAAATTGTCATTTATAATTTCATTATTTATTAAACAAGAAACATGCCAAAGATCTAATTTAAAATAAAGATCTTAAAAAGATCTCAAGAAACAAAAAGCCCGAATATTTCTATTCGGGCTTTCATTTGAACGCGAGTATGCGCACAGAGTAAATTGCTTAATTCGAGTTGTTTTATTTACAACGTTTAGTATTTATTAAACGAAATTATAAAGCAACGATGAAGTGGCAATCTAAGCAAGCATAAGCAACATCATGCCGCCCACTCATAACCTAAACAACTGATAATCAATTAAAAAATAAAAAACAAAGAATGGGATACCCCACTTTACACCCCTTTCAATTAAGGAACTCAGTTAAACAGTTGAAACTTAATGAAATAAAATATTTAATAAACAATTCATCGTGTTTAACCCCCTATTTCAACACAGAGCCCAAATTAGTGACTACTCATTATCTGCATAGCACCATATCAGACATGCGTTAGATACTAAAAGCCTTCTCAAAGGACGGCTTATAGTCAAAATCGGTCATTGAACTTTTGTGAAACCACGAGCATATTTAGGTCAATACTCACTAAATTTCATTTCTCATTTGAGGTGCAAGTTTAAGTTCATTGGTGTAGTTGGGAGTTCATCTCAGAACGCTAACTAATACCACAATATAGTCGGTATTTGTGTACCAAACTCAAGCCTGTTAAGGAAACGTTCAAATTCGAAAGTGAACATGAATTAAAACTATTTTAATATTTCATCGGTTAGTTTTGGCGCTAGTCATTAAAAGAAACTAAGCTCAGTTTTCCGATTATAAAACAGACGCGAATTTAGTAAACCTAAGGAACAGAGTGCTTTACTACAGATTGCTCATTTGAAGTTAAATTGTAGAGAAATCCCATTTTCTTCACGCTTGAATAAGTTCAATTTTGTATCCATCAGGGTCTTCTATAAATGCGATTACATCGCTTTCCCCGGTTTCGTCAGAAACGAAACTCATTTGCCCTGGCGCGCGCAGTACTGTAATGCCTTGTTTAGTTAATCGTTCACATAATCCGTAAAGATCTTCGACAGCTAATGCAACATGGCCATAACGCGTACCATGTTGATAGGCGTTGGGATCCCAATTGTAAGTTAACTCGATAGACGGCGTTGTTTGTGCGTCACCGTATCCCATAAATACTAATGTAAATCGTCCCTCTGTATATGTTTCCTTAGAAAAAACGCGCATACCCAGTGCGTTTTGGTAAAACGCTATCGACTGTTCTAAATCACTCACTCTAAACATAGTGTGCAAAATGCGCGATGGTGTCATCGAATTATAAACTTGTGTTGTGGTTGTCATTTTTATTCCTTCGTAAAGTTAATAAAGAGAGGGGCTCCCCTCTCATCATCGTTAAAGCAACTCTGTTACTCGTAAAATGGTGAATTCATTTCGCGGCTGGCCTCTTCCACTATACTGGCGTCAAATACACGGGTAGTGAACGCAGCATTCAATTGCTTGGCTTCTTGCGGAAAATAATTAATAGCGAAGTTTTTAGCATTCTCAATCGTATCAAACGCATATAAACCACCAGGTGTTCCTGTGTGTAATCCACTTAACCACGTTTTAGCTAAAATACCCGGTTGCTGCTTTAACACAGGATTGATATCGCGCCATGGTGCATTATCAAAAGGTAACGCGCTTAACTGAACTTCGGTATAAACATAAGCGCCCGGCTGTTGTTTGTTTTTAGCGCCAAAATGAATTGAGTCCATGTCTTTACTCGCTTCTTCTACAGTAACGGCGTCAAATATAAGTGTGCGCTGTGGAACACCTAAGCTACGTGCTTCACTTGGAAAGTACTCGGTGACAAATTTTTGTGCGTTTTCTACGGAGTCAAACGTATAAAAACCGCCAACCGATAAATCGTCAACACCAGACAACCACGTTTTATTTAAAATTCCAGGTTGTTGTTTAAGTGCTTTGTTAATATCTTTCCATGGTGCTTGTGCAAATGGAACCGATGCTTGAATTTCTGTGTATACAAATGCTTTCATGATAATTCTCCAAATATTTATTTCTGTTAAGTGTGTGAGTTAATTGATCCCTGAACTTGTCTCAAAACTTTGCTTACCAGGAATGTTATGTATACTATCTGTGCATTAACAACCCGTAAATACGAGCAAATAAACACTAAGTGTGCATTTATGCACAAACAAAGGATATACTTATGTCTATGGAACAAAAACCGATAAAAAAAACACTGCAAGAGAGTATTAATTGGAATGACCTACGCTATGTACTCGCGCTTGCTCGGGAGGGTTCAGTAAGTGGCGCTGGACGTGTATTGTCGGTAGAGCATACAACTGTTGCGCGCCGTATTAGTGCGTTAGAAAAACAATTAGGCAGCCGTTTGTTTGATCGATTACCCACAGGCTATGTAATGACACAAGTGGCTGAACGATTGTATCCACACGCGGTGTCAATGGAAGAACTTATTCAGGTAGCCGACAGAGATGTATTTGGCATGGACGCTCAATTGAGTGGCAGCTTAAAAGTTACCGCAAGCTATGATGTTTTCAGTCGGCTCATCACGCCAAAATTAGGCAGCTTCACAGAAAAGTACCCTGGAATTATTCTTGAGTTACTTAGTTCTACCAGTTTAGCCGACTTGTCTGGCCGGCAAGCAGATATTGCATTGCGGTTAAGCCCTAAACCTCCCGAATATTTAGTGGGTCGAAAAATTTCAATGCTTGGTCACGGTATATACGGCAGCACTGAATATCTCAACAAAAAACGAACAGCCGATAGTCTAATTTTATGGGAACACGACCATAAAACCCCTGAATGGGTTGCAGATCATTTTCCTAATGCCCGTGTGGTTATGCGCGCAAACGAAGTTCTCAGTATGATGGAGGCCGCACGAAATGGATACGGATTGGCTAGATTACCTTGTTATGTAGGTGACTCAGAACCAAGTTTACGCCGCCTAGACTTAAAAATGATGCCATCTACTTGGGCTTTTTGGATACTGAGCCATATTGATTTGCGCTCAACAGCTAGAGTTCGTGTTTGCCGTGAGTATTTAATTGAAATTTTGGAGCAGCAGAAAGGCTTCCTTCAAGGGTTAGAATCCCGATATTACTAGATCACATATAGTTAAAATGATTACATGAACACAAATATTTAAACTTTAAACCCTAGATTTATCACGTCAGTACGTAATAAAGTGTTAATTAACTCGATATACGAATAGTGAACTTACAGAATAAACAATTAACAAAGACAACGATCGGTTGTCCTAAAAAATAACTAACTTCTTCTATGTTTACATAAAGGTCATATAAATTAAATTACTTGAACGACAGTAATGGTGGCTTAGTTCACATTCAGGATTAAAAGCTTCTCGATATAAATCATCGTCAAAAAACTCATGTTTTTATCTATGCTGGAACGTCCGCCTCGTATCATTGAAGGCATTGGGTTGGAAGATAACTTTCGCTTTATCTACAATTAAGACATAACAAAAGTATTATTAGATATTGATAAACAGCTAATAAAAAACCCGAATATTGCTATTCGGGCTTTCTTTTAAATGGTTGGGCTAAAGTAATAGATTTAAAATCTATTACATCATGCCGCCCATTCCACCCATGCCACCCATGCCACCCATATCAGGCATTGCAGGAGCAGCCGCATCTTGTGGTACATCTGCAATCATAGCTTCAGTTGTGATCATCAGACCAGCAATTGATGCTGCATATTGTAATGCTGAGCGCGTTACTTTAGTAGGATCTAAAATTCCCATTTCAATCATATCGCTATATTCGCCAGTTGAAGCGTTATAACCATAGTTACCTTCACCTGATTTAATATTGTTTACAACAACAGATGCTTCATCACCTGAATTTGATACAATTTGACGAAGTGGCTCTTCCATTGCTCTAAGCGCAACTTTGATACCATGATTTTGATCTTCATTATCGCCTTTAAGTGCAAGTAATTTGCTTGCTACGCGTACTAATGCAACACCACCACCGGCAACCACACCTTCTTCAACTGCCGCACGAGTTGCATGTAATGCATCTTCAACACGATCTTTTTTCTCTTTCATTTCAATTTCAGTAGCAGCACCCACTTTAATTACAGCAACACCACCGGCAAGTTTTGCCATGCGTTCTTGTAATTTTTCTTTATCGTAGTCAGAAGTCGCTTCTTCAATTTGTGCTTTGATCTGTGCAACACGGCCTGCAATTCCTTCTTGCTCGCCAGCACCATCAATAATTGTTGTATCATCTTTTGAGATAACAACACGCTTAGCAGTACCTAAATCTTCCATCTGTGCTTTTTCAAGCTCTAGACCGATTTCTTCAGAAATAACAGTACCACCCGTTAAAATTGCGATGTCTTGCAACATCGCTTTACGACGGTCACCAAAACCTGGCGCTTTAACGGCTGCAACTTTAACGATACCGCGCATATTATTTACAACTAAAGTTGCTAACGCTTCACCTTCAAGGTCTTCAGCAATAATTAGCAATGGCTTGCTTGCTTTTGCAACACCTTCAAGTGTTGGTAAAAGTTCACGAATACTTGATACTTTTTTATCTACTAATAAAATAAATGGGCTATCTAATTCAACCACACCTTTCTCGGCATTATTAATGAAATAAGGAGATAAGTAACCACGGTCAAACTGCATGCCTTCAACAACATCCAGTTCATTTTCAAGAGTTTGCCCATCTTCAACAGTGATAACACCTGATGCATTACCTACTTTTTCCATAGCACTTGCAATGATTTCACCAATTTCAGTATCTGAATTAGCTGATATAGTACCAACTTGTGCAATTGCTTTAGTATCAGAACAAGGTTGTGAAATTGCTTTTAATTCACCTACTGCCGCTGCAACAGCTTTATCAATACCACGTTTTAGATCCATTGGGTTCATACCCGCTGCAACTGATTTTAAACCTTCATTTACAATTGATTGTGCTAAAACAGTCGCAGTTGTTGTACCATCACCAGCAGCATCATTGGCTTTAGAAGCAACTTCTTTAACCATTTGAGCGCCCATATTTTCAAACTTATCTTCAAGTTCAATTTCTTTAGCAACAGATACACCATCTTTTGTGATCACTGGTGCACCAAAAGATTTATCTAATACAACATTACGCCCTTTAGGACCGAGAGTTACTTTAACTGCGTTAGCAAGAATGTTCACACCCGCAAGCATTTTTGCACGAGCATCACCTGAAAAAATTACGTCTTTAGCTGACATTTTGAATTCCTATAAAATTTTAATTAAGTAAATGAATGCAGAAATTATTCTACAATTGCGACTATGTTATCTTCACGCATGATCAAGTATTCTTGATCTTCAATTTTCTCTGTTTTTTCAATGTACGAACCAAAGATAACTGTTTCGCCAATTTTTACTTCTAATGCTTTACGGTCACCATTATCTAAAACACGGCCATTACCAATAGCAACAATTTCACCACGAGTCGATTTTTCTGCCGCTGAGCCCATTAATACAATGCCGCCAGCTGATTTTGTTTCTTCTTCTAAGCGTTTTACAATAACGCGATCATTTAATGGACGTAAGTTCATTTTATGTTCCTAATAATGTTGATATTTCATATTGCTACTTTAAAAACAGCAACAAATATATTGAATAATATTTGATTATATTTATGGGGATGATTTTATTTATCCCAAGCTAATTAGCTATAAAAGAATAAAAAAAATCAATCTTTGTGCTTAAACTCACCTTCTAGCACTTTAGGTGTTTCCTTTGGAGCCTCATTTTCATACGTATTCCCTTGGTTTTCATGAGAATTAAAAGTATTTTGTTGAAAGCCTCCAGAAGAGAAGTTAAATCCTTGTGTACCAGCTGAAGTACGCATATGAGCATGTTTAATTAATCCTGCAGCCATTTTATTGCGAATAGCAGGAGTGAGTAAAATAAAGCCTATTACATCTGTCATAATGCCTGGAGTTACAAGTAATACACCCGCAATAATGACACACAAACCTGAAAATAAATCCTGCGCTGGCATTTGCCCTTGTGCCATTTGAGATTGCACATTTTTGAGTGCATCAGTTCCTTGTTGTTTTACCAATTTTGCGCCTATTAATGCTGTGATTATGACTAATGCAACTGTGCTCCAACCACCAATAATGTCACTAACTTGGATCAATAACGCTATTTCAATAATAGGAATAATAATAAAAATTAAGAGTAATGCTTTAAACATAAAAACCTCAAGGAAAAGATAATGAAATATAAATGAGGGTGAAACGGTCTTAATTCAACCCAAGATTAAGCTTATTTAGCTGATTTGATCGTCAAACTAAGGTATAAACATAGCATTCAAAAATTCATCATATATTTTATTGCTTTAAGTTTATTGTAAGTTTGATATTTCATACATAATGTAATGAGCAAAAAATTAATGTTAGTTGAATGTATTTCATGAAATAGTGCTAAATCATAAAAAAACCTGGAATTCAGGTCATTAAAAAAGAAAAATCAAATCCATTTATTAAGGCTTCAAGAGGTAACTGTTTAATGCGTTTTTTATTTAAAATTTTTTTATATTTGATTTTATCAATCAATTTATTATCTCCAACAATTAGTTACGCAAACAATATTTTTGATGAACTAATTACACCACAAGCACAAACGTTTTTACCTGTTGCTGATGCATTCAAATTAGACTTTGACCAACAAGGTGAAAAGCTATTTATTAACTGGGAAATTACACCTGGATATTACTTATATAATAAAAAGCTAAAGTTCATTGCAAAAGAAGCAAATATTCAACAACCCTTACTACCAAAAGGTGATTGGATTGAAGATGAATTTTTTGGCAAAACAGAGGTGTATTTCGATAATTTAAATTTAGTTGTTAATCTTTCAAACATTAAAGAAAACGCAATCGTTAAAATACGCTACCAAGGGTGTGCAGAGGCTGGACTGTGTTATCCACCAGAAACATTGACAATTCCTTTAAGTAAATTAAAAACAAAAGATGTAACAACTAATATCCCACAAATCAAAATCAATACTGAAAATGAACCTTCCTTAACAGAAAAACTTGCAAACCAAGATTTTATTAATAATTTAGTTTTATTCTTTTTCTTAGGTTTAGCCTTAGCTTTCACACCTTGTGTTTTTCCTATGTTTCCTATTTTATCTAGCCTTATTGCTGGACAAGCAGGTAACCTTTCAACTAAACGTGCTTTTGCTCTATCGTTTGTTTATGTACAAGGCATGGCTGTAACGTATGCTTTATTAGGGTTAGTAGTCGCGACATTAGGTGGTCAGGTTCAAGCTTATTTACAACACCCATATATATTAATCGCCTTTAGTTTATTATTTGTGGTACTTGCATTATCTATGTTTGGTTTGTTTGAAATAAGGCTACCAAGTAGCTGGATGTCACGCTTAACTCAAGTGAGTAACCAACAAAAAAGCGGTAATTATATTGGTGTGTTTTTAATGGGTGTATTATCGGGTTTAATTGCATCACCTTGTACGACAGCGCCTCTGTCAGGCGTTTTATTGTATGTTGCGCAAAATGGAGATTACTTAGTTGGTGGCATTACGCTATATGTTCTGAGTATCGGCATGGGAATACCTTTATTGCTCCTAGGTACTTCTGGTGGCAAATTATTACCAAAAGCTGGTGCTTGGATGGATCAAGTAAAAACACTATTCGGCTTTGTTATGTTAGTTGTGCCGTTGATCTTATTAGAGCGCATAATGAGTTATGACATAATTTTAACTTTAGGTGCTATTTTAATGATTGCAACTGCAACTTATTTGTATCATTGGAATACACAAACGAAGCAAGAAAAAGGTAAAACAATATTATGGCTAGGCGCATTTGTAATGCTATTTACTGCATTAAGCATATTACAAAACATATATTTAGAGCCAAAACAGCAGTCTCTAACAATAGATAAACAGCTAAATACATTAAACAACACTGAAAATTCAAAATTTAAACAAGTAACAACATTAGAACAGTTACAAAAAGAAATAATATTGGCAAATCAGAAAAATGAATTAGTTATGATTGATTTATATGCAGATTGGTGTGTTGCATGTAAAGAATTTGAACATTATACCTTTAGCGATAGCAAAGTTATTAAAGCTTTCAATAACTACACATTAATACAAGTTGATCTTTCAGACCCAGATGATGCTTTATTATTTATGAAACACTTTAATGTATTTGGCCTTCCCAGTATTTTATTTTTTGACAAACAAGGCCAAGAACTCACATCTGAACGCGTAACAGGTTTTATGGATGCTAATAATTTTGCTGCACACTTAGAAAAGTTAAAACAGTAGTTAGCAAGTTAGCAAGTTAGCAAGTTAGCAAGTTAGCAAGAAATTTTCTAAAAGAGCTTTCTTGCTAACCAGCTAAAATTTGCTCCAAATATAGTTCCCATCCTCAGTTTTCTACTGCATACTGATTAGACCAGTATTTTGCTGCTATTTTCTTTGAAATCACTATACTCTTAGGTTAACGTGATAAAAAGTTGCGATTCAAGCCAGAACCTATTAAGTTATGACTTGAACAATTAAAAATAACGGCAATCACTACTTTAAAGGAACGTTCGCAGAAAATGACTGCTAAATTTAAGATTTTAGTCCTTAACGGACCAAATTTAAATATGTTAGGAAAAAGAGAGCCTGAGACCTATGGTTCCCAAACACTTGACGATATTATTGCATCATTAAACAAGCAAGCAGCTGATTTAGATGTTGAGCTAGAACACCTACAAAGTAATGGTGAGCAGGCACTCATAGAGTGTATACATTCAGCCTGGAGCAAGGTTGATTTTATTATTATCAACCCAGCCGCATTTACACATACCAGTGTTGCTTTAAGAGATGCATTACTTAGTGTTGATATACCCTTTTATGAAGTGCATTTATCAAACGTACACAAAAGAGAAGCATTTAGACATCACTCTTATTTTTCTGATGTTGCACAAGGCGTTCTCGTAGGATTCGGAGCAATGGGTTATTCGATGGCTTTAAATGCCGCCGTCAACCATTTGCACCAAACATAAATAAAACACATTAAATTTAAACACAATTAGAGACGGGTTTATTCATGGATATTCGTAAGATAAAAAAATTAATTGAGCTAGTAGAAGAGTCTGGTATTTCAGAATTAGAAATTACAGAAGGTGAAGAATCAGTACGCATCAATCGCTACAGTCCAGCACCTATGATGGCAGCTCCAGCGGTTTACCCTGCTGCTGCACCTACAGCACCAACGCCTGCAGCTGCGGCAATTGCAGCAACACCAGAAGCAAGTGTTTCAGCGGCTCCAGCAGCCCTTTCAGGTCACGTTGTTAAATCTCCAATGGTCGGTACATTCTACCGCTCTGCTTCTCCTGAAGCTGCATCTTATGTTGAAGTAGGCTCAACAGTTAAAGTTGGCGATACATTATGTATCTTAGAAGCAATGAAAATGATGAACCAAATTGAAGCTGATAAAGCGGGTGTTATTAAAGAAATATTAGTTAATAACGAAGATCCGATTGAGTTTGATCAACCACTGTTTATTATTGAATAATCAAAGGCCAACACTATGTTAGATAAAGTTGTTATCGCAAATAGAGGTGAAATTGCACTTCGTATACTGCGAGCCTGTAAAGAGTTAGGCATTAAAACAGTTGCCGTTCATTCAACTGCAGACAGAGATCTAAAACATGTATTGTTAGCCGATGAAACAATTTGTATCGGTAAACCTTCAGCTTTAGAAAGCTACTTAGATATTCCTCGTATTATAGCTGCAGCAGAAGTAACTGACTCAGTTGCAATACATCCTGGTTATGGTTTTTTAGCTGAAAATGCTGATTTTGCAGACCAAGTTGAGCAAAGTGGTTTTGTTTTCATTGGTCCAAAAGGCGATACCATACGTTTAATGGGTGATAAAGTTTCTGCAATTAAAGCAATGCGTAAAGCAGGTGTACCATGTGTACCTGGTTCTGATGGACCTTTAGACGATGATCATGAACGCAATATGCAAATCGCTAAGCGCATAGGTTATCCTGTGATCATTAAAGCCTCTGGTGGTGGTGGTGGTCGTGGTATGCGTGTGGTTCGTAGCGATGCAGAATTAATCGATTCAATCGCATTAACACAAACAGAAGCACAACAGTTTTTTGGTAACAGCATGGTTTACATGGAGAAATTCCTTGAGAACCCACGCCATATTGAAGTACAAGTTTTAGCTGATGGACAAGGCAATGCGATACACTTAGGTGAGCGTGATTGTTCTATGCAACGTCGTCATCAAAAAGTAGTTGAAGAAGCACCTGCACCTGGTATTACCGAAGAAATGCGTAAAAACATTGGTGAACGTTGTACCCGTGCATGTATTGAAATCAATTATCGTGGTGCTGGCACTTTTGAGTTTTTATATGAAAATGGCGAATTCTATTTCATTGAAATGAATACCCGAATTCAGGTAGAGCACCCTGTAACGGAAATGGTGACTGGCATTGATTTAATCAAAGAGCAGTTGAAAATTGCTGCTGGCCAACCATTAAGCCTTACTCAAGATGATATCGTAATTAAAGGTCATGCAATCGAGTGTCGAATTAATGCAGAGGACCCTGTGTCTTTTATTCCTTCTCCAGGAAAAATTACACGTTTCCACCCTGCAGGTGGTTTAGGTATACGTTGGGATAGCCATATTTATGCCGATTACAGTGTGCCACCTTATTATGATTCTATGATAGGGAAATTAATCACTTATGGTGAAAACCGTGATATCGCAATTGCACGTGCTAAAAATGCACTAAATGAACTTGTGATTGATGGTATTAAAACAAATATTCCACTGCATAAAGAAATTTTAGCAGATGAAAACTTTCAACATGGCGGTGCTAATATCCACTACCTTGAGAAAAAACTGGGCATGCAATAGCCCAATATTAAACTTTCAATGTATCGTTTTATTATAAAGCCAGCTTTTGCTGGCTTTTTCTTTTTTAACAAGCACCTGCAAATAACTCCCCTTGTACTACACTTATGCAAATATATCTCTTTAGGGTATAACACTATTGCAAACACGAGGAAAACCTCAATCTATAAAACTTGGTTTAATGGCTCCCTTAAGTGGTCTGGTCAGTATTTATGGTGATGAAATAAGCAATGCAGCTTTAATTGCATGTGAAGAAGTAAACCAAAGTGGCGGTATATTAGGCCTTCCACTTGAGCTTATTATTAAAGACGATGGCAGTATGCCTAAAACAGCTGTACCCACCGCTATATCTCTTATTGAGAATGATAAATGTCAGGCAATTATTGGCACACTTCTGTCGAACTCTCGCATCGCTGTCGCTTACCAAGTTGCCGATCGTTTTAAAGTACCATATTTAAATTTTTCATTTTATGAAGGTGGCATTCATTCCCCTTATTTTTTTCATTTTGCAGCCCTACCAAATCAACAAATAGAAAAACTTATTACCTATTTAACCAAAGAATATGGCTTTAAGGCTTACTTTGCGGGCAGTAACTATGAATGCCCAAGAGGGACTATCGATGCAGCAAAACATACGCTAATTGAGCTCGGTGGTGAAGTTGTAGGTGAAGAATATTTTGAATTTGGCACATCCAGTTTTTCTCAACTTTTAGAGAATATAAATAATAGCGGCGCTGACTTTTTGGTTCCCTACTTTGCAGGTGAAGACCAAATTAATTTTTTTGAACAATTAGCCTTAAGTCACTTAAAAAATAAAATAGCGGTTGCCACAGGTTATTTTGACGAAGTTATTGCAGCGGGTTTATCACCAAATGTCAGAACAGGTATTTATTCGCTTAATAGCTATTATATGTCCATCAATTCCAATGAAAATAAAAATTACTTGACTAAACTACAGGCGCAATATCCAAAAAGAAAACTATGGCCAGAGGGTGATCTATTTTTAACTAACTTTGGGCAGGCAACTTATTTATGCATCTTAGCATATGCTAAAGCAGTGAATGAATGTGGTCAATATGAAGGAGAAATACTACTCAATGCTCTTAAAAAAATAGAAATCGAGGGCCCAGCTGGTGCCTTAGCTATGGATGAAGACTTGCAACATGCCTATTTAAATACTTATTTGGGCCAATGTAATGAAGAGGGTACATTTAATATTTTGCAGACCTTCGAAAATCAAGCTCCCAATATCCCAATTAGATATATGTCAGCTTTATCATCAAATACGCAGTTAAATCAACTTTCAACTCAATACCAATTATCAGCTGTTGAATTTAGCCATGCATTAGACATGGTAGAAGAGTCTGTGATTATTTTAAATGAAGCAGGTCAAATTCTTTGGGCAAATAGAAATACAAAAACGATTTTTGGTTATGCAATCAATGAACTTGAAGGAAAAGAGTTTCATCGTTTTTTAATACCTCCTAGATTTTGGAGCCATCACCATAAACAATTTAAGCAGTTTTTAGCCGACAACAAAAATAGTCTATTATCACGGGAAGTCAATACCAGAGAAGTGATTGGTTATCGTAAAAATGGTTCAGAGTTTCCTGCCCATGTTTACATAGGAAAAACAAAAGTAGATGGCACTTGGTTATTGTGCGCCACTATCAGTGATATAACCGAAGAAACCAAAATAAAAGAAAGTATGATTTGGTCAGCCACACATGATCACCTCACTAAATTACCAAATAGGCAGTTATTACAAACCCGATTACAAAGTGCATTGCAACGTACAGATATAACTAAAGATCATGTTGCTTTAATCTTTATAGACTTAGATAACTTTAAACTTGTAAATGATACATATGGTCATGAAATGGGTGATAAGTTATTAAAAATAATTGCCGATATATTGCTTCATTCCGTTCGTCCAGGTGATACAGTTGCGCGCTTTGGGGGCGATGAGTTTGTTATTTTATGCGATCAAATAAAAAATCAATATGAAGTAATTGAAATTGTTAATGATATTTTAGGTTCTTTGCATCAACCTATGAGCTTAGAGAATATTGAATATGTCGCTACAGCCAGCATTGGCATTGCTCTAGATGAAGCGGGGAAAAAAAGCGCCCAAGATCTCTTAAGAGATGCCGATGCAGCTATGTACAGGGCCAAAGATAGAGGTCGCGATCAATGGATCTTTTTTCAAGACTCTATGCACTCAGATACTCGTAAAAAACTTAACATTGCTATGGGTCTACATGATGCGCTTGCCAGCGAAGAATTCCATTTAGTAATACAACCCGCTTATCAGTTAAATCCTTTTAAAATAAAAGGTGGAGAAGCGCTTATTCGCTGGACTCATAAAGGTCAATTTATCAGTCCTGCTGACTTCATTCCTTTAGCTGAAACTAATGGCTTCATTTATGACATAGGTTTATGGGTTTTCCAACAATGTTGCAAAGCTATGATTAAGTGGCAAAATAAATTTGATTCGGGTGAGTTAGAGTATCTATCAGTTAATGTTTCAACCAGGCAGTTAATGGATAAAAGACTCTTAGTTGATTTTAAAACTGCGCTAGATAAAAGCGGTATTAATCCTAAATATATATTATTAGAAATTACCGAAACAGCTATTATGGAAGATGCCGGACACGATTTAGAAATTTTACATAAATTAAAGGCCATGGGGTTTAATATTGCAATAGATGACTTTGGTACAGGTTATTCAAGTTTTAGTCAGTTAGTAAATTTACCGCTAGATATTTTAAAAATTGATCGTTGTTTTATTATTCCATTAGAAGAAAATCCTCAAAGTCGTACCTTAGCCAAAGCAATTATTGATTTAGCACATAATTTAGGTGCAACAGTCGTAGCAGAAGGCATTGAAGATGAATATCACGAAATTTTCTTAATAGAAAACAACTGCGACAAAGTACAAGGGTTTAAATACTCAAAACCTATACCGGTAGAAGAGTTTGAAAAATTAATTTTATAAAAACAACCTGATTTTAAAAACAAAAAAGCCTGCAAATTTGCAGGCTTTTAGCATTCAATGCTCAGTGATAGCTGTGCTATGCAGATACTTGAATAATAACAGTATCTGCTTTTTTCGTATACTCTTCCATTTTATGGAAGTTTAAGTAACGATATGTATCAGCAGCAGTTGCATCAATTTGTGATGCATATTCCATATATTCAGCTGGTGTTGGCAATTTACCTAATATAGCACCGACGCCTGCAAGTTCTGCTGAAGTTAAGTAAACATTTGCACCATTACCTAAACGATTCGGGAAGTTACGAGTAGACGTTGATAACACTGTAGATTTATCAGCAACACGCGCTTGGTTACCCATACATAATGAACAACCTGGTGTTTCTACGCGAGCACCCGCTTTACCATAGATAGAGAAGTAACCTTCATCACTCAGTTGTGCACTATCCATTTTAGTAGGTGGTGTAACCCACATACGTGTAGGTAAAGTACCACCAAATTTTTCAATTAATTTACCAGCAGCACGGAAGTGACCAATATTAGTCATACAAGAACCAATAAATACTTCATCAATTTTTGTATTTTGTACGTCTGATAATAATTTTGCATCATCAGGATCATTTGGACAACATACGATAGGCTCTTTAATATCAGCTAAATCAATTTCAATGATATGAGCATATTCAGCATCTTTATCAGCAGACATAAGTTCAGGGTTAGCTAACCACTCTTGCATGCCTAAAATACGACGTTCAATAGTACGTACATCACCGTAACCTTCACTGATCATCCACTTAAGCATAACAATGTTAGACTCTAAGTATTCAGCAACAGCATCTTCTTCAAGTTTGATTGAACAACCTGCAGCAGAACGTTCAGCTGATGCATCCGATAACTCAAACGCTTGCTCAACAGTCAAGCCTTTAAGGCCTTCAATTTCTAATACTCGACCAGAAAACTCATTGATTTTACCTGCTTTTTCAACAGTTAATAGACCATTTTTAATTCCGTAATAAGGAATTGCATGTACTAAATCACGTAATGTGATACCTGGTTGCATTTCACCTTTAAAGCGTACTAAAACAGACTCAGGCATATCAAGCGGCATCACACCTGTTGCAGCAGCAAATGCCACTAAACCAGATCCCGCAGGGAAAGAGATACCTAATGGGAAACGTGTATGTGAATCACCACCAGTACCTACCGTATCAGGCAATAACATACGGTTTAACCAAGAGTGAATTACACCATCACCAGGGCGAAGTGACACACCGCCGCGATTCATAATGAAATCAGGTAGAGTATGATGTGTAATAACATCAACTGGTTTAGGATAAGCTGATGTATGACAGAAAGACTGCATTGTTAAATCAGCAGAGAAACCTAAACATGCTAAATCTTTAAGTTCATCACGTGTCATAGGACCTGTTGTATCTTGCGAACCAACAGTCGTCATTTTAGGCTCACAGTATTGACCAGGGCGTACACCTGTAATACCACATGCTTTACCAACCATTTTTTGAGCTAAAGTGAAGCCTGTAGATGATTGAGCAACATCTTCCGGTTTTTTGAATAAATCAGTTTCCGCTAAACCTAATGCTTCACGAGCACGACCAGTTAAACCACGACCAATAATAAGCGGGATACGGCCACCAGCACGTACTTCATCTAACAATACTGGACTAAGTTCGAATGTCGATATAACGTCACCAGTAGCATTTTTTACAACACCTTCGTATGGGTAAATATCAATTACATCACCCATATTCATTTTTTGTACGTCTAACTCAATTGGCAATGCACCTGAATCTTCCATTGTATTGTAGAAGATAGGTGCTATTTTACCGCCTAAACATACACCGCCGCCACGTTTGTTTGGAATACAAGGAATATCATCACCCATAAACCATAAAACAGAGTTTGTTGCAGATTTACGAGAAGAACCAGTACCAACAACATCACCAACATAAGCTAATGGAATACCATCTTTTTGTAACTCTTCAATTTGAACAATTGGACCTACAGTGCCATCTTCATCAGGCTTGATGCCATCACGCTCAATTTTAAGCATAGCTTTAGCATGTAATGGAATATCAGGACGAGACCAAGCATCAGGTGCTGGTGACAAATCATCAGTATTTGTTTCGCCAGTTACTTTAAATACTTTTACAGTAATTTTTTTCGCTACTTTATCTTTGCTTGTGAACCATTCACCGTCAGCCCAAGATTGCATCACTTGTTTTGCAGCAGCATTGCCTTTTTCAGCCATCTCTTTTACATCATAAAACGCATCAAACATTAATAATGTATGAGATAAACCATTTGCAGCAGTTGATGCTAAAGCATCATTGTTTAATAGGTCGATCATAGGTTGGATATTGTAACCACCTAGCATAGTACCTAAAAGTTCAGTTGCTTTTTCAGCTGACAAAATAGGAGATGTTGCTTCACCTTTAGTAAGTGCCGCTAAAAATCCCGCTTTAACATAAGCAGCATCATCAACACCCGCTGGCACACGATTTGTTATTAGATCTAAAAGAAACTCTTCTTCACCTGCAGGTGGGTTTTTTACTAATTCAACTAAGGCTGCAGTTTGTTCTGCGTCTAAGGCTTTAGGTACAATACCTTCAGCTGCACGTTCTGCTACGTGTTTACGATATTCTTGAAGCATGTTATGCCCTCTTGGTGACGTGGTAATATCCATCAACTCTAGCACTTTTGCTGGATATTTTTATAAATCGAAAGAAAATTTTGGGCATAGTATACGATTTTTCACGCTAGATGAAAATTAGTGAGTTTAATCCTTTATTTATACTCACTATAAATCTGGTGAATACCACTTTAAAGTTTGGTGAATAGTTGTTAATAAGAATTATTCAAATGTTTAGTGACCTATGATAAAAAAATAAAAAACAACCCTAAAATTGGTAATATGACTCCGGGTATTTTATTAATATGTTTTGGTAAAAAAATGTTTTTTGGATTAATCGGGTCAACGTAAATTTGACAGTTCTGTTCTTTATTTTGGCTTTGCTTGAATAACTTTTTGTCAAAATCAGTTATCGCACTCAATTGTTTTTGCTCAAAACCATATTCAACTAACATTTGTTTGTCTTTAAATGTACTAAATGGCATTAAATCTTGAAGTGAAACGAGTGTAATTTTTTCAATAAAACATACTCGCCATGTGCGTTTTCGATAAAAACGATATATAAAATAAATAAAAGGTTCGATACCTAAAGCAATAAATACAATTCCAGTTAAAAACAGTTCATATTTCATAGCATATCCTTATTGTAAGTATAGTAACCATAAAACAATTTATAGTTACTGACTTGCTTTATTATTTTATGCGAAGATCATTCCACTAATTTAAATCAAGGTTTTTATAAACTAAATGTGCAGCAACTAAATCACTTAAAGCTGTTCCCACAGATTTAAATAAGGTAATTTCAGTGTCACTTTGACGCCCTACAACCTCTTTTGCGCATAATTGTGCTAATTCAGCCTTCACATCTGACTTTTTAAATACGCCTTCACTAATAGGGATCAATAACTCTCCTGCTTCATTAAGAACATTTGTACGGCTATCAACAAATACAGAGCTATTTAATATGGCTTGAGTATCACACTCTCTGCGATCATGATTATGATTACCAATCAAATCTAAATGAGCACCTGCCTTTAGCCAATCACCTTTCACTAAAGGTAGCGGAGACCCTGTTGCACAACTAATAATATCAGCTTGCCTCACAGCAGCTTCAATATCATTTTTTTCACATACGCTAAATTCAACACCTGTGTGACGACTTTTCAACTGAGATATTAAGCTTGCAACCTTATCTTTATTACGCCCTACAATTGCCACTTTTTTTAGTTGTCTCACACTCAAATGAGCACTGATCATATAAATTGATAAGTTACCCGTACCAAAAAACACCATATCTGTACTATTTTCTCGAGATAAATAACGAGAAGCTAAAGCAGATACTGCCGCCGTACGCCAAAATGTCACACTCGTTCCATCAACTAACGCCAAAGGCACACCATGTTCGCGACTAAATAACATTATCTTAGAGTATAAAGAATCAAATCCTTCATCGCTATTTTGTGGAAAATAAGTAAATGATTTCACGCCAATCACATCTTGATTCCATGCTGGTAAAACAGCGAATGCATTATGTTTTTCGCAGCCAGGTTCTAGCTCAAAAACTTGGCGTTTTGGCATGTTAAAATACCCTGCGAAACCACGCTCTAGTGCAGGAATTAAATCATTAAAATTAAGTGCGTTATGAACTTGTTCTTTCTCTATTACTTTCATTTTTTACCTATTTATATACGGTATTATTTTTTCATGGATAGCCCATAGTCACTAAACGTAGGCAGAATTTCAGTCCCACTTTTTTATTTAATAAAATCAAATAATAAAAGGCTTAGGTGCATGAGTTAGAACTTGATAGTCATCTTGAGTAATCAATATGTCATCTTCTAATCTCACACCACCAAAGTCAGGAATATAAATACCAGGCTCTATGGTAATAATATTGCCAGGCTCTAAAACATAATCACAATTAGGGCCTATAATGGGTGCTTCATGTAAAAATAGCCCGACTCCATGACCTAAACCATCTCCTGCCCATTTACCATATTTAGAAGCATTTAATACTTCTCGGGCTGCTTTATAAGCTTCAACCGCTGGTAAACCTGGTTTTAATATCTCTATTGCGGCTTGCTGTGCCTGTACAACTGTATTATAAATTTCTCTTTGTTTGCTCGAGGCTTCAGCTAAAATGTAACTACGTGTCATGTCTGATCGGTAACCGTTAATAACAGCACCAAAATCTAAAGTAATAAAATCGCCATTTTTAAGCTTTTGCTCTCCAGGAATACCATGAGGCAATGAACTGCGCTGTGCAAATAACATGATAGTGTCAAAGGCGAGTCCCTCAGAGCCTAATTTTTGCATGCGATATTCAAGCTCTAAGGCTAAGTCTCTTTCTGTTGCACCTTCAACAAAATAAGGCATAAGTTCATTTAGAGCCTGATCAGAAATCGCTGCAGCTAATTTAGTTTGTTTAATTTCCCAATGATCTTTTACCATACGCTGACGTTCAATCAAGCCAGTTATAGCTTGGGTTTCAACATTATCTAACGCTTCACATATCGCTTGCCACATAGATACATTGATAAATGCAGCATCAAAACCTAACCTTGTCACATGCTTTAAATGTCGCTTTATACAAGATCCTAAAGACTCTTTTTCGCGATCTCGCGTGATCACTTCAAAGTCACTACATTCATTCATCGCTTGTTCAGCATATCTGTAGTCTGTAATCAAAAAGTTATGATCTTGTGTGATGATCCCATATGCCGCATGACCACTAAACCCACTTAAATAACGTAAATTTTCAAACCCTAACACTAATAAAGCATCTAATTTTTGCTCGATTAATTGAGTTCGACATTGACTCTGTCGTTGTTGATAAATTACTTTCATCGAAAAATAAAACCTTCTTTTAGAGGATCTTCAGGATCAATATAAAACTCTGATTTTCCCGTAATATAGGCCATACCACTCACTTGAGGGATCACCGCCTTATATGGACCAAATTTGGTTGTCTCAACCACTTTAACTTTAAAATACGAACCTAAAATACTTTCAATTTTAACCTCTTCATTAGTAACAAGCTCACCTTTTGCATGATGGATCGCAACTCTACCACTGACACCTGTTCCTGTAGGGCTTCTATCTAACTCACCTTCGGCAAATATACATACATTTCGACTATGCGCATCAGCAGAGAGAGTCTGTTGATGTGAAATAAAAATAACTCCGTATAAAAAACTTAAATCAGTCTCAAACGGATGCGCCATATCAAACTGACTTTGCACTGCTGCTTTAATACGTTTACCCATATTTATAATGGCAATACTATTACTATCACTTAAGTCTAAACCTAAGGCGTCTGCATCAACATACGCATAAAAAGCACCACCATAGGCTAAATCAAAGGTGATTTCACCTAAATCTGCTACAACTACCTGCTGTTGTATTAATGCTAAAAATGAAGGCACATTATTAAAACGGATATTAACAACTTCATTATTCTTTACTTGAATATAAGATGTTATTAGCCCTGCGGGGCTATCAATTCGTAGCTCGTTTTCACCTTCAATAACATCGAAAATGCCGGCTTCAACCGCTGCCTTAGATAATGCAATGATGGCATGACCACACATAGTGCTATAACCTTCATTATGTAAAAATAATACCCCAAAATGACTTGTTTCACGCTCAGGCTCAGTGATCAAAGCCGCATACATATCAGCATGACCACGAGGTTCAAAAATAATTGCTTTGCGAAGGCTGTCATAGTTTTTCAAACAATACTGACGTTTTTCTAAAATCGTTTTGCCACAGAGTTCCGGAAAACCCGCTGTAATTATTCTTAACGGTTCTCCACCTGTATGCATTTCTAATGTCAAAATATGATGCCAATTTTCAGGCGCTTTCCAATTAGCAAAAGAATTGTATTGCATCGCAGAATCTATCTATTAAAACATTTTGCATACAATATACCCGCTTAATTTATAAATGCAAATTCAGTATTTTTAATAAATAGATTTTTAGAAATGATTGTTAGTTAAAAGGGTTACTTAACTCAGGATCTGATATAAAAGATGTATCAGTAAGTGCATTTAAAAAGTTAATTAAATCTTTTTTTTCTCGTTCATTTATTTCAAAGCCTTTTACAAATGGACTTCTAAATTGGTTTTTGCTGTTTTTATTTCTCTTATTTACCGACTTAATTGCTTTACCACCTGCAGCATAATGATCTATCACTTCAGCCAAAGTGTGTATGCTACCGTCATGCATATAAGGTGCAGTTAAAGCAATATTACGTAAAGTCGGCGCTCGAAATGCCCCCATATCTCTTTTATTTAAAGTAATTTCATTCAACCCCATATCTGTATCAGGATAACTCCCTTTGCCATCAATATCATATAAACCTGTATTGTGAAATGGACGTCTGTCTAGTAACTGTTTTTCATGCGCTGTGGATTGCGTGAAATTAAACCCACCGTGACAATGATGGCACTCTAACCTCTCTGAAAAAAACAAATCCATACCTCTTATTTGACTGACACTCAAAGCATTATCATCCATAGCATAGGCATATCTATCAAATGGGCTATTAAATGAAGTTAATCTTCTTACAAAGCTTGATAATGCTTTATTTATTTTGTCAAAATTAACACTTTCATCATCAAAAGCATTCTTGAACAAGTTTTGATATTGAACAGATTTAAATCGAGATAAAACTTCATTTTCATTCCCTGTTATCCCCATTTCAACGGGCGTTTCTCCAAACATAGGTAACAAAACCTGGCGTTCTATAGAATCTAAACTCGGGTGTGCCCAAGTAAGCGTTTTATTATAAGCAATGTTAACTAAAGCCAGTGCATTACGCCTATGACTTTGCCCAGTAGAGCCAATTGAAACAGCACGATTCTCTGAAAAAGCATTTTTCTGATGATGACAACTTGCACAGCTTTGCGTTTGATTAGCGGATAAGTTTTTATCATAAAATAAAAACCTGCCCAACTTAACCTTGGCTTTTGTCATCGGGTTATCCCGTGGTACCTGAGGTTTAGGATAATCTTTTGGTATTTGCCACTGATAAGTTTCATGCTCTTTATTTTGGCCACACGCAACAAGAAAGAACATTAAAATAGAGATAAACAATAACTTCATTTTACCTCTCTCACTTCCTGAGAAAATAAATCTCCTTTATTTAAATTTTCATATAAAAGATTGCAAGATTCTTTATTCGCATCTCCCATGCAAGTATGTTTTTGATTTAATGTTAAATTGAAAAATAAGCGATCTAAATGAATATAAATGGGTTTACGATAATCAAATTGCTTAATGGTAAATTTAACTCTATTTGGGTTTTTACAAGGTACTTTAGGTGCGCGCATTACAGATGCAGAGTCACAACCTGTTGAGCCTAAGTGAAATGACCAGTTTTTATCAACGTGTGTTTGATTAACCATGTCTAAACGAAAAAACTTATGCCCTAACTGCCAGGTCCAAAACATATCAGCCTGATTTAATGGGGCCTTAGACGATAATGGATTACTATGATTTAATTCAAATGGCACAGCTAATTCAAATTCTAATTCGGCTAATTTATTAATTGTATTATCAAGTATTAACTGCCAGTTTTTCCCTCCTCTACAAGCTGTGCCTAACAAAGCCACTTGATGACTAACATCAGTCTTAGACTGATCATAAGTAACGGTCTGGTTAATACCATTAAATTTTATTTTAGATAAATAAAACTGAAAAGAATTTAATCGCCATAATTGCTCATTAAATTTAAAGTCATGAGTACAAGTAATTTTTTTACCATTTATAACAGGAATGAAAGTCAATTTGGTATTGGGTTCACTCTGACAGCCTATAATAAAAAAGATGGCCAAAATAAAAGCAGTGATTAAAAAACGTTTCATATATACCTATTTAATTATTTTTGTGCAAAAATCAACGACAAAGGGATTAAACCATAAGGGCAAAACATGTACCAGAGATCTTTATTTATACCTATCAGTATCATTTTATCTACACTAAGCTTTTTTAGTAGCGCACATATTGAACACGATAAAGCTCGGTATGTTGCTGAAAATGGGATAGATAAAGGACATTGTGATAAACCTTTTCGTGCTTGTAAAACAATAAGCTACGCAGTACAACAAGCCAGTAAAGGCGATAAAGTATTAGTGGCAAGTGGACATTATAAACTTGAATCAGAATCAGATATTTTTTATCTTCAAAGTCAGCTAGTCCCAGTCAAAGCAGGCTTTAATCGCATGGATCATTTCCAAGTACAAAGCCCTGTAAATAACCCCACTTTTATTAGTAATGCCCCCTCGACTATGCATGATGCTTTATACAAAGCTGGATTTACAATTGTCAACGATGGCAAATCAAACTTAAACTCTTCTGAATTAAAAGTTAAATTAGCCAAAGTAAAACAGCTTTCACACAAGCAAAGTAATGAAACTTGTCAAAATGGCACTGCAGCTGGTTTTGAATGTAAAAATGTCGACCTCTTAGCCCATATTCCATTAAACAGTTTTTCAGGTAATCCCGCGTCTGGTAGTGATATTTGGGGTCATATAGACTTAAATACGCATATTGAATACGCCCTAATGGCTCACTCAGATGGTGTGACTGTTTTTGATTTAAGCGAACCAACACAACCTAAAGAAGTGGGTACTATAAATGGCGTTAATACAACTTGGCGCGATGTGAAGGTATATCAATACTTTGATAAAGTACAAAATAGTTATCAGGCTTATGCCTACGTCACAGCAGAATCTAGCGACGGTGTTGTTATTGTCGATTTAAATAACTTACCCCATTCAATTTCACAATTAAATGACGTTACAGCCCGAGAACAGTCTATTCATAATGTCTATATTTCAAATATTGATTATGGATTAAATTTACCTTTACCACAAAGTGACGCTAATGTGATCATTGTTGGCGGATCTAAAACTGGTGGCGCATTTAGAAGTTACTCACTTGAAAACCCAAAAAACATTCCACTAACTTTTCAAAATACACAAGCAACACGCGCCGATTATACCCACGATGCTGCATCAGCTTTTATCAAAGATACGCGAGCCCAAAGAGATTGCGGCGAAACATCAGGAAAATGCACTGTACTTGTGGACTTTAATGAAAATGAGATGCGTGTATGGAATATTTCAAACAGTGAAAATGCCAAATTATTATCAAGCATTAGTTATTCAGAAGTAAGTGATGATAATAAATACGTACATTCTGGCTGGTTTAGTGAAGATAACAGATATGTTTTTGTACATGATGAGTTTGATGAAACAAGAGGTGAACTCAATACCACAGTACGTGTATTTGACTTACAAGACTTAACTTCACCAATACAAGTCGCTAGTTGGAAGGGAAATAACCAAACCATAGATCATAACGGTTTTGCCAGAGGTAATCGTTATTACATGTCTAATTATGAAAGAGGTTTAACCATATTAGATATTAGCGAACCAACGGATCCAAAAGAAATAGGCTATTTTGATACATTTCCAAGCTCCAATAACAGTAGTTATAGCGGTGCTTGGGGAGTTTACCCATTCTTACCATCTGGTATTATTTTACTGAGCGACATAAACAGCGGCCTTTATATACTTAAAGACAATAGTAAAAAAGAAGCCAAAGACAGACTTTCATTTACAACACATGAACTTGTTTTTGATAAAACCGGTTTAGCTAAAATTCCTGTAAATAGAAGCGGAGATACAAACTTAGCTACCAGCATAGAGTATGAAACACTCAATGGTAGCGCTGATGAAACCTCTGATTTCACATATAAAACAGGCACATTAAATTGGCAAGCTGGAGATAATGAAACTAAATTTATTAGTTTAGATATCACTAAAATATTCGACGGTACAAAACCCCACAATAACTTTTTTATTCGTTTATTTAATTCACAAAGCCAAAGTGCAATTGGTGAACATGGTTATATAACAATAAACCTTCAAGGCATAGCTTCTGTTGGTAACATATCTTTAGAAAAAAATGCAATTCGCATAGCTGAAAATCAAGGTTCGATAGAAATACCTATCAGTCGCTTAGGTGGCAGTAGAGGCCGTTTAGATCTCAATGTTGACTTATCAAATACAAGTTTAAATTCGCAAGACTTTTCAGTTAATCACACTCAATTAATGTGGCAAAATGGTGAAACCGCTCAAAAAATATTAACGATTAATTTAATTGATGATGATATTTCTGAACAAGATGAAGTCATAAATATCTTAATTTCAACCACAGATGAAGATGGAAAAGAACAGAAAAACCAATTAACAATTACCTTACTTGATGATGAAAATAACTTACCACCAGAAATCAGCTTAAGCCAAGGCTTTGATATCGCGCCAAGAGGCACATATAGCGGTGTAACAACTCTTGTAAGCGATCCTGAAGGTGATGATGTTACTTTTTTATGGCAGCAAATTTCTGGTAGCCCAATAGAGTTTGTCGATCCAACAAACAGCCTGATGTCAATTATTGTAGGTGATATTTCTGGTGAAATTGAATTGCAATTAACAGCAACAGATCAAAGAGGCGCAAGCGCAAGCGCCAATGTAACTATGACAGTTGTAGTACCTGAAATGCCAGCACACACTTCGTCTAATTCATCTGGTGGTACGCTTTATTGGTTAACATTGCTGTTAATGGCTTTTATAAAACGAAGAAAAATATAACTGGTTTTATTTACTCTCTGTGCTCCTCAGTAACCTCGGTGGTTAAACTTTTTAATCACCGCAGACTTATTACCAACGAGCGCACCGTGACGCTTCGCGTTGCACAGAGAAGTAAATTTTAGGTTTTAATTTTTCTATTTCCCGCTCAAACCTCTGTGGTTCAACTTCTTTTGAATTTACCGTTAAATCACTGTGTAACCTTTAGACACTTAAATTCGCCACTCATCATAAAATAATCCTATATGAACTGTTATCAGCTATTGTTCATCCCAGTTGAATTACGTAATGGTTTAAAATAGGAGTTGATTTATGGCTACATTCACACAAACAGAACATGGCACCACTTTAGATAGAAACCCAAATAATATTGCACATAAATTAAAGCTGGTTGCAGGCGTACTTGTTGCGGGTTTCACACTCTCTTTAGTTTTTAGCGGTTTAATTGCAATGGCAGTTATAGGCTCAATTGCTGCAGGCATTGCATTATTATTTCGAAAATAGGTTTAATAAACTAAAAGTTCTCCCTAAACAAAAAGCACATACCTTATCCAGTATGTGCTTTTGTTGTTTTTTACTATCTTATTAGCGCTTTACAGGTAACATCTCTACTGTTGTTATATCAGCAACAACCCGTCTATTTTTTGCATGTGCGATTTCATTATCTGCCTGGTTAATTAAACGAGATTCACCATAGCCAATCGTTGTGACCCGCGCATAAGCAATATCATATTGAGACGTTAAAACTTCTCCAACGGCTTTAGCGCGACGTTCAGAGAGTTTTTGATTATAGTTTTCATCACCTTGTGCCGAAGTATGCCCCTCTAATCTAACACTGCTTTTTTGGTGACTATTCAAAAAGTCAGCGACTTTTTTAATGTCAGCTAAATATTGTGAATTAACATCTGAATTATCATTTGGAAAATTAACCAATAGTCGAACCGATACTTCACGCTCTTCCATTAATGTACAGCCTTTAACATCAACAGCATAGTTCGTTGGTGTATTAGCGCATTGATCATTTAAGTCATATACACCGTCTTTGTCTGTATCCATAGGTTTTGTAGGTGCAGATACCTGAGAGACAATGGCAGGCTCAGCTGTTTCTTTAACTTGATAAGATGCATCGCTTTGTCCAAAGAAGTAATTAATACCTAGTTTTAAGCTAATATCTGTATGTGTTTCATCTATTCCTTCATACCAGTTAATTTCACCTGAAACAGCTAAATCATCAGCTAAATAATGCCGCATCCCAAGTCCTAAATTAGCCATATTAAACGATCTGTAAGCGTCCATGTATTTATACCCTGCGATGACATAAAGTGGATTATCATCAAAATGATATAAAAGTGCAGCACCGTAATACTCCACTTGTTTATGATCATCTTCATTTTCAATATTAAAATTATGCACAGCAAATGCTAGCCTAGCGGTCCAGTCATCCGTAAATCGATAACCAAATTCAAAACCAACACCTAAAGATTCACCTAAATTAATCGTATTTGATGATTCAACGTCGTCCCAGTCAGCCCAATAGTACTCGCCAAATGCGCCTACATAAAACTTTTCACCCGTTACATTCTCTGCACACGCAACATCAGAGGTTAAACTCAATAGCCCTAACATAATGCCAGATGCCAATGTGTTAAATTTCATATTTTATCCTTAATAAATTGAACACAAAAAAATATACAATATTCACTTTAAATTTAATTTATTTATGGTACTTTACTCGCCCTTATTTATACGAGATTTTAATCTTGTGCATATAATTCAATCAATACGCTAAATAAACCTTATTAAATAAAACCTAAGCAGCTGAAACTAAGTATGATTAAAAATCAGAAACACGCCATTTATTTTGCTCTTATCGCTATTTTTTTATGGTCGACGGTGGCAACTGCATTTAAATTAGCGCTTCAACAGCTCACTCCTTTGCAATTGGTATTTTATGCATCAAGTTTCAGTTGGTTATTTTTATTATCGTGTTTAATTAAAACCAAAGACTTTGATCAGGTAATGCCCACATTTAAGCGCAATAAGATACACTACCTAAAATTGGGCAGTTTAAATCCATTTTTATATTATTTAATTTTATTTAAAGCCTATGACTTGTTACCTGCTCAACAAGCTCAAGCATTAAATTACACTTGGGCAATTGCATTAAGTCTACTGGCTGTGCCTATGCTTGGACAAAAATTACGAAAAACCGATATTGTCGCATTAAGTTTTGCCTATTTTGGTGTGCTCATTATAAGTACAAAAGGTGAGTTCACACAATTGAACTTTCAAAGCCCTTTAGGTGTGGGTTTAGCTCTATTAAGCACTCTATTATGGGCATTGTATTGGATTTATAGCACTAAAAATAAAGACAAACCTATTTTAAGTTTATTTATTTGTTTTAGCATTGCCCTACCACTAATTTCAGCAGTCATGACCTGGCAACACGCTTGGCTTATACCTAACTTAAAAGGCACTTTAGCTGCGCTCTATGTGGGTTTATTTGAAATGGGGATCACGTTTGTTTTATGGTTAATGGCAATGAAAAAAGCAGTGAATACAGCTAAGGTCAGTAACTTAATATTTATATCCCCTTTTATTTCTTTAATCTTAATTAATCAATTTTTAGGCGAAGAAATTCATTCGGCAACTTTAATTGGTTTATTATTTATTGTTACGGGCTTAATGGTACAAAAATTAGTAAAATAGCAAAAAATATAAAGTGAATTGATGTGTAAAAAAGCTTATTGCTC
This sequence comes from Pseudoalteromonas denitrificans DSM 6059, assembly GCF_900112265.1. Classification (GTDB taxonomy): domain Bacteria; phylum Pseudomonadota; class Gammaproteobacteria; order Enterobacterales; family Alteromonadaceae; genus Pseudoalteromonas; species Pseudoalteromonas denitrificans. Next base: position 25,499 of record NZ_FOLO01000001.1, on the reverse strand, counting down.
TCGCCAAGATATTACTCTGTCATTACCTCTATAACGACCAAATTGAATATTCGCAGTTGGGTTTTCATCACCGGCTATTAACGGTTTCCAGTCAAACTGAAGATAATCAAAAACATTAAATTCAACTTGGGTACTGCCATTCACATTAGGTGCATCTAATTTCAACCCCCCTCCCGTTGGATATTGCCCAAAAATAAAAGTCGCATCGACTCCTGATTTACTATAACTAGGCTCTATGGTTAAGTCTGCTAAATTATAGTCCGTACAACTATCCAAATTACTTAATCTAAAGCTACCTATTGTATTATCCCAATATTCCACTTTCATTGGCACTAAAATATCTTCAAGCTCAGAACCATAATTATTTTCCAATACAACTCGACCATAACGAAAATTATTGATAGCACCTAGTGTCACTCCAGTACAAGCAGTGCCAATACAAGTGCTTGATAAATTATTTACATCTGGATTTTCATTTTTATTTATCAGTTCTGTAAAGCGAGTTGTCTCTCCGTCAGCTGCCATTAAAACAAATTGAACATCAGAAAAAGCACCATCAACTTGACTATCGCGTTTTAAAGTAAAGTTTGCACTATTTACCGTATATATCCCATTAGCCCATGCACCTGTTACATCAGTAAACCTGTGGTTACTATTTGAATCGATAAAATCATCATGCTTTTTGTATAAAGCAACACCATTATCATCATTACCAATTTGATTGTTTTCTAACTTAACTTCTACAGTCGATTTTGCAAATCCCCCAGCATAGTTTTGAGTAATACTACTGCTGGCATTTGATCTGTCTGAAATGGCATGCACAATATATTGCCCAGTAAAGTTCTGACCTAAATAAGTAAATGATGCACTACAGCTATGAGTAAAGCTGTCTGATGCTGGTTTTAAAGCAAAAGCAGCGGGTACAAACCGCCCGACATTTTCAATTTTACCTATCACACCACTGCCACCAGCTAAATAATTATTGCCCGTTAAAATCGCATCTAAGCCAATAATGCCTACTTCATTATATTTATAGCGATTCACAATAACGCTATTGCCAAAAGTACTTCCTAGAGTCTCACTCAAACTGCCTAAAACGCCACCTAATGGCTGTATTAACCTAGCAGTTAAACTTAATGTCTCATTATCAAAATGCATTGCTGTGGCATTATTTGTCAGCAAACTAAAATCATCAGGAATACCATCGTTATTGCTATCCTCCCCAGTAACCCACTGAACTGCGGTTGCACCTAAAGAAAAGCTCACATCTGTATTTTTAAATACAGAACCAGAGCTATTTGTTGCAAATGCAGAAGTTTGCTCAGTCCCAACAGGAAAATCTAATTTAAAACCAAATGGCCGTACAACAAACGCATTAGTTGATGCTGTTATATTTTTAGTTATAGCACCCACAGTAATATCGGCTTGCGCATTAATTAATACTTTTCCTGCATCAGGGTATTTAATTGAAAAAGCCGCTTTAGAATCAGCATCAAACCTTAAATTTTGAACAACATCCGTTGTTGTTAAACCAATATCATTTGAATTATTATTCATTACTAAATTATTTGTACAGCTACTGCTATCAGCATGGCAAGTGTAAGAAAGCTTAACGGGCACATCTTGCCCACTAGGGAATGCAGCGGTACACGAACCTGTATTGTCATCTGTTTTTACGGCCTGTAAATACATACTTTGACTATGATAACCCGTATTAGAAGGCTTGCCAGATAATTGCGTTTTTATAATAAGCGCATTATCGGCATCATCTATGTATCTAAAACCAACATCTGAAAACACTGTTTTACAATCAGCTAAACTAGCGACTTCATTTCCATTAATAAAACATCTTAAACCAGCTGACGGTGTTGCAGAGTCTAATGCATAAGTAATTTCAGTGGCTGTTGTATTACTAAAGGTAACCGCTTGTTGGCCTGTAAAAGGAAAGCTTTCGCTTGGTGACCAACTGGTAGTTGCTATGGGTGATGGCGATAAGTTGACCGTTGAACTTTCTGAAGCCAAACTGGTACAATTTACATCTGAGCATGCTTTCAAATTGATATTTTCAGACTCACACGTCAGGCCAGCTGAGTCTGATAGTTCTAACCGATAATGATTTACTAAATTACCACAGCTATGTACAAAATTCATATCAGTTTGAATATCAGTTTGTGATAATGCCCGTGTATAAATTCTGACTTCATCCATATAACCTTGAAAGTTACGGTTTGTTAAAACACTGCCGCATTGACTTAGGGTATTAGTTGCAACATCAGTTCCGATATAAAAATTACAAGGTGAATCAGCCAGACCATCTGAATAAGTTTCACTACTATCTAAAACCCCATTTATATACATACTTTGTGCACCATTCGAAAAAACAACGGCAACATGGGTCCAAGTATTAATTGCTATGGTGGCATTGCTAGTAATGGAATGAGGTGAGTTAGAAGCATTAGTCCACCACCAATATAATTTACCTAAATCATTAATATGAAATTCAAAATGCTCATCTTTTGACACTAAACCTCTAATTCCTGAACCTGGAATTGACGTAGGATGGATCCAAGCTGATACCGTTAACTGATCTGAATTAAATGCGCCTGTATCATCAACTGAGGCATAATTAGTACCGTCAAAGCCCACATAATTACATGTACTTAATAAACCATTTATATTTGCAGGCCCTGGATTACTAATACCAAATACGGGTGAATTTACCGGTGATAAATTATGAGGGTCACTCAAGATTGAATCTAAAAAGTTATTTTCTAATCGCCATTCACCAATCAAACATACATCATTTCTACTTGTACCATCATAGTTATTTCCCGCTAATTGATTGGTATAAATATTTGCAACCTCAGATGCATTAAGAGAGTTATCAAAAACTAATATTTCATCTAATCGCCCTCTTAAACCACTAAAACCACTATTTGGTGAAGTACTATTAAGTAATTGCCCTGCAACAAAAGTGGTTATATTTAACGCCACTGAAGGTAATGCTTTACAACTTTTACTTTGACCATTCACAAATAAACACACATTACCATTTGAAACTGATACAACTAAATGATGCCAACTATTATCGTCTTGTACTTGTATATCATCAAAGTCTTTCCAGGTATGATCTAATATGATTCTGGGTGTATAAGTTGAACCTGATGAATAATTAAGTTTCACTTCAAATTCAACTTGATTACCACTGTCTAATGCCGAAAAGAGGCCATGAGTTGCTTTATGATTAGATATTGAAAACCAACTAGATACCGAGAAACTAGTTTTACCTTGTAGCGGTGTAACATCATTAAATTGAATATAATCATTACTCGTATCAGCAGTTAAATTTGCAGCACTATTCACAACTCCTAATGACGTTATAAGCAGATTGCTGCCTGTGGCTAAATAATTATTAATTAGCTCTGAAATTGCAAAACCATCTAAATCACCACATAAATCTAATGGATAATGTGCATTAACCACACCTCCCCCGTGAACAGCTCCTATATCACACATGCCATTAAAATCTGCATTACTAATATAACTTGCATTATAATTGGCAAGCCCACTGCCTCCTCCTTCAGTTGTAATAGCACCGTTTATAATACCGCCACCTGAAACTGATGTTGTACCTTTAACATATATTATGGCATTTATAACTGTACTGGCTCCTGAAATAGATGCTGAGCCATCAACCACAACCACTAAATCTTCAGGATTTCCTGATTGATTTATTTTAGTATTATGCCAAGACACCCCACCTCTAAAATAAAGTCTTGCTGTTGTTTCGCTGCCCACTGCTGGTGCGACAAAAATTTCATTTGAACTGGTTAACGCAGAATCAAGGTATAAGTTATCGCCACGGTTCAGCGTCGTTGTAGTATTTAAAGTTATCGCTGAATTGTTATTTGGGAAGTTAGCTAATTTTTCATTTATAGAGGTCGCCTGATTATAACCTGATGGAAACACAGCGGAGCACAATGCACAGCTGCCAACAATCATATTACAGCTCGCTCCTACCCCATCATTACATTCAAACGCATTACTAGGTGCTGTACTTGGACTATTAATTGAGAAAGTGAGTGTTTCAGTGACTGTATGCTCAAAGGTAATATTCGTACTGCCTGTAAAAGTAGGTGAACTACTTGTTATGCCATTTATTTGAAAGTTAAGACTAACCGGGCTGGTATATAAAGATGAACAAGAGGCATCTTCACAGGCTTTAATGGTAATAGACTCAGCATCACATACAGATCCTGCACCATCATGATGAATTTCGTAGTGATCAACTGAAGGAGGGTTACCACATAAACTTCCAACTTGAACACCAGAAACATCTTCATAATTAACAGTTGCAGTGCCTTTTATTTCTAACTTACCAAATACTGAAATAGCACCAAAATGCTTAGCCTGATTTTGAATATGTATATCCTGACCCGCGCTATACAATACAGCATGAACCTCTGTATCATTTTTCATATGAATTTGCTTATAACTAACTAATACTAAATTTTTAGCATTTCCGCCTACATTTATTTTTGCATTATCCTCTATATCAAAGTGATTAGCCTGACCATTCACATAAATTGTCACAGCACCATTAATTATGACCTCTGAACTATCTAATATTTCAAGCTCATCAAACCAATAAGTACCCGTATTAAAAGTAATTTTTGCACTAGAAGAAAACAAGCCATTATCTATTTTATAATCTGAAGACGCTGGGTTAAAAGTAACATTAGCCGTACCTGAGATTGTTAAATTATCTATTTCAGTTATGGGGAATGTACCGCTAGGGCCTATCGTAATACTGCCCGAACTAACTGAGATGTCATCTGTTGCTGCCGTTGTTTGAAACGTTGGTAATGACAATGCCGGAGCACTTACTCCTGATGTTGTACAATCAACTAAACCACAAGTATTGTGACCAGCAGGTACATTTGCATCTTCAGTTAACGTTGGGAAAGAAACAGTATTATCACTGTCGAGTAATAGTTGTCCTGTGTCTTTAAATTTAATAGAAGACGATGAGTTATGGCCTTGCACTACATCAGAAAAATAAGCAAAACATGAATTACTACATCCTGCCGATGAATAGCTAATATTACAGCTTGTACCACTGCCATCATTACATACCAAGCCACTAGAGGCTGTTACAGTTTCATTAGTAATATTTAATGCCATAGATCCTGTATTAGTATTGGCAAAGTTGAATGTGGTACTTCCCGTAAAAGTAGTTGAACTCACTGTATTTCCACCAAGTGTAAAACCAAGCCCGACAGAGGAGTTGACTAAAGTAGAACAGTCACTATTTAAACACGCCTTGATAGTTACAGACTCAGATGCACATGTAGAGGCTGAGCCATCATGGTGAATTTCATAATGATCGACTGTTATCACAGGCGTATTAGTACAAAACCCTTGTGTATCTAAATTGTTCAAATTAGCAGGTGTGTAGGTATAGGTACTATTTTCTTTCAGTGTTAATTTTTTTTTGGCTGCAATACCACCATTAATTACTGAGTTTTTCTCAATAGTTGTTTCATTGCCTTTAACATAAATAAAAGCACTTATTTCAGCACCTTCTTCAATTTTTAATTTGCCTTTAAAAATTAAAATTACATTGGCTGGATCACCATTTTTATTAATATCAGTATTTTTCTTAATCACAACATCATTACTTTTAAAGTAAATAATCGCAGTGCCACTACCACTAAAATTAACTTGTGCACCATCACCTAAACCCCAACCGTTATGTTGATATATTCCATTAGTAATAGAAGTACTATTAAAGTTACCAGAAGGCGAAATACTAGGAAAAGGATTAACAGCAGTAAATGATGGCGGGTTATTACAGCTTCCACTATTACAAGTCACACCACTTTCAATTGATTCAACAGAATCTGTTGTAAATGGTTTTGGACCGGGAAAAATGTCAGAACATGAAGTCGCATAGGCATAATTAAAGTTAAAAAGAAAACTAAAACACATTACAAAAACAGCTAAACAACAACGTTTAACGATTAATAAAACCGATATAAAAGTCTTTATCATCAAAATAATAGCCTTGATATCATCCTTTGAATCATTACTTTTAATTTTCACAGAGCAATATATTTTTACTGAGTAAAAAACAAAGCATCATTAATAAGTGTAGACAAGAATAAAAAAGAGGCTAAAAAACGTTCAACTCAAAGACGCATTTAATGTGACCTTAAAGTAAAATCTAAAGGTTGAAGGTTGAAGGTTGAAGGTTGAAGGTTGAAGGTTGAAGGTTGAAGGTTGAAGGTTGAAGGTTGAAGGTTGACATGATGCTAAGCACTCAGCACACTTTCAAAAGATCTTTTATTAAGAATCAAGCTCTTCAAAAAAAACTTATTGATAGAATTCTTATCTATAAATAAGAATATTAACGACACTTTAAATAACGCCCTATACGCTCGCCACATCCATGCCTGTAGTGGTACAGTGACACAATATCTGTTTCAATATTCACTATCAGCATCTCGCTAAAAGTAAAAACACAAATTCGCCTATAAATTGGTTAAAAATTATTTTTCTTTCCAGTAAATAACCCTGTCTTCACCTCTAAAACGACCAAATTGAATTGTAGAAGTCGGGTTATCTCCCGTTTGAGTAACAGGATCCCAATTTGATTTGAGCCAATCAGGTGTTGCATTATATTCAACTTTAAAAAGACCTGTTTGATCTTGTGTTACCTTATCAACAAATACGCCTTGTCCTGTAACATATGAACCCGTATTAAATATATTCCCTATTGATTTAAAAGTCAGTTTAGGCACATTAGGATCTGCCGGTATTGGATTTGGATCAGGCAATAATTGCGTAATATTAGCCCCATAATTTGAGCAAAAATCAGCGCGATTAACAATAAACTCACTGCCATTCCAATACTCAACTCGCATCGGTATTTGAGTATCATTAAATTCAGAGCCATGGGTATTTAACATCGTTAAGCGGCCGTATCTGAAATCCAAAGGATCACCGTTCAACTTTTTTCCTGTGCAATTTATAGGACTTCCACAACTTTGAGCATCAGGATTTTGATTTAAATCTAGTAGCTTAACGCCATCGCTATCTACTACAGATAAAATGATATTACTTTGATTAAAATTACCATCTGGGGTGGTACTTTTTGCTAAAACTGAATTATTAGAATCTCTTAAAATTACAGAACCATCTACCCATGCATTAATCGGCACAGTTAGCCGGCTCCCAAAATCACTTGATTTTTTATAGTTCCCCCCAGAGGATGAGTCATCATTTTCAATATCAATTGAAATAACACCTTTAGCTAAGCCATTAATTGTATTGTAGTTTTTAGTAATTATAGATTTTGTATTTCGTGCCTGTAAATTATAATTAGTTGTAAAATTTTGTCCCATATAAATAAAGCCTTTGCACTGTGGCAACCACGAGACTGAAGAACTAAATAAATTAAAGTCTGCAGGCACAAAGCGTCCTAGATTTTCTTGTTCACCATTAATTGTATTACCATGGCCCATATAACTATTGCTAGCCAATTCAGCTTTTAGCTTAATAATACCAACTTCATCCCAAGATGCGTTTTCATATAGCGCAACTCCTTTAGCGAACCCTGTATTAACTGTTGGTGATGTTAAATTACCCGCAACTCCGCCTTGAGCTAAAGTCGGTAATTGTAAATCATGCTTCCAGAGTAAATTACTTATATTGATGTCTGCATGATTAAAGTTATCGGTTGTAACCCCATCTTCATTTTTAGCTTCAAGTGTAACATCAAAGGCTTCACCTGCTTTTTTATATACCGCACTTAATACCCCATCCTTGGCATCGTGAGAACCTTCAGCTGTTATTTTAAAATATTGGGGTATCACAACAAATTCATTTGAAACATCCGATATATTACTACCATTTGGTGCTGTGGCCTTAACAGATAAACTAATTTTTCCAGCGTTTGTGTAGTTTAAATTACCTAAAGAAGCTAAAAAATCATCATTATCAAAATCAAGCTCTACTTCTTTATAACTGTCATCAGGAATTTGCACCCCCTTTAAAGTGAGCTTCATTTTAGGAGTATCACTACACACACTAGGTGCATCACAATTTAATTTAAAACTAATTTTTTGTTTATCTTTAAAAGCCGTTTTACACGCACCTGTACTGCTATCTTTAATGACCGATTTCAAGAAAAGCACACTAGAGTTAATACCTGCAACTTGATTCAGTATTTTATTACCATGAGCATCTACAAATTCAAACCCCGCATCTGCAAATACGGTTTCACAGGTCACTTCACTGCTACCTGTATAACACTTTAAATCTGCACTGGGATTAGCACTGTCAAGAGCATAACTCACTTTAACTGGGGTCGTTTGACTATATTTTATAGGCAGTTCACCTGTGGTTAAATTATAAATTCCATCTGTGACGGGTGTATCTGAATTATCTAACCAGCCTGTGTCTGGTGATAAATTCACATTCACACTGCCTGTATAGATTGAATTACAACTGGCGTCTTCACAGGCTTTGATTGTCATGGTTTCGGCCTCACAGGTCAGGCCTGTATTGTCAGCCAATACTAAACGATAATGATCAACTGTTTGTGCACAAGTTCGGGTTTCGTCTTTTACTTTTATCACTTCTGCTGCCGACAAATACCGTTTAAATATTTTAACTTCATCTATACCCCCATCAAAAAAGCGTCCAGATGAATTTTGATCTTGGCCGACCTGAAATAAATCATTATTTAATGTGAGCTTTCCAGGCTCTGTAGCACTTGCTCGCTCAATGCCATTCACATAAATTTTTTGAAGGCCATCTTTATACGTAATGGCAATGTGATACCAGTTTCCAGCCGTAATATTGGCATTTGTCGAGGTAAGTGCTTTTGCACCACCGCCCCACCACCAAAAAATATTACCGCTGCTATTTAAATGAAACTCATAGTTTTCATCTTTAGAGACGATGGTTTTAATCGCAGTTCCAGTGGGTAATACATCAGGGTTGATCCACGCAGTGACCGATACTTCATCGGCTAAACTAATAAGACTATTACTAGTATCAAGTTGTAAATAAGAGCTACTACCATTAAATTCACCATATCGACAATACCCTGGGCTACCGCTTACAATAGGGTTTGCATTTGAAGTATTGGCATTATACGAGGTTAAATGTAAGTTATTAGCAGATGAGTCTTTAGCATCGCCCGCAGAACCATCCCAATTGGTTTCATCAAATCGGTATTCGGCAACAGGGGTTAAATCTAAACATGCGCGCGCCGAGCCATCCCACGTTTTTTTTGCTTCTATATTCGTTTTAATTGCATTAATTTGCTGTGTATCTAACACAGTATTAAAAATTAATAGCTCATCTAATAAACCTTCCCAATCTTGGCTATCATCAAAGCTACCTAAAAAACTATCTTGATCTTGACCTAAAATTAAACCTGCTACTTGTAAGGCTGCGTTATCATTGCCGTCATCATCATTATGTGTAATACAGCCTTGACTTACCCCATCTAAGAAAAAACAACTTTGCGCTGTATTTGCCTTTCTGGTCCAGACTAATTGATGCCAATTATCATCATTCATATTAGACGTTGAACTGAGCTTGGTACTGGTATCAAAGGGCGCAGCGGTAATTGTTGGCCAAAATCGATTATTATTTTCAAAAAAGAAAGTGGCTTCGTTGGCATCTAAGGAGGGGTTTGAGCCATTTTTTGCTGCTGAAATAATTGTTGAATTAGAGTTTGAGCTTGTTTTACCCCAAACCATCACAGTGAAATCACTCAAGCCATTCATGGCACCTGCATTAATTTGTAAATAGTCAGAAGCTGAATTTTCACTAAAATCAGCAGCATTACACACTAAACCTGCTGTAGGCAATACTTTGGTTGAAGTGCCGTGGTAATTATTACCTGAACTATCTTTAACCGCATTGGTACCAATATAGTCAGTTTCATCAAATCGCATATCTAAAACAGGACTAGGTATCGTACATAAACGACTACTGCCATCATGGCCTAAACCTGCATTTTGATTGTTATAAATAGTATCAATTTCACTGCTCGATAGTGCACCTTCATAAACAAGCAGTTCATCAACTAAACCTTCAAAAGCATATCGAGAGTCAAAACCGGTATTAGATTGCTCTTGCCCTAAAATAAATCGCTGTATATCAATAGCTTCTGAAGAAAGACTAGTACACCCTTGCAGAGCTTTGTCCCGATATAAACAATTTTGACTACCTGAGCGCGTCCAAACCACATGATGCCAGTTATTGTCTGCAATACTTGATATTGAAATACTACCATTTTCATCGTTTTTTAAATAAGGTTGAAAACTAGTATGGCTGTTAAACCACATAACCAATTCAAAATATGCGCTAGACTTTGCACCTGAAAAAATACTTTGTCCGCTTGTTCTTTCTGAGTTAAGCCAAAACGAAATTGAAAAGTCAGTTTTACCATCAAAAACTTGTTTATCCAAGTTTAAATAATCATAAATACCCGATGCGGATAAATCAACTGCATTACATACTTTACCTTCAACAGGTTGCGTACCATAAGCTGTGCCATTAAAACCACTAACAGAGTCTATAACTTGGTTTGCACTGCCATTCACCCAACTTAGTGCATCAAAACGATATTCGGAGACAAGTTTTACTGGAACAGGACCACAAATCCCAGGCAATCTCTCGGGAGGAGTTTGATAATTTATTTGAGTATCTTGTCCTAAATCAATGTCATTACCCGCTGTGATAGCCCCTGTAATTTGACTTGAAGAACCTACCGTAATTGACTTTGTAGTATAAATATAAGCCGACACTTTAGCGGCTGAACCTAGAGATAAGGTGCCATCAATATATATACTTAAATTTTCAGGATCCCCACCATTATTTACTTTACTTAAAATACTTAAATAACCAGTATGAGAACTTGATAAAATAAAAATACGAGTAGGTCCAGATACGGTATAATCGCCTATCATTTGATAAGAGGTATTTATATAATAATCACCATTTAACGTGTTAGGTAATGTTGTTACTGTATCATTACTTGTTATAGCAGGTACTTGTGATGCTTCAGTGCCATTAGCATAGCAGTATTGATTATTGCATTTAGGTCTTTTTCCCCACTTATCGTAGTATTTAATATCTACTGTTTTTGTATAAACCCAACCATTATTGTTATCATTCAATTTTACCTTGTTATTTAAAATAACTTTAGCGTTATTGAAAGTCGCAGCAGCACCAGGAAATACAGCATTACATTGTGGTAAGGCTGCGACATAAAAACTGGCAAAACCAAATAATACTATAAATAAATTAATTAAGTGTTTTAGCTTCAACACTTATACTCCTTTGAGTTTGCCAAGTATCTTTTAAACATGAACCAGATGTACAATTATTAATTGAGCACGTTGCGGTACTCGTTAATCGATAAACCGTCACTTCACCCGAGGGCGATGATAAATCAGGCACAGTAGTCGTTGCCGGAGATCCTAAATCTGATGTTGTAACAATACAACTTAAAACTGCCGTACAACCTGATAAGTACTGACTTGTAAAAGGAGTGGTTTTAGGAAAGCTATTACAAGCTGCTGTAGAAGCTTGGCTAGTATTAGCAGCACCTAATACAAATAACTGAGTTAAACTTTGCTCAATACCGCTTTGCGCGGCTAAAAAAGCACGGGCACCATAATATTCAACCGCATTATTATGAGCAGAGCTAGATAATATATTGACCAAAGCTAAACCAAGCCCTAGCATGAGTATTGCAATAAACAACGCGCTCATTAACATGCTACCTGCTTGTTTTTTTATGCTTTTCATAAACCTCTCATACCCGTTTTCACACAGCTGTTCATATTACATTCCACTCTATCTCTAAAATGACCTCTAAAATGACCTTGCATTTTAGCTATTCTAAGGCACATTCGGTAAATGAATTTCATGATTAAACGACACTGTTTCGGTATTATTAAAACCCATTTCACTGCGAATATTTACCACAGAGTTACGTGTTAAACTGGCGCTGCCGTAGTTAAAAAATGGCGTTGTTGCAATATTATTTTGAATAAATTGACCTAATAAAATACCTTGCTTGCCATTAATTTTATTATTTCCACTAGGAGTCGACTGGCTATAGGTAGGTCCAGCTGCAAAACCATAATTGTCATAACGATAAAGCTTAGATCCCTCAATGCAAAAACTAACAGGCTGCGATAATACAAAAACTCGTTTAGTAGGTGACTCAACTGTAAACGCATTATCAACCGTCCAGCTAGATGTTGGGTTACCTGCTGTTACTGCTGTCTTAGCAGTTAATTGGGATACTTTTTTTCCTGTTTTACTTAGGTTATAAACATCATCGGCTGTCAGTGCATAAATACTTAATAAATCATTTAAACTTACTGCATCAGCAGGATTCACCACTACAAAAGAGTTTTGAGTAATATTGCCAGTATAAATAGTACTTGCTTTAAAGGGTGTAAACTCTAAACATTGTTCTCCATTTGATGTACAACCAGCAGAGCAACTCAAACGAACCGAGTTAGGTGTGGCATGGCGTAATTCTCGGGTTAATCTGGCTAACATAAAACGTGATTGCGCGACTGCTTCGTCACGCTCTGTTGCATCTGCATAAATTTGTGCCCCTAACGACAAATATTGCGTCGTTGCGATACCCACTACACCTAAAATAATGATCACTAATATCAGCTCTACCAATGTAAAACCTGATGGCCTAACCTTTAATGAGCTGTTTTTTCTAAGGCTTAATTTAGCAAAAAGAAAAGGGTTATGTTTCAGCATCAATAATTCCCTTTATAGGCGGAAAAACCATATACTTCGCCATTACTGGCAGTCACAGTAACAGTTACTAATTTGGCTATTTTTTTACTGCTTGTGCCTGCACCATTAAAATCGTCGTCATATTGCACAGCAATATCCAATTGAAAACCTGCATAATAAGGCACGGCATCGCCTAAGCTATTTTCTATCGCAGTGCCAGCCAATTTTAATCCATGATAATCATCCACATCATTATAATTTTCACGGCTTGCACCTTCATCATTTGGCGTCTGATTTGAAGGCGTAGGTGTTATTAGTGTGGTACAGGTTATGGCATTTTCACCACAGCGATTCCATGGCGGGCTACGATCTGAGTTTTCGTCAAAAGATTTAGCTAAAATTTCATTCATCATAGCTTGTCCCAATTCAGTTGCCCGTATTTGCACAACTGGATCAGCACTTTGGCGCGCTTGAGGTGCCAATAAACCTGTAATTATCGTCATAACGATAGCCAAAACAACCATGCCTAAAATAAGTTCTATTAAGGTAAAGCCGTTTTGCATCGCATTTTGGTTTTTATTTGGCTGCGTTTTATAGCTAAAGACTTGATTTGGCATTAAAATACCATCTAAAAAAGTAGGTGTATCATTAATAAAATACTTTTTAGCTATCGCCTCTTTCGTAGATAAATTAGCTTCAATAAGGGGCAGAGTATTATTTTTTTTAAAATCAGCAGCCATAAATGGCACCTTGGCCTGAAATGCAAATAGCTGTTTCGGCAACTAAGCTAGCTTCTTTAATACTGATTTTACAAGTATTAGTGCAATTTAGATTACTTGCCCGACCTAAGTCGTCAAATTTAATATAAGTAAAAGATGTAGCTATTGCTTGACCATCTTTGGACTCAAAACGTAAGTCTGTTGTGCTTGAATCAATTTGAACAACTAAATAATCTGGGTTATTAACTGTATCAGGTGCTGTACTGCAAACATGTGTTATAGGCATAGGAATAGCAGTGGGTGTTGGCGGTGCTAAATCTAATTTAGTAGCCGAAATATTAATGTAATGACAACTATTATCTGCCGTCATTTGCATTGCTCTTAGTTGCATAGTACGAAGGGCGGACATGGCTTGGTCACGTATGGTATAAGAATCAAATAGAGAAGGACCAAAAAATTTGGGGATCACTGTCACAGACAGGACCCCCAAAATAATTAAAACAATGATAAGCTCAACTAAAGTAAAACCTAAATTAAATTTCAGTTTATACTTTAGAGCTTTCATTTACTTTTTATTAACATTCATCTGTATTTATTGTCACTACAGGTGGTGTTGTTGCATTAGCAGCTTCTTTATAAGCAACATAACAACCATCGTCATCATCCCCAGTTGTACCGTTACCAGCGACAATCTTACCTACTGCAGGCGCTACACTTCCTTTTGCAGAAACAACATATTGTGAATCAATAACTGCAGCTGTAAAGTCACCTGTAGCAGATACATCAATCTCTAAAGATGCTAATATTCCGGCTGCAGCTGTCGGGTAACCAAAAGCAGTCAATACATTTTTAGTACCATCACCATTAGTATCAACTCCAACACCTGCAGCACCAGCAGTTTTATGAACACCAGATATAATTGCTTTACCATAAATTATACTTGTTACACCATTCATTGCACCGGCAACACCTTCAATTGTTGCTCCCTGTGCATCACCTTGTAAATCTAAAAACTTAGGCGCAGCTGTGACGGCTAAAATGCCTAGAATTACGATCACTATGATCAATTCGATCAAAGTAAAACCTTTTTGTTTGTTAGTATTGATTGTCATATTTTGTTTCCTGTTTTGCATAACTGCCTCGTTCACTTTACTTAATTTAACTCTTATATTTTATGCTTTTTAGTTAAAACGATTGAATTAACTTTTTCACATAAAAAATAAGAAATATTTAAAAATGTTTTATATTTAATTTGATGTTTACGTTTGGGTAAAACAACTTTTCACTCAGCCTTCAGCCATTTTATTTATCTTTTATCTAAGATAAATGAGTCTATTTGTTTCACTACTTACATCCGTATAAGTAAAGCCAAAACCGAATCCATAATATTGACAGTTATATGTAAAAACTAGGTTAAACCAGGCCTAAACCATGTTTAACCTATGCCCAAATCATACAAATTACGTCAAAACTATGTCTAACAACCTATTTCCTGTGTTCTTTTATTCTTTATTTGCCCATTTGATATATCACATTTAGCAATCAATCAAATTTTGTGCCAGTTTTATTGCTCTGATATATTCATTAGGCTTATCTCATATATACCTCTGTGTTACATATGAGATAAACTGTTCAGCCCTTTGTTAGGCTTATCGGCAATATGCTCCTGCATTGCTCTACTACTTACTATCCATGTAAGCAAAGCAACCTACAAATATGT
The DNA here is from genome assembly GCF_900112265.1 of Pseudoalteromonas denitrificans DSM 6059. Lineage (GTDB taxonomy): Bacteria > Pseudomonadota > Gammaproteobacteria > Enterobacterales > Alteromonadaceae > Pseudoalteromonas > Pseudoalteromonas denitrificans. Next base: position 10,265 of record NZ_FOLO01000001.1, on the reverse strand, counting down.
AAGCAAATCCCAATTTTGTTAGGCTAAAGCCCAACCTACAAATATGTAAGCAAATCCTAATTTTGTTAGGCTAAAGCCCAACCTACAAATATGTAAGCAAATCCTAATTTTGTTAGGCTAAAGCCCAACCTACACGTATGTAAACAAAGTCCAATTTTGTTAGGCTAAAGCCCAACCTACAAATATGTAATCAAATCCTAATTTTGTTAGGCTAAAGTCCAACCTACACGTATGTAAGCAAAGCCCAATTTTGTTAGGCTAAAGCCCAACCTACACGTATGTAAGCAAATCCCAATTTTGTTAGGCTAAAGCCCAACCTACAAATATGTAATCAAATCCTAATTTTGTTAGGCTAAAGTCCAACCTACACGTATGTAAGCAAAGCCCAATTTTGTTAGGCTAAAGCCCAACCTACACGTATGTAAGCAAAGCCCAATTTTGTTAGGGTGAAGCCCAATCCACAAATATGTAAGCAAAGTGCAACAGCATTAATCTATATATGAGCTATTCAGTACAGCTTTAATTTTGTTCAGTTATTGTCTAAGGTACAGTATTCAAACAATAATTTCTACTACTAAATCACTAGTTAGGCTTTTTATTAGATTATTTATTCAATTCTTTATTCAGTGAGCAATTAAGCCCTGTTAAGTACTAATTAAAAACTAAAACCTGTCCGTTTTGTGGAAAATACGAAAACCCTTGGCTATTAGCCGCTATTGCACCATCACTGGGTATATTATTTACATCTAACGAATTTGTTAAATAAAATATACACTGATCGTTACCCGCGTTTTCATTTAATCTAATTAAATATTTATTGTCTTGTACATCTGCGGTCAAACTACCAATTGAATTATTGGGTGCACTTTGCAGTACATCATTAAATACTTGCTGGCACTTATCTTTGGTCATTTGCGTTGCACGTGTATCACTTTGATTGTTTCTGGCTGTTGGGTAACCAATGGTACCGTCTACGCCAATTTGCAAAGTATCGTATGTGACCAAAGTTTTATTGGTATTACCCGACTCGCCATTAGGGCGACCTTCTAATTCCCACTGTGCCCTCACTAAACCGACTGCTGCGGCAAAACCACCAGCAACACCTTCGATTGAGGCTTCTTCAGCCTGATCTGTAACATCTAAAAAACGTGGCAAGGCCGTTGCTGCTAGCAAGCCTAAAATGATGACCACAATAATCAATTCAATTAATGTGAATCCACTGTGTTTTTTTATTATTTGCATTTAATTCAGCTCTTATTTTTTAGAATTATTTATTAATTTATGTTTTTATTTCAAACATTAGTTAACTATTTTATAAACAGAATGTTTTGCTGCATAAAGGCTAATTAAAGTTCATTAAATAAACGATTGTGAAATTTTACATTATGTAAAGTATAGACTACTAATATCAAATCCTAGATGCATAATTTACATCAGATTAATATAAAATAACAGTGTCAACCTTGCCATTATATAAATTATACACAAACATTTTTTTTTCAGAGTTAAAATAGGCGCAAGCCACTATTTTATTTTTGTTATCAAACACAGTGTTAGCACTTACTGTCTTTAAATTCTTTTGTGATTGCATGTTGTGCCACAAAGCCATGCAGTCAACTATTTTACGATTGTTAATTTTTTTACTTTTGTAAATTCTTATGTCACTTGTACTTTTATGAGTACTAAAATTCTTTTCATTGCGTTTTTTTTGCTCTGTTAAAGACCCAGATTTTGGCTTATTAATTTCATAGGCTTTATTAATATTACGATGAGTCACTATATTGATTGGCCAACCAAATTCATTCACCTTAAAATTCAGCACATTTTTATGATTGCTTTCTGTGTTGCTCTTTTTTGTGACAGCATCAGTCACTGAGCCTGTAACCGAAATTTGAACCTCGAGTACATCAACTAAAGGCAAGGAAATAACAGACTCTTTTGTTAGTAACCATTTGCTATGAATTGCACTTAAACTTTGTATAAATTCAATAACAGACTGCTTATCAGATGCCTGTTCAACCGAGTCCATTACATTAATAGCATGGCGGCCTAAATAACCATAAAGCACAAAAATAACAATCAAAACCATTACAAAGTTGAATAGCTTCCACTTTAAAGATTTTTGTGTCGCTTGCCTTATGCCTTTATTCACTTAGCTCTGCCTTTTTATAGCAAACAGTGTTGAGTCTTACTTTTAACTTTAACCTTTTATTGCGGACATCATGTCTCACCACTTAGC
>NZ_FOLO01000001.1:0-7696 GCF_900112265.1 Pseudoalteromonas denitrificans DSM 6059 | reverse complement strand
TCCCACATAGGTGTAAAGATACCCAACGCTAAAACAAGCACCATGCCTGCAACAATTGAAATCAGTATCGGCTCTATTTTTGCAGTTAAGCTTTTTAGGTCAAAATCAACTTCGCGCTCATAAAATTCAGCCGACTCTTGTAATAAGGCATCTACTCGCCCTGTTTCTTCTCCTACCGCAACCATTTGCAATACAAGTTGCGTAAATAAGCCACTGTTGCGTGATACCCTGAGTAGGCTTTCACCTTTTTCAATACCGCGGCGCATGTCTACTACTTTGTATTCCATATACGCGTTATCTACCGCTTCCGACACTAAAGTAAGACCTGTCGTCATAGGTACACCAGAGCGTAAAATCATGGCAAAACTACGGCTATAACGCGACAATAATGAGCGTTCAATGATGCTACCTACCAAAGGAATTTTTAACTTTATACGATCCCATTTTAGCCTGCCAACTTCAGATGCAATATAGTTACGTACAATAACACCTGCCGCTGCCATACCGCCTAAAACAGCACCCCAATAGTTCACCATAAAGTCAGATGTACTAATTAATATTCGGGTCATTAAGGGTAATTCTGCATTAAACTTCTTAAACATGTCAGCAAAAGTCGGTATTACAAATATGTTTAAAATAAACATAGCTGCAACTAAAGCAAAAATAACAAAAATGGGGTATCGCATCGCTGCTTTAATTTGTTTACGGGTTTCTTGCTCTCTTTCAAAATAAGTGGCTAATTGTTCAAAGGCATCTTCAAGGCGACCTGTACTTTCACCGACCATAACAATGGAAACCATTAAGCGATTAAATACTTTTTTATGTGACGCCATCGCCGTTGATAAGTTTCGACCTTGCTCAAGCTGAGTCACTAAATCTCTTAAAGTTTCACTAAAACGTTTATGGGTTGTGGTTTCAGCTAAGCCTATGAGTGCACGTATAATAGGTATACCTGCTTTCATGAGAGAATACATTTGACGAGAAAAAATAATTAAATCTTCTAACCCAACGGGCGATGCAAATATATCATTGACATCAAAGCTTTCTGATTCAGCCTTTTTTTTAGCTTCCACAATACTCATGGGAATACAGCTTCGTTTGAATAAACTGTCAGCCGCCGCAGCCTGATTATTTGCCTCTAATGTTCCTTTTATTAGTTTACCCTGACTATCCTTAGCCTGGTAACTATAAAAGGCCATCTATAGCGTGGCCTCCAAAGCTTTCACTTCTACTTCAGGCATGTTTTCAGCCACCCTAAAGACTTCTTCTAAGCTTGTAATACCTTCAGAGGCATAACCTAGTGCCATCATAGAAAGGGGTTCAAAGTCTGGGTTTTCACGGGCAGCTTGTGCAAATGCCTGAGTATCAGACGCTCTCAATGCATCCATCATCGCTTCGTTCATTTCAAGTAATTCAAATACCCCGATTCGACCTTTAAAGCCCGTGTGATTACAGTTTGTACAGCCTTGACCATGCTGAAATTTAAGTCCTGAAGCTTGCCCTTTGCTTAAATATTTTATCCAAGACGTTTCTTGCACATCGGGTTGATAGTCTACTTTACAGTTATCACATAAACGCCTAACTAATCGTTGCGCTAAAATTGCTCTCAATGAACTGGCAACTAAATAAGAAGGTGCGCCCATATCAATTAAACGCATCGCACTGGTTACCGCATCATTGGTATGTAAAGTTGATAAAACCAAGTGACCCGTTAATGCACCACGCAGACCTATTTCTACGGTTTCTTTATCACGCATTTCCCCCACCATGATAATGTCGGGATCTTGACGTAATGTCGTACGTAATACCTTCGCAAAGTCTAACCCAATTTTGCTGTTAACTTGTACCTGATTAATTCGGCCAATGCGATACTCAACCGGATCTTCTACCGTTATAATTTTATTATCAGGTTTATTTAGCTCGCTCAGCGCACCATATAAAGTGGTGGTTTTACCAGAACCTGTTGGACCTGTTACCAAAATCATGCCATGGGGGCGTTTTAATATTTCCCGCATTCTTTTGAGCATTTTAGCTGGCATGCCCGTTTGATCTAACGTTAACAAACCTGCGGATTGATCTAATAAACGCATTACAACAGATTCACCATGTTGCACCGGCATGGTTGAAACACGTATGTCTAGACTATGGGTTTTAACTTTAATATTAAATCGACCATCTTGTGGCAAGCGCTTTTCTGAAATATCTAAACCAGCCATTAATTTAAGCCGTAATACTAAAGCTGAGGCGATAGCAACCTGATTTAATATGCTCTCATGCAATATGCCATCTATACGCTGACGAATACGTAATAAACCATCGTCAGGCTCTATATGTATATCCGATGCACGCATTTGCGCAGCATCTTCAAAAATAGATTGTAATAACTTAACAACTGTCGCATCTGAGGTATCGTCATCTAAAGCGTTAAGATCAAACTCTTCTTCGTCTTTATTTTCTTCTTGCAGTTGACTGGCAAAGTTTTCAATTTCTTGTGTTCTACGATACAAGTTATCAAAAGCAGCCATAATTTGGCTTTCTTGCACAACGGCCAATTCAATTGTTTTTGGTGCCAGCATAGGTGCAATTTGATCTAAACTGCTTAAATCAGCAGGATCACTCATACCTAATAAAACAGACTCACCCTGATCTTCTATTACTAGCGCTCGATAACGTCTTGCATATACTTCTGGTAATAACTTGGCGACATCGGCGGGAATTTGCCTTTGTGCTATATCTAAAAATGGCACATTAAGCTGTTGCGCTAAAAACCTTAATAACTGAGGTTCACTAATAACCCCTTGCTCGATTAAAGTTGCACCGAGCTTTCGACCCGAAGCTTTTTGCTCTTTCAGTGCGTTTAATAAGGCCTGTTCTTCAATGATCCCTTCATGAACCAATAAATCACCAAGGCGCATTTTGAGTCTGGGACGGATCATAATAGCAAACTCTTATTTAGTAGATCATAGTGAGATAATAAAAATAGCATTATAAAACTCCTATTTTTTCTAATCGATTTTTAGCATGGCTATTAGCATTTGGTGATAACCCACCGAGTTCTAATGCAACTAAATAAAAGCGCTTAGCATTGCTGTATTCACCTAAAGCATCATTTGATGCACCCAGCGCCAACCACCATTTCGCTTCTGCTGGTTGTAATTGCGTTAACTTGCTAAAACAATGTTTAGCAACTAAATGCTGACCTAATTGCTGTGCTGCCGTACCTTTTAATATCCAAAAATCTGTATTGGCATTAAATTCATATCGCTTAGGTAATACAGGTTCAACTGACTGATAATTATTTTGCTCTATCAATATTTTAGCTAACAAAATACGCCAACGCATTACATCAGGGTTTAAACTTAAACCATGTCTTAATATAGACTCGGCCTGTGGCTTTTGATCTCTACCATAATAAGCAGCCGCCAATAAACTCCGTGCTTCTATATGTGTTGGCATTAATACTAACGCTTTATTCAACGCACTTATCGCATCTTCAATTAAACCAAATTGAAAGGCTTCTTTACCTTGATTAAACCAGTTTTCTGCCCGTGTTTTTGTTGAAATTTGTCGCACTTTACTTGAGGTTTTAACATTTTTTGGTAGATCAGGTTTTACAATTTTACTGTTTGCATTACTGCTTTTATTGACTGGTGTTGTTTCAGTTACTTTTATCGGGTTGTCTTGAACAGGTTCATCTTGAGCAGGCTTTACAGGTACTCTTATTTGTTTTGTTTTAGCGTTTTGTGATTCTACTTTTGTGATTTCAGTTTTTAATACTTGATCACTAGGTGTCGCTGGCTCTTTATGGTTAGTGACAAAACTATTCTCTTCTATGATATCTGGATTTATAACCTGAGGTTCAGTGATTAATGGCTCTGTTTTAGCTACTTTCTGAGTCACTATTATTGTTTTTTTGGGGATCAACCAATATGCACCGATAGCGATAATTATCACAATTGTAAATATAGCCAGTCTTTGGATAATTTTGCTGTTATCTCGTACATTTTCAACTTTAACTGTAGGGTCTAAATGTAATGCACTATTTGATTCTCTTTGCTCTATGTCTTTGAGCATTTTATTAATCACACTCATAATACTTGCCTCCAAAGCCAAATAGCCGCTATAAATAACGATAAACCCGCTGTTATTGATATTAACCAATTGTAATTATTATTGGGCTTACAGTCTTCAGTATCATTTATAGCTGCTTTGACATGTTTTGCATTAAGCTTTTGTTCACCCTCACCAAATGCCTGAATTAATACCTTATGACATAATAAGTTTACTAATCTAGGAATGCCTCTACTTGCCTTGGCAATTTTTAATGCTAATTGGGTTGAAAAAAGCCTGTCGTTATTATTAGATCTGACATTATCATGTTTTGCGATTGTTAATCTGTGTTGAATATAATGCACAACCTCAGAATTATTCATAGGCCTTAATTTATATGAAAAGCTAATGCGTTGGCGTAATTGCCTTACTCTTTCATTTGCTAACTTTTCATCAAGCTCTGGCTGACCAAAAAGCACAACTTGTAATAATTTTTTACTTTCAGTTTCAAGATTGGTAAATAAACGTAGCGCTTCTAATGTATCCCAACTTAGACATTGTGCTTCATCTATAATCAAAACTACCGTATGACCATCTTGATGTAATTCTAACAATTGATGTTGAATTTTTTGAATGAGTGCTTGTTGGTCTAGTTTTTCATCTAATTTTAAACCTAACTCAGTCGCAAAAGCCCATCTGAGTTCTTCAGGGTTTAAGTAAGAGTTTGGTAAATATGCCGTTACCATGTTTTCAATATTTTTAGGTAAACTATTGAGTAGTTTACGACACAATAAAGTTTTGCCTGTGCCAACTTCACCAGTTACCTTAATAAAACCTTCCCCCATTTGAAGTGCAGTCAATAAAACCTGCATTGCTTCATTATGGGGCTCTAACGCACAAAAAAATTGTGTATTAGGCGTTAAAGAAAACGGCATTTCTTTTAAATCAAAAAAACTTAAATACATTTAGTTTGAATACCAACTTTGCAATAATTTCATAGTACGTTGTTGTTGTTTTTTCCATGAATCAACCATAACAACCGTAGGTTTTATCAAGATAATAAGCTCTTTTTTCTCTTGGCGTTTACGAATACTCTTAAATAAGTTGCCTAATACTGGTAAATCACCTAAAAATGGCGTTTTAGACTCTTCATCTGTTGTAACCGTTTGCATTAAACCACCAATTACAACTATTTCACCAGACGCAGCACGAATAATCGTATCTGCTTCTCGAATATTGCTTTGTGCTAAAGGTAAAATAAATTGTTCATTATTAAGTGTTATCGTTTTTTCTTGCTCTGCAGTTTCTGTAACTGAGGGGTGAACATGTAGAATAACGGAACCATTGGCATCAATTTGTGGTGTAACATCTAAGGCAATACCTGTAAAAAACGGCGTTAACTCAATCTCAGGGGTTGTTGTAGTTGAATTGCCCGTTACCGTGGTACTTGATACATCAGTAACAAAATACTCATCTTGCCCCACTTTAATCACTGCTTTTTGATTATTAACAGCTGTTACCCTAGGATTTGATAGCATTTGCACATCTCCTTGGGTTTCTAATAAGTTAATAACCCCAGAAAAGTCTGCATTTTTAAATACCAAACTTGCAGCCCCTCCTAAGCCCGCACTAATAGAGTTGCCTTTTATAGTTGATTTAGCAGCAATTTTACCTAAGGTCGTTAAGTCCGAACCTATGGCAGAGCCAAAACCTATGTCGGTACTGGCAACATGGCCTAATACTTCAGTCCAGTTAACCCCTTGCTGATAATCATCTTTTAAAGTAACTTCGATTACTTTTGCTTCTAAAACAACCTGACGCTGTAGGCTTTCTTCACTTTTATTTAAAAAACGTTTTAATGATGCTATTTCACTCGGCAGCGCTTTAACAGTTACTAAACCCGCTTGTGGACTGACGATGATATAACGGCCTTTCTCTTTACCAACAATCGCCTCTAATGCTGTTTTTAATCCACCCCAGAAGTCTGTTTCAGAAGCGCTTTGTATATTGGCACCATTGAGTTGTGAACCACCACCTGAGCTTCCACTCGAACCACCACTACCACTGCCACTTGAGTTACTTTGATTATTTACACTATTATTTAAATTACCTGAACTAGATGAGTTTCCAGCTCCTTGATCAAATTGGCTTACACCACCAGCGACAACACTCACACTTGAACTGCCAGAACGTGTCATCATTAAATAATTAACAGGAATAGATTCTGTACGTAGCCTTGCAGGCAATACTTGTACTACCTTACCTTCACGGAAAACATCAATTTCATACATACGTACAATAACTTTAATGACTTCATCAAGGCTAACATCTTTTAAATTGAGACTGATTTTACCCGTCACTTCCGGATGTACAGCAACACTGTATGGCGTATCATCAACTAAACCAACAAAAAAATCTCTGATCTCAACTTCATTAGCAGCCACTTCAAAGCGCTTAATATCAAGTTCTTTAGGTACCAATAAATCTGAACCAACTGATGATAATAACTCTTGTGCTAATGCTTGAGGTATAACACTTTCATCTACTGTTTTATTTTTTGTTTTAGGTGTCAGTTCATCAACAATAAAGGGCTTTATTTGTGAATCATCATTTGTTATTTCACAGGCAGATAGCAAGCTCATTGCGAGTGATAACATACTTAATTGATATATTTTTTTAACGTTTAATTTCATAAGAGTAAAGTTCTAATATACGTTGTTCTGTTCCACGAGATAAATAGACTTTTTTAGCTGTAATTTTAGCTATTTTATATTCGCCAATTTGCTCGCCCACTTTATAAAGTATTCCCGAAATAATCGCTTTATAACGGTCTTGTTTTAAAATTAATGACTGCAGTATAAATTCAGCGCTATTATTTTTTACTGAATTATCACTTACGGTACTATTTTTACTATTACTTAATTTAGGTTTTGTTGGGTCAATTAATTGCTGAGTCCTTGATTTACTTACAGCATCCGTTGCTGAAGTCAGTAGAATAATTCCAATAAAAAAAACTAAATTAAAGTGCAATAAATTTTTCATCTGCACTCACAGTTGCAATGACTAAGTTAAGCTCTGCTTTAGGGTACTCTAATACCTTATATTCGAACTGACGGATAAAAAGCTTTTCTTCGATAGCTTGAATGCCTTTTACATAATTTAATAAACTAAAATAATCTCCACTTATAGATAAAGACATTGCGTGTTCATAAAAAGCAACATCTTGCTTTTCTTGTTTTTTACCTTTGACATCATTTGAGATTACAACAGGTATCACTTCCTCTAAAGAAAAAGTATTTAACAGAGCGTAGCGAAAATCTCGGGGGCTTGCCCCCGTGCTGGATAGTGTAGACTGAGCTTGCCTCAGTCTGTAGTATCCACTACATGGAACTTCAAAGAAATTCTCATCATGTTTTTAGATTAATGTATCACTTTGTGTGGATACCTAAGTATCGACACAAAGTTTTTTCTGATCCTTATCGTGAAGCGATGAAAGTTATAATTCAAAAAATTGGTTACGATTACGACATAGATATAGTCGAATTAGAAATACCAGAAGATCATATTCATATGGTCGTAAGAAGTGAACCAAAAATGTCACCTAGTCAAATCATGCAGGTGATAAAAAGTATTTCAGCCAGAGAGT
>NZ_FOLO01000055.1 GCF_900112265.1 Pseudoalteromonas denitrificans DSM 6059 | reverse complement strand
TAGCAAATGAGTTGATTGAATTATTGCCTCAAGGTGATTTTGTTATCGCGGATAAAGGCTATGATAGTGAAGCGATTAGAAATAAAGTTCGAGAGAGAAATTCAAGCCCTGTGATCCCCAGAAAGCAGAACTCAAAAACGGGTAATGGAGATATAGATTGGTGCTTATATAAATATAGGCACTTAGTTGAAAATGCATTTGCAAGACTGAAACACTTCCGTGCTATAGCTACAAGATATGATAAATTAAAGTTACAGTTTGAAAGTATGCTAGCACTGGCGTGTGCAATGATTTGGCTGCCAATGTGAAAGATCAACAGCCCCTAGATTCACCATATTAAAGATTTGTTTTCTATCATTAATAATTGCTTCATCAATTACATCTTGCAAAGTTCCAAAAAAGATTTCATCCTTATAGCCTAAGATCATATCATAATCATCAAGAAACACTCTTAATGCACTTGTATCATATCTCACTCTTGGTTGCTTATAACGATTCTCAGAGCTAGAAGTGTATATATTGTCTCCACCTAAACTAATAGAAACATCATGTTCTGCTTTCCCGACTCTTAGTTCCCATTTTTGGCGTACATCCCTTAAAGCTTTATCTGTAAAAGGCATGGTTTTTAATGAATAGCTACCTAAACTAAATAAAGCACGTACATCATATAGAAGGTGTGTGTTTTTCTCCTTTCCAATATATAAATCCGCTTTGCTATTGATAAAGCCTATCGTTCCCCAGCTGTCATCTTCCGCAAATTTTTGAGCATGACTATCCATATATAAAGCTTCAATAAAAAACTGACCATTTAAAAAATTATTGTTAGTAAATTCTTGATCAATTTTAAAATGCTGCGCTTTTGGTCCTGCTTTAAATCCATGTGGTTTAGTGTAACTTGCGGCCGTGGCTTGATGAGAAAGCGGCGCAGGTGATAATGATTCACAATTGCAACTAAATAGGTACGTTATTTTATGAAAAAGATAATTTTTTATTAAATTTAGAGTAAGAAATAGGATAGAAGTTATTATTTTTAGAAGTATTTTGAGTCGAAATAAAAAAGCTCAGTGTAAAACTCACTGAGCTTAGGTATCAGTTTAGAATGAATAAGTTGCAGATAAACCAATTGTTTTTGGTTGCACTATAGATGCATATCCTTCTGGATAACGTCTGTCTGCAGGAGAAACGCTTGTTACTTCTTGTTTATCCTGAGCATTATTAACAAATGCATTAATATGCCAATTTTCTGTCTGATAACTGGCTGTGAAGCGCGTTAATATATAATCTCCTGCAATACGCTCAGGTGTATTCGTAAAGTCGCCATAATATTCATCTACAAAGTTAGTTGAAATGCCAATATTTAAACCATCTAATATCCAGTATTTCAATCCCAAGTTTGCAGTCATACTCGGAGCAGAATTTAACTCGTTACCAATAGCTGAATTAAAGCTCTCCCCTGCATCTTTTATTTCAGTTTCAAGCAGCCCTAGACCTGCTTTTAACTCTAAATCATCGGTTACTAACGCAGATACTTCCAGCTCTAAACCATAAGTTTGTGCTTCATCAATGTTTACTATTACTCTAAATTGATCAAGTGCTTGATAATCACTGTAGTTATTAAAAAATGCGTTTGCACTAAAGTTCACTAAACCATCAACTAATACACTGCGTGCACTTAATTCATATGTATTTACTGACTCAGAATCAAAATGATAATATTCATTTGTTACAAATGAAACCGCACCGCCACCCGCATTATAACCACGGCGCGCACTTGCTGAAATCACAGTGTCATCAGTTAAATCATATTGTAAAACCAGTTTAGGTAAACTGATTGTTTTGCTCTTATCAAGTTTAGAGTCGATATCACTGCCTCGATAAGACATTAAAAAATCACGAACCTGAGACTCTCTTTCTACACGACCACCGGCAATCACTCTGAGGTTATCGGTTAATGAATAACTTACCTCTCCATAAATTGCTTTTGAACTACTTTCATCCTCACCATCATAAACCGTTCTACCACGACTATTAAAGTCTTGTGAACGCTCAAAGTAAGCTAATCCAACAAAACCTTTAAGTGCATCATTTTGCAAACCAAAATTCATTTTCGCATCAAAAGTTGTATTATTTTCATCCATTTTCACTTGCGATTGTGCAGCTTCATTTGCTTCATATGCATCAAAGCCCCATTGGTAATCCATCATAGCCACTAATAGATCAAAAGATAAATCAGGGTTTAATTGATAGTCAAACTTTAAGCTTGCAGTATCCGACTCAGTATCCATATATCTTTGTGTTACAGGCTTAAACTTCCAAGGATCGTCGCCCGTGAAATAGTTACGTCCCGTATCACCTCTTTCGCGATTATATGAATAAGTAAACATAGTCGATAAGTTTTCAATTGCTGCTGGTCGCCATAATAGTTTTGTTTTAAGACGCTCATTTTTTATTTCATTTTGATCAAATGTAATTGGGTTTTCATCATATGTTATGCCTTTATTAATAGAGTCACCATCTAAGCGTTGTGCTGATATACGCATTGCCAGCTCATCATCAATTAACGGGCCAGAAACCATTAACGCAGTATCCACAAATTGATCTTGATCACGCATTCCTATACGGGCAGCCCCCTCCCAATCAAAGGTTGGATCTTTTGTTTTAATAAAGACTGAGCCCCCGATACTATTACGACCATTACTGGTTGACTGTGGTCCACGATAAACTTCAACTTGTTCAATATCCCAAAGACCTGAATCACCTGTTAAATCCGCAACAAATGGTTCTGCAATACCATCAATTAAAGTAGATACGCGTGCTTTGGCACCACCTGTAAATGAATTAAAACCTGTCGCCGAGCCATTACCAGAAACGCCTCTTATATCAGGTACAGATCCTGATAAAACAACGAGGTTTGCAACATCAGATATCGCATCAGAAATTGTTAAAAATTGCCCATTGTTAAGCGCTTCTTCAGTAATAACAGAAACTGATGATGTTGTATCTTTTAAACTACGCTCTGTTTTTTCACCTAAAACAGTAATTTTTTCCATTGACTGTTCAGCACCTTTTGGCGCATCTTCGGCCAATACAGGGGAAATGGCGCTCAAACCAATGATGGCAGCGAATACTGAATTTAACTTAAATTTATTGTGATGCATGATTATCCCTTAATGAACTGCATAAATTGTTAACTCATAAATTAACGGCGACATAGTAAGAAAATAGAAACGCTAATGCAATTGCAAATAGCAATTATTTTGATTTAAAACAAAAGTAGTATATGGCAAAATAACCTGAATCTGGTGTTTTAGATTATTTCGTACCTGAAAAATGGTTTTATACATTTCTGTTATCGCCAGAATTTATTCACAAAATCAATATAGGATGTATTCGATGTCGTACCTTTTACTATTTTTAATGATGGTAACTGGATGTTTATTTATTTACTTAACAAATAAACATCAAATTTTAATTTCAAAAAAATTAAATACTTACCCCTGGCGTACTATAGGCGTCATTTTATTATTCTCAGCTTTACCAGGTTGGCTTAATCTTTTTTCTTTGAGCGCTGCAATTTTGTTTTGGCTCGCATTATCTCTATTACTCTTTGGTTTTATGCCATTTATCGCATTATTTTTAAATAGGAAGTGATCCATGGAAAATTCAACGAGAACATCAAGAATTCAACCAGACTGGTGGAGCAAAAGTATTGCAGGCATCTTTCTTGGGCTTTTACTTAGTGTGGGTTTAGTCGGTATATTTGCTTGGAGTGGCCCAGGCGGGATCGCAGCCCCTGTTAAAGTACAATTTAATATGTGGTTGATTTCACCTATTTGGTTACTCATCTTAAGTTTCACATACATGTTTAAAACAGGTTTGCGTGCGTTTATATGCTTATCGTCAGCCAATATCGTTATTTACTTAATATTATTTGCAGTGAGAGCTTAAACAATGAAAATTAAAAGTGACATTTTACGCCAGTACCAATCTGTGCATATTTGGACTGGGATCATATCCGGTATTGTATTATTTATTGGATTTTATGCAGGTTCATTAACGATGTTTAAGCCTGCAATTAATGCTTGGGCAGCTCCGCCCTCAGATACACTTTCAAGCATAAATACAGCTCAGTTTGACTCATTAATAAAACAAGCAAGTATGCAATATGAAGAGGTTAAAAAAGGATTTAATATTTTTTTAAACCAAAAAGAACACTCCCCCATGACTTGGTACGAAAAAGGCTCAGCCCGAGAGCTGAGTTTGAATGACCAGTTATGGCATGCCAGTTTAGATGAGAAAAACCAGTTAATCGCACACAAAACCAATCCAAGTGCTCTGGCTGAATTAATAGATCAACTTCACCAAACAGCTGGGATAGCAGGTAAAATTGGTCATGAATATCTAGGAGTGTATATTTTAGGTATCGCAGCAATCCTATATTTTTTAGCCTTAATATCTGGTGTCATATTTTTATTGCCAAGTCTTGCAAAAACATTTTTTGCTCTAAGAAAAAATAAATCAAGTAGCCGGTTTTGGCTTGATGCACATAATTTGGTTGGGATCACCAGTCTACCTTTTCATTTAGTGATCAGTTTATCTGTTGTAGTATTTGCTTTTCATGACCCATTATACGGCAGTTTAAAACTTGCAGTGTATCAAGAACAGCCTCTGTTTCCTGCACAAAAACACACTAAAATAACATACGATATTTCACAACTACAGCCCGTTTCATCTTTAATAAATCAAGCTCAAAATTTTGCTCCTTCACATCAAGTCATTGATATGACTTTTATGAACTTAAACAACCCAAGAGCGATGTTACGTTTAGGCATGTATGACAAAGGGGGTTTAATGCGCGGGCCTATAACAGATTATATTTATATGAATCCATATAACCTAAAAATAACCAATAGCAGTTTAGACCCATCTGATGAAGGGATATGGACACGAGCTGTTGCCACTTTTTTTGCTTTGCATTTTGGCAGTTTTGGTGGTGATATGGGACGTTGGGTTTATTTTTTATTAGGTTTAGGCGGTGCATTTTTGTTTTATAGCGGTAATTTATTATGGCTTGAAAAACGCAGGAAAAAGTTCAAAAAGGACAATTTATTACCGACACAAACTCGAGCATGTCACCTTATGGCTAGTGCAACCATAGGTATTTGTTTTGGATCAGTCGCAGCTGTCAGTATCACCATGCTTGCCGGGAAATGGCTTTACCCTTGGGTAGAAAATATCAATAGTATTTATTTACCTGTTTACTATCTGATTTTTTTAAGCTTAGTTGCCTATGCTTTTATACAAGGAGCTGCAAAAAGTGCTATTGCTATTTTTAAAATATGCGCCATTGCTACTTTAGCAATTCCATTGACTTCAATTATTGCTGTTTTAATGCCAAGTTTAGGCCTATGGTCCGCTAATTCAATATCAACATTAGGGGTAGACTTAGTCGCTTTAGCATTTGGTTTATGCTTTATATATGGCGTGATAAAAATGAAAAAGCGTGCATTGTATGGCCCTATCGACAGTATTTGGTCTCTTTCTTCACACATAAAAAAAGAGGTGAGCTTTTCTTGCACAGAAAAAATTCAATAATACTTGTTTTGGCCAGCTTAGTTAAACACTAAGCTGGTATATTTGATTGCTGAAGCCATTTTTCACATAAATGTAAAACTAATGTCAATTTAGTGTCATTACTCTAAGTTTTAATTGTATTCCTGATAAAAGACAAGGAAATACAATGAAAACCATTTTAGCAAGTATTGCACTGATGACTTGTTCATTAAATGCAACCGCTTTTAGCCAAGAAACACATAAACGTATTGTTGTTGATGCTGTTGAGTATATGAAACAAAACCCTAATACAACGGCATATCAAAAATTAGAAATTTGGGCGCAACAACTTAACACCACCCCCAATGCACTTGCACAAATAATGGGTCAAGCAGCATATGATGTAGATGACTTTGAAGATACTTTTTTATGTGGTGCAATAACAGGCTCTTGTGTTCAAGCACCTGTTTGGGGCTTAGCTAAAAGCATAGTGAAATATACTAGTTACTGGCATTTTCAAAATCATAGTCAAGGCACTGATGCACACGGCAATGATTTTGGCGGATATAATTATGATAAATTAACCGTTTGGGGGGCCGTTGATACTATGGCTGCCACCTGGTTAAAAGGTGATTACTTAGATGATGGTCAAGGTGGTGAAACTGGTTGGTTTAGTGCAGATAAAACTAAATATAATACCTATAATATCACCGAGGCACACTATCGAATTGATAGCCAATCAAACTACCCTATGTATAAAGATTTTGAAAAAGCGCCTTTCCAACCCATTGATAATTTAGGGCAGTATTGGTATCAATCTTTCATTGAATCAAAAAACCCACAAATTTTAGGTTTTGTTTTTCATACCACAGATTTATTGCAGCCGCATCATACTTGGACGACATCAGATTTGAATCATAGTGGTTGGGAGTCTTGGGTAAAAGATTATTATGACAAGGAAAACTTAAACAGCTTTACATTTGTATCACAAGCACTTGATAACTTCACACCTATCAATACAAACAGTAACGATGTCAGGCCTTTATTAACACAAGGCGGTGCTTTTTCTTATGCACAAGGCGGTATCGTTCTCAATTCAACAAACCATTTTGATAGAGTTAATACAGGTCAACAGGTAATACCCAATGCTATCGCTATGGTGATTCATTTATTAAATCATGCCATGGAAAAACTATAAATGAAATTATTAACCTTTTTGGCAGGCATTTTTTGCCTGCCAGCTTTAGCCATGACGACTCACTTTTCGTCTCAAGAAATTGAGTTTATGAAATCATTTTACCAGCAAGAAAACTCAGATATAACGTATCAAGAAGTGGAAAAGCAACTCCTTGAAGATCAGTTTTTATTGTCAGAGGCAAAGTTAAAACAGCCACACCTTTTAGTACGCCAGTCTAACGTGGGGTTTGATACAAAGTTTCATGTTAGACGATATTTATCAACATTATTGACACCTTTAATACCCACAATTAAAGCTAAATTCAAAGATATAAAAACGCTAAATATCACTCAAAATGAATTACAATTTAACTTAGGCCAGTATCCTAATGATGGTATGTTAAGTGATATTAAAATTGAAAAATTAAAACAAGTACAACTCATTTCAAATCCAAGTTACCAAATATCTTTAGCGCAAATTTATCTGTCTTTATCTATGCAAAGCCGCTTTAAATTACACCAAGGTGATATGAAAGAGCTGCTCAGGCAAGTTAATCAAACTTATCATTTTGAGCAATTGAAACACCTTTCACAGCCTATTTTAAAAGATAAAAATTTAAGTTATCTGCATTTAAATAGCATCGCATTGGCTTATATATTACGTACGCCTATGCAAAACTACTTTGGTATTACAGACTTAATGCACAGCCAAAGTATCACCTTAGACAGGTTGTCAAAAAATGTATCAAAGGCTGAAATAGCTGATTATTATAAAAATAACATGCAAAGATTTAAATATTTAGCCCAAGTACATTCTCACGCCATATTCTTTAATACCCAAGAAGAAGCCACTGATTTTTATATAAAAGCCAAGTCCAGTAGCTGGCATAAAAACATCAATGACAATAATCTAGTTGATATTTTTTCTATTTATCAGAACAAATTAACACGTGCATTAACTGAAAGTGATTGGTCTATACAGACAGCTTTTAACCTAAGAGACAATACGATTTCACCCCCAATTAGATCACCAAAAGGTCGTTGGTTGGTGGTAAATAATGGAGATAAAAATTATGATATTTATCCATTAAATACAGAAACTGTGCGCTATCAAGCAATAAAATCAATAGCAAAAAGAACGGCACAACAGCACTATGATAATAAGCTTAAAAATTGGCTTGCGCATAAATTGTAAATTTCAAAGGGGGGTAATTCAATGATATAAATAGCCACTCAATGAAAACAACTAAACGTCAATGAAAAGTATTTAATCGCCAGCTTACAAAAGAGAAAAGCTTAATATGAAAATTATGAAATTACTTTTAATAGGTTTATTGAGCTATCTAGTTTTATATTTTTGTTTTTTACAAGATACAACAAACATCAAATACAAAATTGATGAAATAACAAAACCTAATATTAAACATTCAAAACTGCCAACAATTCACAATCATGTAGACAAAAAGGTGAAAATAAAACCGTATTCCTTGTTCAAAACAATCCCGCCAGCTAAGCCTTCTGACAGTTTAAGCAATCAAAAACCTTATGTGCCTAAGATCACAAAAAGCAAAATTTCAACCCAATATACTGGAAATTTGAATGATCACGATGAATATCTTAAATTTGAATTAGAACAAAATCAAATAATTAAACGCTCTTTTATAAATGCCACAACAAATAAAGTTAAACACCTTAATAAGCTCATTAAAAGAGCAGAACTTGAAGGCATGTCAGAATATGAAATTGAATTTGCAAAAGACAAAATAAAAGCATTACAAACCTTAAAAAAACAACTCAAACGAGAGTTGAAAACTGAACTATGAGTATAAATTCAATTGTTCCAAAATATGGAGTGCACAAAAAGCGAATAGATAAATTTCTGCTAACATAATGGTATAACACGCTAAAAATGATATACATGTTAATAAATTGTGATTAAAATCACTTTAGAATAGATGTATTACTCTAATTTGAGGTCGTAATGTTTAACCTGTCGCTCAGCATAAAACAAAAAATAATTTTAGGCTTTACCACTATTGGAGTTTTGTTAATTGCAGGTAGCAGTTTTTTTTATTATTCATTAAATGAAATAAGCACGGCCAACAATAATGTAGAAACCTTAGCTCTACCTGTAGAAAAACAAAGTAATGCACTACAAATTAAACTTTTAAATATGATGAAACTTGGATCATTAGGCTTTACGCAAAGCAACATTGTGGACTTATCAAACAGCAAAAAAAAATTATCTGTATTAAATGAAGAATATTTAGCAGCGGTCAAAGTATTAAGCCATAAATTATCTGATCAAACAAAAATGCTCAAAGTCTTAGATCAAACTCAAAGTCACTATCAAGCTTATATCACACAAAGCATGTTAATTTTTGATGCAAAAATCAGCACCGCAAAAGCGCAAAAAGATTATATAACCCATTTTAAAACCTTTCAAACTCATCGAGATAATGCCAGTGACATTATGTTGGATATTGAAACCATTGAAGCACCAGGGCAATCTAAATTACTTGAAGTTGTGATTGGTAGTGGCACTAGGATTGATGATTTATTATTCACTTTACAAAGTACGATGTCTAAATTAATGCGAATTGATGACGTAGACACAGTAAAACAGCATCAAGAAGACATTGGTTTTTTACTTAATAATATTAAAGATAATTTCAGCTATTTAACACAACAAGCAAAACCGTTAAATAATGATACATTTTTCTCTGAATTTACCATTCATTTTGAAGCAATAACTAAACTACTGTCACAACCTGGTAGCCTATACAAAATACAAATTGAATCAATTGTTCAAAAGTCCGCCGCAAAACAAGCCTATAAACTAACTGAACAATATTTTGAATCAACCTATCAGCAACTTACTTTATTAGTTACTCTAGCCGACCAACGTTTTGCAATATTGCAAACCACAGCTAAAGATAAAATTAGTACTGGTAAAACATTAGCCATGGGTTTAGCCCTTATTTTTATTGTACTAGCAAGTTTTATCGCTTCGATCACAACTAGAGCGATGTTGGGTCCACTAAATGCAGTTAATAAAGCTTTAGCGCGTATTGCACAAGGAGATTTGACAAGACGTCTTGAAAAAAGGAGTGATGATGAATTTGGTACCTTAATTCAAAACATTAATAAACTAAGTGATGATTTAACTGCACTTTTAAACGATATAAGTGAAAATACACATTTGCTTGAAGATTCAGTAAAGCTCAGTAACCAGCAAAGCCATGGCATTTCACAATCAACAAAAGCACAAATAAATAGGGTAGACAATGCCAAACAATTAGCTGAACAAATGCACTCAAGTTCAACTTTAGTCACTGATGAAGCAAGTTTAACAGCTGATCATGTGTCTGAAGCAACAAAACATAGTCAAGAGATCCGTGACATAGCAAACTCAAATAATAAACGTATTATGTCTTTATCTGAAGGACTGAGTGACTCGGTATCTGTCATGTCTAAACTAAGTGAGCACAGTAACAGCATTGGTGGCATTTTGGATACCATAGGAGGAATTGCCGATCAAACAAATTTATTAGCACTTAATGCCGCTATTGAAGCTGCAAGAGCAGGAGAACATGGCAGAGGGTTTGCTGTCGTTGCTGATGAAGTCAGATCTTTAGCATCCCGAACACAAGACTCAACGACCGAAATACACACTATGATCAATGCTTTGCAAAATGAAACAACAACTGCCGAAAGTGCAATTTCTCAAGGTCAAAATCAAGCCGCACAATGTGTATCTCAAAGCCAAGAACTCAGCAATGCAGTTGAACAAATAGAGCATGCACTTCAAACAATTAATCAAATGAGTCAAAGCATCTCAAATGCAGCACAGGAACAACTTAATTACAGCCAAAATATCGCATCAACTATGGGCGAAGCTTCAGATGCCGCCAATAATAATGCCAATGAAGCGGTTAATATGACCCACAGAAGTAAAGCATTAAATGAGCTTGCAATATCACTGACTAATTCAGTGACTAGGTTTAAACTTTAGTAAAGAGTGTAATGTGTCATAACCCTTAATCAATCAGTAATGTATAATGTTCAAAAGTGGTGATTTTTTTATAACCTAATTTTTGATACAAGGTCTGGGCCTGATGATTATCCATTGCAGTGCATAATTTTAGCGAATGTGATTGTGTCACAATAGCATGCTGTTTGGCTGCACACATTAATTCACAGCCAATTTTTAAACTTCGAAATTCAGGTGCAACAAACAGGTCATTAAGGATCCACATTTTTTGCATTACCGTAGATGAAAATGCAGGATATAACTGCACAAATCCCATAAGTCGCCCTGCTTCACTTGCAACAAATATGACTGAATCTTTATTTTCAAGCCTACTTTTTATAAAATCAGCTGCTTTGGCCAAGTCTGGGGATTTTTTATAGAACAAGCGGTATTGTTCAAACAGAACAGAAAGTTGATCTAAGTCTTGTAATGCTGCTTGATAAATTGTTCTCATATTAACCTCTGATAATTGGAATATGTATGATTCAGAGTAAACAGTATCTATATATTTTATAAAAAGGTAATAACCAGATCTAATTTAAAGCCTAGACCAAAGGTAAATTTAAAACGTTAGCTTTATAAAATCCAATTTATTGCGTAAACAACAAAAATTGAATAATACTTAAAAATGATCTTTTATAATTTACTGTTATTATTTTAACAGGCGTATTTAAATTATTTTATTAATCACTAAGGTAAGCATTTAATGTTCATAAGTCATTTTAAGTATTATTTTTTACTTTGCTTATGTTCTTTTATTTACAGTGCTAATAGTTCTGAAAGAGAAAAACAACTTCATTTTTTGACTGAACATTTACCACCATATCAATATGCTTATAAGCAAAAAGTGGTCGGAGGCTTTACGGTTGAGCTAGTACAAGCAGCACTAAAATTGACACGTTTTAAAGGGAAATTTAGCGTTTATCCTTGGCCGAGAGCATTCAAAGAGGCACAAACACAACCCAATACTTTCATTTTTGTTATTATTCGCAGCAAAAAAAGAGAACCACTATTTAAGTGGGTAGCTCATTTAATCGATTATCGTTACTATTTATTTGGTCTATCTAATCGTGATGATCTGAACCCTCTTTCTCTGGAAGATGCAAAAAAATACAAGTTAATTGCCACTAGAGAAGGTTATGATGCACAGTTTTTACTTGCAAAAGGTTTTAAGCTAAATAGCAACCTTATGTTATCTACTTCAATACAAGACAAATGGAATATGCTATTAAAGGGCAGAGCTGATCTTGTTATGTCAAATGATTGGGTTGCAGCAGAACACCTTGAATCTTACGGCATAAAACAAGATAAACTCGATATTCTAACTCAGGTAAAAGAAGCCAAAATCGAAGGTTACCTTGGTGCCAGTTTAAACACGCCCGATGAAACAATCATTAAACTGCGAGAGGCCATCAGTCAACTCAAAAAAAATGGCGAGTATGACAAGCTTATTAATAAATACGCATCTGAACTTATCATTCCGAATAAAAAGCAAATAAATATAAAAGTGCAGTAGTAATGCGTTTATTCATGCCAACTAAAATTTTAATCTATATTGAAATAAGATACGTCCCGATATAAGAAAAAATCATTGACATGATAATTAATAATGATAAATTTAAAAACCCAAAACGGGGACGTCATATAAAAACATAAAGGGATTTACTTCATGAAACTAAAGCTCAATAAAAAAAATCTAAAAAATTTATCAAAAGATGCGAAAACAATTCCGGCTGACATGACTCCACAAGTGGCAGGTGGCGCTAGACTTATTACACTTGATGACTGCGAAGATATTTTGACTCGTATGAACCGATGTTCTGGTGCGCAACTTTGTTTATAAGTTAAAATGCTATCAGTTAAGCATTTATAATTTCGTGTTAATAATATGGACAAAATATTAAATATGCACCACCTTATTAGCACTACTCTCTATCTATTAACTGTATTAACCTACACGAGTGCGTTTTTTAAAAAACCTTTTAAATAGATCTCTTACTTGAATAATCGCGTTTGCTACTTAATATTTAATTTAGGCTGTAATCGTTTAGAAAAATTCTGGTAAATAAATTTAAGATACCATGAGCCAGTGCTCGCAATAAATAAATGAAATGCTTTTACTATACCAAATGTAAAACAGCAATATTTTTGATTACTTATTCATTCTGGCATTCAATAAACTAATATATGGTGTTATTCTCAGTTTTACGCTCATATCATGATACAAACCTAAAACAACATTTAATACGAATTTAGCATTTTTCACACTGATTATAATTGGTTGAAAAATTCACCACCTTCCGATGCCGTAGCTGGATCACACACATAACAACATGAAATTAGTATAAAGGTTTAATATTAAATCACTGATATTTAATGAGGTAAAAACAGGGATAAATGTCAGCGGTTTAAATTGCTTCTTTTTATCCCTGCTACCAAGGGTTCTGTATTAAAACATTAAAAATTACAGTGAAATTTTAATGCCAGCAGTGTAACGACGTCCAATTGCATCATATAAAAGGCCACCTTGATTTAAGCTAGGAAGCGCCGATGGTTTTTTATCCGCTACATTATTAATACCTAAGAAAAGCATAGTGCTTTTATCATAATTGTATTGAAAACGCAGATTATGATTCATATATGAGTCAACTTTATTATTAAATTCAGAACCATAAGTTTCATTGGTTGCTAATTTATTGTAAGTCATATCACCCACATAATTTGTTGTCCAACTTGTTGAAAAGTTGTCCATGCTATAGGTTGTTGTGATCAAAGCTCTAAAGTGAGGATATGGTGTAGCATCTGAATTTGTGGCAGAGCCCGCTAAGTTTTTTGCAGTACGGGGATCACTGGCATTTTGCTGAGTTTCACGCTCATCGAGGTAAGTTCCCTTAAAAGCAAAGTTTAAGCGCGCTTCATCTAAGTCTAAGCCTAAATTAACATCAATATCTGTTCCTTTTGCACTGAACTTAGCCGCATTAATAGATGTTACATCTATATTTTTAATATTGCCGTCATCGCCACGTGTCACCAAATCACAAAAAGTATTATCTAACTCTGCGCTATTAACACAATTACCTAATACATCAGTACCTTTAAATTGTGTAATGGCATCTGTAATTTCAATATCCCAATAATCAACCGCGATGCTGAAATTGCTATTTGGCGCATAAGTAATACCAACAGTTAAAGTTTCAGCCTCTTCAGGTTTTAACTCTGGGTTACCTGAGGTTGTATGACTTATTGTGCCATTATCTGCATTTGAAGAAAACTCAGGGCTTAAACCCAGCTGGGCACAGTTTTTCTTACGGTTACTTGCAAACGCTTCAACACTATCTAACTGATTTCGAGAACACGCATCATTTACGCGTGCACCAGCAATTGAATTAGGTGCAAAAAGTTCTTGAATATTGGGTGCTCTAACGGCTTTAGAATAAGTTGCTCTTGTGCTCACATCATACGCAATGGACCAGTTTAGACCCAACTTATACGTGCTATCACCACCTGTAACACTGTGGTCGGCATAACGCGCCGCAAAATCAGCCTCTAAATATTCAATCCCTGGTAAGTCTTCAAGTAATGGCACATTTAATTCACCAAAAATCTCCGAAACACTATAGCTGCCATGCGTTGCACCTAGATAACTATTTTCTGCTGGATTTAAACTTTGTGTTGAGCCAACTAAACCTAAACCTTGACCATTTTCATCTACACCTTGCGTAAGTGGATCTGGAATTGAATCAGACTCTTCTTTTCTATATTCAACACCTGCAGCAAAAGCAATGCTACCCGCGGGTAAATCAAATAACTCACCATTAAAAGATAAAGATGCTACAGATTGTTGAATTTCTTCTTCTGTTTTTAAAAATACGCCTGCATAAGCCAATGCTTCAGCAGATGCCTGTTTAAAAATAGGATTAAATGGCGCACACCCTGTATTACCACTGCGACATACAGCATTACCATTAACATCGGTTGTTGCATCAAGTGCATCATAATATTTATCAATTAAAGTATCTTGAGATAACAAAGTTGCTTTTACACGGCCATGCTGTAGGTAAAAATTATAATCATAATCCTCTAAAGCACCTTGTCCTCCAAAGGTAAATTGAAAAGTCTCACGCTTATTGTCTGACGAAGAACTTAAAGGGACAGTGGCAAGCCCAACTTCATCAAGACCACGTTCTTGCATCAAAGTTTTTAATTCGTTTGGAATAAATGGATTATCTTGCTTTAAAGCAACAAGAGGACCAAAGTTATCATCATGGAAAAAGCTTGCTTGACCACGAGCAAAAGACTCTGCCCTACCATATTTTGCTTCTGTGAATAAACGCAAGTCTGAGTTAACATCATATTGCCCAGTTACGTTAAATAAAACACGCTCACTGGGTGTAATTAAAGTACTTGTTTCAGGGGTTCTAAATCCATCACCTCCATCACACTTTACCGGGCCATCACAGTTAACTCCCGGAATAAACTCTCTAAAATGACCATCAATTCTATCGATTGTATACGTATCATAACCAAAAGGCGTGCCAGGGATCCATTGTGGATCACCTGCAAAAGTAGGCCCAGGAAAATTAACAATTGATTGACCAGGCACTATCCAGTTTTCATTAGGGACATAAATTAAACCCTCAGAGCTCAATGCCTGAAATCGTAAATCTTTTGCCAGTTTAAGATTAGCAATACCATCATCAGGGCCTGTGTTTTCTGGGTTTGATAAGAAGCTAGGATTAAGGCTTGAGTGTTTTCGCGCATCCATTCGTAATTCATCTCGGTCTGAGTATGAAAGGTGTGCAGTAAAATTACCTTTGCCGTTATCAAAGTTTTGACCGTAAGTAAAAGACAAATCTTTTGTTTCTGCATCACTTTGTGCACTTTGCCCAGCAGAGGCCTCTATTTCAAATCCTTCATAATCTTTTTTCATAATAAAGTTGATCACACCTGTTACAGCATCAGCCCCATATACAGCAGATGCACCACCGGTAATGATTTCAATTCGCTCTACAAGTGCTGTTGGGATCATAGCTAAATCAACTGATGACTCACCAGCAGCACCCGCAACATGTCGCCTGCCATTAACTAAGACTAAGGTTCTGACAGATCCTAAACCACGTAGATTCGCCAGTTCTATACCAGCAGTACCTAAGCCTTTACCATTTGGAGATTGTGCCGTCGCCCCGCCTGTACCATCAACAAGCGCAGGTAACTGGTTCATTAAGTCACCAATGTTTTTTACACCCGACATTTCGATTGCTTGTGCATCAATCACTGTTGTAGGAGTTGCCATTTGTGCACTGGTACGTTGAATACGAGAACCAGTAACCGAGATGCGTTCAACACTTTCATCATCTGCGGCATAAACCGATGGCGCTATAGATACAAGAGAAATTCCAGCCAAAGCAATAGCGCCTTTAACTGCGTGAGAGATAATACTATATCGATAAGGAGATGTTTTAATCATCATTTTTACTCCGTTTGTAATATTTTAAGCTAGTGCAAAGCTATCTATTTCTTAATCTAATAATCGTCTTTATATTTCTAAATTATTTAACGCATTATTTTATTTAAACAGTTCACACTATAAATATCTCAGACTTAATCTGAGATTTACCGACAAATGTACCTATCACCCCCTCCAATTGCAACAAGCTGTTTACACTCAGTTACAATTGGACGTTTTGATTAACTATTTTTTTAATTATAAAAATCAGCGATTAAATAAAAGCATATAAAAAAACATAAAACATATAAACTATTGATTTATAATCATTAAAAACAATTCACGATAAAGACAATTTAATAAATCACATGAATTAAATTACAGCCCATTTAACTTAACTTAAAAATTACTTTTAACCTGTATTTTTATAACAATCCATTTATAAACAAAGCATTAGCATAAATATAAAAAATCTTTAGATTACGTAATAAAAGATCAGATTTAAAACTAAAAAATCTAATCTGAGACATAAGTTTTTTCATCTTGTACCTTTAATGGGTTTTATATTTAATATTAATGCCAGCCATAATGCTGGGCATTAATATTAAATCCAAAGGACATGAAAAATGAAAAGTTTAATTTCTAACGTTTTAGCCGCATTATCACTTGTTTCATTTTCGACCATTGCAGATGTCAATTTAGCTGAAGGTTACCAAACACCAGAAGAAGTTGTTGAATATGGTAGTAAATATGAAAAAATCATTAAGACTTTATCCACAAATAGTTATGAATTAAATAATTGTCAAATCACTGCTATTAATTACTTTAGGCAACCTGAAGAAACTGTATATCGCTCTCATATAGCACAATGTACTTATGTAGTACCAAAACAAGGGATACATTTTATTAATGATTATGCTGATGTCAGTATTGATATTTATTATAATCAAACACATTTACTTCATCATGAGGGAGATGTAACAGTTCGCTATTTCACTGTTTATTAATTTAAATTAACCCTTTAACAATGCCAATTAAAAAAGCCTCGTCATAAACGAGGCTTTATCTATTTATACAAAAAATATAAATTACATATTATTTTCTAAAATTTCGTAAATGCTATCTTCTAAATCATCAATATCATCTTCAGTGACCACTAATCTGGCATTTGACTCATCAAGATCCATAGCTTCTTTAAAGAATCCCATTAAACCTTTTGATTTACGGTCAATTTCAAAAACAACTTCTAACTGCTCTCCTCTGGCAAAAAAGACAACTTCAACTTCATCAAATTTACCATGAAAATCACCTGATATCGTTTTAAACTCTAATTCTTGAACAAAGGGAAGCCTAGAGAATGAGGCTGATTCAATTCCTTCACAATCCGCTTCATATAGTCTGAAGCCTAATTCTTCTAATGCATCAATTACAGCTTGTTGTAAATCATTAGCACTCACATGTAAGTAATCTTTATCTGATTTGTCTAATGCTCTTTCTATATCAAGATTGGTATCAATCCAAGTTTTAGACTGTCCAACAGATAAAGGTGCATCTTGGGATAATTCAAATGAAAATGGGATGTCTATTTTTTCTTTTGGTTGGATTGTAAAAGCTTCTTTGATTTTATAGCTAGTAAGCTTGTATTTTTTTACTTTCGTAACGGTTTCTTCATTGCCATCAGAGTCTTCTCTTTCAACTTCAACCGTATAATTACAGATCACATCAAGATCTATCTTATTTATATTTTGCTCTACTTTACCACCAACAATTTTAACAACTCCCGATATTTCTCCGCCAGGTTCAACCTCAGAGTATTCTAAAACGGTATCGACTTTTGCTGCACCAATTCCAACAGAACTGAGTACTTTGTTAAAAATAGACATAACGATTCCTTATAAAGTCTGGATATAAATTAAATAGCTCATAGGGTTTGTTTACAACTGGATGCAAAAAATAAATTTGTACCTAAAGTTCAACAAGTTATAAGATATTAATAACTTTAAACAAAATACAGGGATCGCATTATATTATCAATCATTAATTTCATGATAATTTTGTAACTTAATTTAAAAAATAAAATTAAGTTTTAAGGGGGATTATCGGAAAAGTGATACACATTTTTACACCGCCTAAATCACTTTTTTTAGCGTTGATGTCACCTCCATGTGCCAACATAATTTGCTTGCAAATAGCCAAACCTAAGCCAGAACCCCCAGTATCTCTATTACGTGATTTTTCACATCGATAGAGGCGCTCAAATATTTTGTCAAAATCCTCATCATCTAAACCAGGTGCACTATCA
Source organism: Pseudoalteromonas denitrificans DSM 6059 (assembly GCF_900112265.1). GTDB lineage: Bacteria > Pseudomonadota > Gammaproteobacteria > Enterobacterales > Alteromonadaceae > Pseudoalteromonas > Pseudoalteromonas denitrificans. Next base: position 20,687 of record NZ_FOLO01000055.1, on the reverse strand, counting down.
TCTATAAAAATAGAAAATGATTCCGGAAAAATCTTTATACTGAGCTTAATCATCCCTTCTTCATTTGTATAACTAATACTATTGCGTAGTAAGTTACCTATCACTTGTTTGCATCGCTCAGGATCAATAGAAACAACACTTGCATCACCTGAGTTTTGAAACGTTAGTTGTAAATTACTTTTCTCGGCTAAAGTTTCAAAATCATCACACATTCCAGCTAATAACTGATATATATCTACTTTTTGGTACTCTAAAGCCAATATATTATTATCAAATTGTGTTGCCTGATAAATATCATGAATAAGTGTATTAAGCTGAGCGATTTTACTATGCACGTTAGCATATGCTTGGTCAGTATCAGACTCTAAATTATATTGTAGTGATTCAATATTAAGTTTCAAAATCGTTAGAGGTGTTCTTAAATCATGAGAAACATTTGCTAGTAACTGATTTTTCCTTTCAATTGCCTGTGTCATTAATTGCGCTTTTAAATTGTTCAGTTGGCTTTTTTGTCGTTGACGCCAAAAAACAGCCCCAATAACAACAAGTAGTAGCGTAAATCCAAGTAAAATTAACATTATTTCTAATTTCAATTGCTTCAAACTAGCTTGTTTAAGTGCTTGGTCCTTTTTCAAAGACTCAACCTCTTGATCTTTTCTAATAAATTCAATATTTTGCATCAACCTTTCTACGTGTTGATTATTTAATTTATCGCGTATTGCTTTATCTTGCACATTAAAAGCTTGATAGCTACTCAATGCATTTTGATATTGTTTTAATGCTTCAAATGCTTGCGACTGTAATTCATATAACTGAGCACGGTATCTCAGATCCATATCAGAAGCCGATAACGCAGCTTTAATTAGAGGTATTGCGTGTTCATAATTTTCACGTTGAACGGCAAGCTCCACTAAGGTAATCCGCAGCATATTCTCAGTTCTTTTTGCTTTAGACGCTATCGCTAATAATAATGCATCTTTTAATAATTTCTCTGCCTCTTCAAAATCGCCTTGTGCAATTAAAACTTTCGCTAAATTACTCTGGTTCCAACTTATTTCCCCCTCAGCTTTAGAAGACTTAGCGATATTCAAGCCAATTTGAGCATATTCTCGAGCACGTAACAGATCATTCATTTGTAAATAAACCTGTGATAATTTGCCATTACTATTTGCAATATGCCTGGGATCTCCCAATTGTTCATCTACTTTTAATGCTTGTTTAAAATATTTTAATGCTAAGGGCAAATTGTCAATTTTTCGATAAATTTCACCTATATTGTAAAGTGAACTTGCTATACCCTGCTCATTTAAAATTTGTCTTTGCAACACAAGAGATTGTTCATGCTGAATTAACGCTAACTCATAACTTCCCATATAATCATAAAGTACACCTAAGGCGTTATGTATATCAGCTTGTTCAGAAATATTATTAAAAGATTTTGCAATCGTTTGTGCTTCTTGTAATAAACTAAGTGCTTGGCTGTATTGAGCCTGATATCTATAGTTACGGCTAAGTTGAAGATATAAAGAGCTTAAGGCCTGTTGCTCATTATTTTTCTCAAACACTAATTTTGCTTGTTGAAAATAATTTGTACTCATTTTTATTTTATTTTGAGCTTGGCTAATAAAACCTAATATTTGATAACTTTTACCAAGCCAGGATAAGTTTTTTTGTACTCTGACAGACTCAACTAAAGAATCTGCTAAATTAAAAGCTGTTGCAAGTTTACCTAATTTTAAATAGGCTTTAATTTCTATTAAACTAAGCTGAAAATGTGACTCTTTTGTCTCTTTAGTTAATTTACTGGGAAGCGATTTTAATACGGATTGACTCAAACTTAACGCTTGATTGGGGTTTGAAGTGAGTAAGGCTTCAATTTCATCAACTTTGTAAATTGATTGTTTCGTGTTTGAAAGTGCCGAGAATGAGCACAACATAAAACTATAAAATATAATGCAAAAAATTAGCTGTAAACTGTTAGAAACTTTTGAAATAGACAAAGCGAAGTTATGTTTTTGCAATTGATTATCCATTAAATATATCTTTCACCACTCATAATAAAAGCGTTGTATAAATATTTTCCCTAAATCTCGACAGAGCAAGCGTTTTCTAGAAAAAAGAGATTGTTTTTATTGATATCCAATATATCCATGTAAAAAAACACACAATTAAAAAAGCTTTACTTATAATTTCAAGTTCTAAGTATAGCCTTCTAGTCTACAAAAAGGAATATCATTACTTTTGTCTGCGTTACAGTAATAAAGAGCAAAATAACACTATTTCCAGTAATACAATTAGGGCACAGATACACCATTTCTTGCTTCTAATAATCGATACCAGTCTTCCCGAGAATACTGTAATTCCAAAGCGTGTTTAGCTGCTATTATACGCGCTGGCGTAGTTGAACCTATGATAGGAAAAATATCAGCGGGATGTTTTAATATCCAGGCCAGTATCACTAACCAAGGCTCACATTGATATTTTATTGCTTGTAATGCCAGTTCAGTTTCAATCCTTTTTTCATCTATTCCAGTAAATGTATTTCCCCATGCAGGATAAGCCACTCCACCTAAAGGACACCAAGCGATTGGTGTAATGTCATGTTGTTGACACTGATCTAAGGTACCATTTAACAAGGTATCTATATTATGTATATTAATTTCAACTTGATTAACCACCAAGGGCATTGACATAGCAGATCGTAATAAAGCAGCTTGTGAGGGTTTAAAATTACTCACGCCAAAATGTTTCACTTTGCCACTTGTTTGTAATACGTCAAAAACATCGGCAACTTCATGTACATTCATTAAATAATCAGGCCTATGCAATAAAAACATATCCAATTGCTCTATGCCTAAACGTTTTAATGAACCTTCAACTGATTCTAAAATATACTGTTTGCTAAAATCATAACGTGTTGGTGCATAGTCCATTTCACTGCTTTTAGGCCTGATCCCAGCTTTAGAAGTAATAAACATTTCTTCTCTTAATTTTGGAGATGCTTTTAAAACCTCGCCAAACAAAGTTTCACTTTGCCCTGCGCCATAAATATCCGCATGGTCAAAATGGTTATAACCCACCTCAATGGCACTATGTATGGCACGTTTTCCTTTATTTTTATCCTCAATAGAGTTATCGCCACAGATACGCATACAACCATAAATTAGGCGAGATGAATAAATAGCAGTATTTTTTATCGTTTTGTATTGCATCGTAAAATTATCCGAAATAATAGAAGTAGATTATGATAAAATGTAATTTTCATATCATCAATAACTATTGGTTTAACGCTTAAAATAATATAAATTAAAACAAATGATTGAAATACCACTAAACAGTTTTGTACGCAGAACTAAAAACCACAAAACTTTAAAACTGATAATTCAAAACTCGGGTGCGGTTATAAAACGCAAAGGCCGCTCTCGAAATTGGCTTTTACATGCTGACTGGGCGCACATTTGTGAAATCATAAATAAAGTACAATTGAGTGAAGAACCTAGCTGGCAGTGGTTTGTAAATGAATTACAAAAATATAAACCTGAGTTATCAATAAATGATTTAGTAGAAATCATCACAAAATCACCTTTTATTAGCGTTAATCAATTAATGGCACAAACCGATTGTACATTAGCACAAGCACGACAAGCCCTTGATATTGCACAGTGGCAATAAAATTCAAATACCCCCTCATACTTTCAAACTAATACAGCATAACTAGAGCTAAAACTCAAAATTACATATTTCTGCCATCAATTTGTCATATTTCTACCTTAATCTTGCGCACAGATTTCACGGCTTTATATTGATTAATTAAGGTTTAACAAAATGAACAAAAAAATTTTAGCTTTAGCAGTATCAGCAATATTATTAGCAGGCTGTAGTGACGATGAAAAAGAAGTTGAAGTAATAAAAGAGGTTGAGGTAATTAAAGAAGTCCCCCCTGTTGAAATTACATCAGTTAAAAATGTTATTTTAATGATAGGTGATGGTATGGGGGCACAACAAGTTGGGTTATTAGAAGAATATGCTCGCCGTGCACCTCAATCGACTTATAATTCAAAAAACAATATGACAGCATTATCTAAGTTTGCCAATGCAGGTCAAATGGGATTATCGCTAAATGCGCCTTATGGTGAAACAGGTAGCTTAGTTGTAGACTCAGCTTGTTCTGCAACGCAACTTGCAACAGGCATGGCATCGGGTTCTGAAATGATAGGCTTAGATACTCATGGTAACAAAGTACAAACAATATTAGAAAAAGCAAAAGCCATGGGCAAAGCAACAGGTTTAGTATCTGATACCCGTATTACCCATGCAACACCTGCAGCATTTGCATCACATCAACCTCATAGATCACAAGAAGCTCAAATTGCTGCCGAGCTTGTTGAGTCAGGCAATGTAGATGTACTTTTATCTGGTGGGGCACGCGTATTTTTACCATCAAATATCAAAACAGATGAAACAGAACGCACTGCAATGGCTGAACTTGGTTTACCTTTAAGCACTTATAAAAAATCAAAACGAAGTGATGACCGTAATATTATTTTAGAGGCTAAAAATGACCACGGTTATAATCTTGCTTTTACTGGCGAACAGCTCAACTCAGTAGAAGGCAATAAACTATTAGGCTTATTTTCTAATTCGGGAATGGCTGATGGTATCGCCTATTCAGCTTGTAAAAAAGATAACTCTTGTACACAACCATCATTACGTGACATGACTTTAAAAGCATTAGACGTATTATCTAAAGACGAAGACGGCTTTTTCTTAATGATAGAAGGCGGGCAAATTGACTGGGCAGGTCATGTTAATGACGCAGGCTGGATGTTACATGAATTATTAAAGTTTGATGAAGCAGTTGATGCCGTTTATGAATGGGTAAAAGACCGTAACGATACATTGGTTGTTGTAACAGCAGATCACGAAACAGGCAGTTTTGGTTTTAGTTACTCCCGTAAAGATTTACCCCAAGCACAAACATTGTCAGGCGATGGTATGCAAGGTAAAGATTATAAACCTAACTTTAATTTTGGCGCATTATCTAAACTTGACCGTTTATACGCCCAAAGCGGTACTTTTTATGACATGATGAACCAGGTTGACTCCGATTGGGACTTTAGCAATAGCACAGGTGATCAATGGGCTGCTGCAATCAATAACTATAGTGATTTTAAAGTAACAGCCGAACAATCTTCGCCTATTGCTGAACGCGAAGAAAATGAATACTACGTGGCTGAACATAAATATTTATCTGCACCAGAATTTCCTAAAATCAATGATTTCAAAGAGTTTTATGTTTATGGTGATGAACTTCACGCTAATTTAATTGGCCGCACTCTAGGGGCTGATCAAAATACAGTTTGGGGCACAGGTACACATACTGCGGCACCTGTACCAGTTTACGCATTTGGTCCTCAAGGTGTTACTAAGCAATTTTCAACCATGCAACATCATGTTGAGCTAGGTCAAAAAATGATGAATGCGCTCATTGCAGAATAAGTAGTACAGATTATTCACTGATATCAAAAAATAAGGTCAATTTTGATATCAGTGTGTGCCAAGGATGTCACACTCAGCTTACAAGGACGTAAGCACTCATTATTAAAGCCACCTTTATTTCTGAGAAAAAATAAAGTTCACAAACACTTGGTTAACTCATCTACTAAACTAAACTAAATTATTTCAAGTCCTTAGGTCATTCACGTTTAAAGTGAAACGACTTTGAACCCGTTTTTAAAAGCCATGTGGGAATGGTTAAAATTACATTTTTTGAACCATAGCTTTAACTTTTATTGCTTTTTCAAAATGATCTAATTTGTGCGTCATGATCCACCAAGTTGCGGCTTCCATTAATAATTCTGGGTCATTATTTTTATTGGCAAAAAAAGCATAAAAAGATAACCCTACGTTTTCACCTTTTTGTGCAATTTTTTTATCACATACTGATATTATTTTTCGTTTTAAACTTTCGCGCATAACTTTAAGTATTTAAATTATAATATGGCGATAGTATATCTAATAGATTGATAATACGGTAATAAAAGTCTATATACGAATACCCTTCTATGATGTGCTTAGCCTAACATCCAGCGGCAATCATAAACTTCAAAAGTCTAAATTGTACATAACAAGTAACATATCACCATCAGAATGCATGTGATGATAAATAATATCCACCGTCATATTGTCAGATAAATCATAACTTGCAGTAAAATCTGTTTCATCAGCACCTTTGTCAAAAGCTACATTGAGCACACCTAAAGTCAGATTATCAATGCCGTTATATTCCATGCCAATGGCAATTGCATCTTGATTTGGTACATCCCCAATGGTGTGGTCCGCTGTTATCTTTTGTATTATCTGATTGAGCACTAAACTGAGCACCCAAGGTTAAATGCTTTGTTTCATACATAGCTTCAACATAAATCAAGTCTGCGAAATGACGACCATTATAATACCAAGTTTGTAAATCTAGACTTTCTATGCCTTCATATACGATACCAAATGTACTTATACCATCATCAGCATTTATTTTTTCAAATTCTTCTGGTTTATCAGTATCCACACCCGACCATTTATTTAAATGTGCAGCATATAAATGAGTATTTTTAATATCACTATTTGCAAATAAAACACCTGAAAAAGTATTTTGTACCATGCGAATATCATCAGTATCGGCATAAGGAGAATCAAAACCAAAACGTCCACCTTTGACTAACGTATTACCAAACTGAGCATTAAGATAAGCTTCTCCTAAAATGGCATAACTCGAGCCATCTGAAGCAAAAAAATCACCATTTTCATCGTTAAATAGCGCTTGGCTTGTGTATAAAGTACCAGCAGCACTGAGCCCTTGCCACGACTCACTGATATAACCTAGTTTCCCACCAAATGCAGAGCCCTTTTCACTATGGCCGTCACCATCATCGGCAGTAATATACCCAAGCCTTAAATTACCAAAAAATGTACTTTTGTCATCTTCATTTGCAGCAAAATTATTTATAGTCAATAGACTTAAGGTGACTGTAATTACTTGAGTTAATTTATTAAATTTCATTACTTTTCATTTATGGGCGGTTGAAAGTGTGCACGAATATATATGAGAGAAAATAATCAAACAAACTAAATTATTGTTAAAATGAGCATAATCATCAAATAAATGATCTGAATCAACAATACAAACAAGAACCAATATCATTACTTTTTATTATAAATAAAATCATATAGCATTAAATTTATTTTATGATAGTACCAAAGCATTACCTCTTATATACCCTTAATTCATTTGACGTTTTATCTTTATTAAACTATCGTTTTTTATGTTTTATATATTCGATTTAGGACTTCATGATAGGGAATTAAAAATGCGAATGACCCCCCTTCAATACGCTCAAAATGTAGAGAAACTGTGTGTTTTACCCGATATATATATTCGATTAAAAGAAATTATGGATGATGAACAATCTTCACTCACTGACATTGCAAGCATAATAATGTTAGACCCTGCCTTATCATCATCGGTATTAAAAATAGTAAATAGCGCGCTTTTTAGCTACCTTGCTGAAATTGACGAAATCTCAAAAGCAGTTGCAGTATTAGGAATAAATGAAATTCATAACTTGATTAATACTTATGGCGTTACAACTGCTTTTTCATCCGTAGACGAAAATATAATTGATATGGATAGGTTTTGGGAAGTCAGTGTAGATACGGCCCTACTGTGTAAATATTTGGCTCAAAAGAAAAACATAAAAAACACAAAAAGTATTTTTGTTTCGGGTTTATTGCATAACATAGGTGAGCTGATCATAATGCAAACTGACCCTAAAAAAGTGCAATATTGTCAAGACTATAATCAGGATGAAACCCCCTGGCTCAGACAAAAAGAAGTCTTTGGCTTTACTTATGCAGATTGCAGTACAGCCTTACTCACTTTATGGGAGCTACCACAAAGCATTATTTCACCCATACGTAATTTTAATAATTTAAATAAAGAAGACACCAGTGAAGCAGCTGATTTATTATACATATGTACTCGGCTTGCATTATTAAATTCCCATCCGGGCATGTATTCTAAAAAAACCTTTATTAATAAGCTTATTTTACAAAAACTAGACATCAGCATGGAAGAGTTAGACGAAGCTATAAACTTTTGCAATATTGAAGGCATTGCAATAATGAGAGCATTAAAGTTAAACAATTGATTTGTTCTTAAAGTACACATCGCGTAAGCATTAATTGAAACCAAAACCTAAATTAAGTAAGAGGTAAATACTCGCTGAAGTAAGGAATGAAAAATAAGCTTAAAAACACTGCTACAATAATTATCCAACGGCTTTGAAACTATTTATCAACTCAATTAAGAATGGCAAATATAACAAGCTTATGCTGACATTTGCATCAGAATTAACCATTCAAAAAAACAAAAAATGACTACTTAATCCAAACAAGTTGAGCTTGCACAATAACAATCGAACATAGAAGTTCTAAAAAAGCAAAAATACTAATTCTACATATCCACTTTGCAATAAATTGCTAGGTGGTATTTCTTTTATAAAGCTAAATTCTTTGGTGACATCCTCATAAGACCATAATCGAGTGCCAAACTCATCGTTTGTGCCGATAAAGTATAATTTTCCGTTAAATACTTTCAACGAGCGAACCTACCTGATACCTTCTATAATTCTGAGGATTTTACTTTTGCGATTGTATTGCCGCAGTTTTTCAAATGATGTTCCTTCGTCAGCTGCAAAATAAAGGCTATCATTGTAAGCATTGAGATTATTGGAGGATGAGCCTGGACCTAACCCCATAATGTGATCTGAAGGAGGTTCTATTTTATCGATATTTTTTGATATGCTGTGAAATGAACTCAGTAATAACAATATTAACTTGTATGGACAATGGCAATGAGTTTATTCTAAAAATATTAAGCCTGATTTAAAAAAACTCTTTGTGTATTTAGATATAGCAACACATCGAATATATGTTATTACAAGCCCCTTCTAAATGTTGCCCTATTGCTGTTCAAGTTGAGTAAGTTTATACTGCAAAGGTTTATTTTTTCATATATAAAATATTCAATTCGTCTAATAAAAAGTATTCCAAATAAAATGATTCCCCCTATTTTTAAATTCCATAATTGAATACAAGTAGCTTGAATTAATAAATAAAAATACGAGTGTCGCTGCACCAGGTTGCCTATGTAACCGCTGTCACCTACCTACTTCTACCGGTATCCACAGCCTAGCTAACTGGCGGTATTGCCCATTTAAACTGATAAGGAAACATAAAAAATGCCCAGCAACAAGCAAGGCACTTTAAAGTCAAAACAGTTTTATTTAGGTCAATTAATTCACGTTCTAATACTTGAACTCAGCGTTTTTAAATCAAGCTAAAGGGCAAATATAACACTATTTTTAATAAGTATTATGAAGCAAGTGACTTGACCCCTTTTCTTTTCGAGGTTGCATCTAAATCAATTAAAGACTCTCTTGCCCTAGCCATACTCACCACCAATAATGATTTACCAGTGGTTAAAGTATAGACAACCCACCTAATTCTTCAAATATCAAAGACATATTTATGGGTGTCTATAGTTGTTAAAGGTTACCTATGAAGAAACCTGAATGATGCATCAGGATATAGCGCTATAAAATCTGATAAATATTTAGAATGTATTTAAGTTTTACTGTAGTATAAACCCAAAATAGGTACAAACAAGGTTCCGCTATGGCTTATTTAATTGAAGAAGGCACAAAAAAGGCACTGTATTTATATGCCCATCATAGCTTTGGTAGGTTTATTTATTCGGTTGACACATTAATTTCAAATCCAGCTATCTCTAAAATCCACATGACAATAGAGTGGCAGAATAATAAATGGTTACTGCGAGATCTAAGTCGGAACGGAACCTGGGTAAACGATACTAGATTAGACAAAAAAAAAACACGTATATTAAAGCTAGGTGATTGCATTACCCTATCACCTGATAAAAGCAATAACTATATTGTTCAGGATTTATCGGCTCCCTGCGATTTACTTATTCCTGATAACGACGATGGTGTAACTGATGCAATTGAACTTAAACCATATCACTTGCTCCCTTGCGAAGAGGTACCAGAAATTGCAATGATTTTTAATAAAAATGAAAATTGTTGGTCTATAGAATACATCAATAAAGATGACTCTAGCTCTTTCAGGTTAAATGAACATGAAAATGTCGAGTTTAACGGTCAAAAATGGAAATTGAAACTTAGTCATTTAGAAAACGATACTGAAGCACACAATACTGAGGAGTTTTCTATAGATGATTTAGAGTTAATTTTCGATATCAGTTTGGATGAAGAAACCACTTGCCTTAAACTAACGTCTCCTAAAGGACTTATAGATTTTAAAACGTATATTCATCATTATTTAACATTACACCTTGCTAGGTGTAAGGCTAAAGATATAAAAACTAATATCAACCATGACATGCTTGGCTGGATTAATACTGAAACTCTGTGTAAAGATTTAGGATTGGATATATACCACCTAAATATTCAAATACATCGAATTCGAAAGCAATTTTCAGAGCTATTATCAGATTTACTGATTTCAGATAATATTATTGAAAGACGTAAAAAGCATGTACGTTTTACAGGTTCAGCCTTTGAGATTTACAAAGGAAAACAACTAGAGTCTGCGATCAATAATAATCAACTTACATGTCATAATTAAATAATGTGAACATTTTAAATATGAGAAATTTGGGTCATTACCAGTTAAAAAAACTCATAGGTCAAGGAGGTATGGGCAAGGTTTTTCTTGCAGAAGATACTCGTTTGCACCGAGCTGTTGCAATTAAACAATTAAAAACACAAACAAGCGGTAGCACTCAAAAAATTCAAATTGCAAATTCATTAAATGAAGCTCGGCTGCTAGCAAAAGTAAATCATACAAACATAGTGCAACTTTATGATATACACCAAGCGGAAAATCAAATTTCATTGGTGATGGAATATATTAAAGGTAAAACATTACAGCAATTTCAAAAACAGAATGTCACAAGTCTAATTCAAAAATTGGAACTTATTTGTCAAATTAGTGCAGGATTAGCTTCAGCTCATGCTGAGGGGATCATTCATTGTGACCTTAAAGCCTCAAATATTATTATTAACGAAAAAGGGAATGCCAAAATTACCGACTTTGGAATTGCCCAGTTAACATGTAATAATCGAGAATCTAACTTTAAACACCTAACATATGCAAGCTCGAATGCTGCATCCCCAGAACAACTAAAAAACAATAAAATTGATTATCGTTCTGATCTATTTTCTTTAGGTTTACTTGCTTTTACTTTTATTGCTGGACGGCACCCTTTTGACAACATCAAAGGTCTGAATATTACGCAAGCAATTATTGATGAACAACCAAGTTGTGCTAGCACTATATTACCTTGTGTTCCACAACCTCTAATCGAGCTACTCAATAAATTATTAAGTAAAAACCCAAGTAGCCGACCACAATGTAGCCAACAAGTGACACAACGTTTTAAGCAGATATTAATTAACATTACTCAGGAGGAAATCATAGCTCAAGACACAACTGTTTTAAGTGAATTAACGGCTCCAAAAATAACTCAAAGTAAGTTTAAGAAAAACCAGAATATATTGACAATTGTTGGAGTGCTTAGCCTCGTAGTCGCTTGTATTTTGGCTTATTTTTTTAAAATTGAGCCTGTTCACCGTTATGTAGTCGTACTGAAACCTAAGTTAAATGAAAACAGTCAATTAAGTGAAATGCACAAAGATTTAGTCACAGTGACTATTGATGATGCTATCCGTCAATTAATCATTAATAACCCAAGAATACAGTTAATATCTAGAGAAGAAGTGCTTGAAACTAAAGAAGGGCTAAAAAAAGTAGCCCAAATCACAGGTGCAAGCGATATTATTAGTACTAATTTAAACTGTAATAATATTCAGTGTAGCGTTATATCTTCTCACCTCAGCGGGAAGCACTGGAGCGTAACAGCGCAGAAGAACTGGAATGTCAATATCAAGAATTATCGTGAAATTTATCACAACGCTACAACCCAAATGGCTTCATTATTAAATATTAAAGAAGATAATAACCAAGGTAACGTGAGTATTAACGAAAATGATTATATCGCTTATATTAAGCTATATAACAATATCGAATTGAAAGGTGAAGATAGTGACAACAATCTATCAGAACTAAAAACCTTATTAAATAAGGCCCCACAACTATTTTCAGGATATTCTTTATATCGTAAAACAAGCTTAGAAATGTATTATCAAACCAAAGAATCATATTATTTAAATCAATTAAGCGAACTATTAAATAACGCTCCTATAACATACAGAAATAGTATGTTATTCACTATTGATAGTACAATGTTAGCCATAGCTGAAGGTAAATTAGAACAAGCTGACGAAATTTTAAAACAATCAAGAAAATATGATGTTGATCCTGTTATATACCACGAACTGAGAGCTGAATGGTATCTCGCAAAAAATGACCTTTTAATGGCAATTAAGCAGACTAAATTAGCATTAAGTTTTAGATCAAATAGTATTTTACAATACAATTTGGCAGCTTTGTACTTTCAAAACTCAGAGATTGAACAGGCTAAAACGCTATTGTTAAACTTATTAAATTTAACACCGGATAACTATCGACCAAACCAGTTACTAGCTGATATTTATTTGGCTGAAGGTAATATAGATGAAGCGATAACAGCCTATAACAAAACAATAAACATTAATGCCCAACCTCTGGACTTAAACAATTTAGGACTAAGTTATCTGTTAAAAAAACAATACCCAAAAGCACTAGTTTCAGCACGAAAAGCATGGAGTAAAAGTCCAAAAAATTCTATGATGCTTTTAAATTTAGCGGATATTGAATGGCTAGCTGGCAATACGACTCAGGCTAAAAAGTATTACCAACAAATACTTACAATGCTAGCTGGCCAGAATACATTTTACGCACTCTTAGATAGTGCCCAAGCTTATGCACATTTAAAAGAATATAACAATGCGTTAAAATCTCTGAATCAGGCTATTAAAATCTCACCCAATCGGTTGGAATATAGCTATGCAGCTGCTTTAATTTATACCCTAGCGGGAGAGAATAAATCAGCATTAGTTCATGTTGAGGAAGCTGTAAAATCGGGTTATGGCGCAGTTTGGTTTAACTTAGCTTGGTTTAGTGAGTTATGTGATTATCAAGAGTTTAATATGCTTTTACAAAGTCTAGGCAGCAGAAATAGCTGCCTAAATACGCAAAATGAAAATTAATGGGTTGGTCTTCTGACACCAATTCTGGGATCTTGAGAATAATAAATCTGGTTTAATGCGCCTCCACGTTTTTGATTTAGGCGAATTGCAATAAAACGAAAATCTAGATGATCCTTATCTGATATTGTTTCCCTGACATTGTTTATCGATATAATCAGAGTTCTACCTTGGTTTTTAATTTGGGTTTGTAGCTGATAATCAAAGTTATTTACATCAGATAAAGAAATTCCATCTCCAGAGAAACGCCAATCATTACCCTCTTCTGTTTTTGGAATGTCAACGACAAAGGTAGTTGATTGTTGTAATTCTATTTCTAACCGAGTTGCTTTTGGAAGCTCGTAGTAAAAGTCTTTCGGTAAGTCTGAACCAAATCTCACAATAAAAGCTTCATTGAATGGAACAACCTCATATTTATGCTCAATTAACCTCTTAATTTTCCAATGTTCGTCGGAGTGTGGGTGCAGTTCAAAAAAATTAATAGTTGAACCTAGTCTAATTTCATTGCCAGACAGATTTATATTTACTTTACTTTCTTTTTCAGTCATCTGAATTCCTTTTATATTTTATACTCTAAATTAAATTAGAACCTAAATCAGGTACAGATTATCATACTTAAAAATTTTTGTTATATAAAACGGCGATTTTTCTAAGTGTATTAAAAAATAAAGCTGCCTAATGATTTTTTATATTTTATTGGTGAGCCAGCTTTAAGTTTCATGAACCAAGTTACAAAAATAATCGAAAAGATTGAAGTCAAAAAACAGCTAGAATACTGATATTGCATTGCTAGTTTATAAAAATTCATAACTACAAAACTTTTTCTAATTATAATTATGAAATAATAATTATAATTATTGATTCAAACCTGAATGCTCATTTGCAGATAACCTTTAATTTAAGCTCCAGTGGAGTAACGATATCTTTCAAATCAGTTGGCCAAATTAACTGCGAGTCTGCATACAGTGTTATAGAGATGTAATATTAAAAAATAAATAATCCGATAATCTTTAACTTGTTCTTTTATAACTCCTATAAGCTTGCAATCAAGCTCATATGGCTTCAATAAAAAGAATAATGACATGAGAGTGTATTTAACGCACTTATTTAATCCCGAATATATATTAAATAAATAGGACTTTATTATGAAAACTTTTACTCTGCTGTTCACTACTGTAATGTCGGTATCAGTTGTATCAAACGTAGTAGCTAATACGATTAAAGATGAATATACACATGCTGAGTTACATCCGGATTTTGTAGGAGAAAAAAAAGCGTTAAAATTAATTAAAAAAGAGCAAAAAAAAGAAATCAAGACGATTAACAGTGGCGTAATTTCTACCTTAGGTTATTACGAAAATGGTTATTATGTCATTGAAGCAACAAATGCAACTCCTTGGGGAGTATGGGGTAGCCCACAGTTTTGTGAGAGTGATCAATATGTCACTGGTTTTAAGGTGAAAATTGAATCTCAACAGGGAGATGGTGATGATACAGCACTTAATGCCATTCAATTAACCTGTGAAAGTGGGGGATGGAATAGAACTAAAAAATATATCAGTTCATCACAAAGTGCTTGGGGAACATGGTCTTCTCTTGGAGCGTGTAGCGGTAATGATGTACGCTTTAATGGTTACGATTTTAGAGTAGAAGCCGAACAAGGTTCAGATGATGATACAGCAGCAAATGATATAGACTTTTATTGTAAGGATGGTATGGCTAGCGCGGGAACTGGATTTTGGGGAAGTTGGTCACCAAAACAAACATGCCCAAGTGGTACTTACGTTAAAGGAATAGCCACTAGAGTTGAATCTCAACAAGGGGATGATGACGATACAGGTTTAAATAGTGTACGTATTTACTGTAAGTAATATATCCAGAAGATAAATAAACACAGTCAAAAAAGCACAGTTACCCACTTTGATTAAGGTGTCGAATCTTAAATCAAAGTGGGTAACTGTCAATGCTCCATGCTATAAATCCATTGATAAAACACAAAGTAGATCCTTCAAACTAAACCTAAGCACTTGAAACAAGTTTTTTTTAGACATATATGGACACGAACCACTTTGCAAGCACGATCGGTTTAGATCTTGTAAAAAATACAAAATGACCCTGTAAATAACTCTGTGTAACTGCCAGATCAAGTCTGAGCTACTACATCTGAGCTACTACACATAAATCGATTCAAGGCCGTTTTCCAGTTCCTAATGGGCATAGTCCATTTTTTAGCTGCATTTTCTATCGCCAGATAAATCACTTTTTTAGCTGAATCGTCTGTTGGAAACAGCTTTCGCTTTTTAATCGCCTTACGGATAACGCTATTTAGTGATTCAATTACATTGGTCGTATAAATTGCTTTTCTAATATCCTGAGGATATATAAACAGCGTATTTAGATTTTCCCAATGAGTACGCCATGAACGGCTTATTTGTGGGTATTTATCATCCCAACATTCGCTAAACTCATCCAATGCTTTGAGCGTTTCCTCTTCAGTTATAGATTGATAAATTAACTTTAAATCTTTCGCTATCACCTTGTAGTCTTTCCAGGGCACATATTTCATTGAATTACGTACCATATGCACAATACAGAGCTGAATTTGAGCTTGAGGGTAAACAGTATTAATGGCTTCAGGGAAGCCTTTTAGACCATCCACGCAAGCGATAAGAACATCGTTCAAGCCTCTGTTTTGTAGTTCTGTTAGAACATTCAGCCAAAACTTTGCACCTTCATTTTCTGAGATCCACATACTAAGTAACTCTTTATGTCCCTCAAGGTTTACGCCAAGAGCTAAGTAAATTGCTTTGTTGATGACTTGTTTATCTTGCCTAATTTTAACTACAAGACAGTCGAGATAAATTATCGGATATACAGGTTCTAAAGGTCTGGATTGCCATTCGACTACTTTTTCAATAACAGAATCTGTGACTTTAGATATCAAGGAAGCTGAAACATCAGCGCCATACATTTCTTTGAAGGTTTCAACGATTTCACGGGTGCTCATGCCTTTAGCGTACAAGCTGAGTATTTTGTCATCCATAGAGGTGAATCGTGTTTGTTGTTTCTTGACGAGTTTAAGTTCAAAACTCCCATTTCTATCTCTAGGAGTGTCAATTTCAAACTGCCCATCTTCAGTTCTGATAGTTTTACTGGTGAATCCATTACGGCTATTTTCTGAGCTTGAGGCTTCATGCTTAGAATAACCAAGGTGGTTGTCTAACTCAGCATTTAAAGCTACTTCAACAGTGATTTTGGTTAACATTTGACTGAAGTTATTGAGATCTTTTTCAGTCTTTATTGATTTTGCCGCTTCGCGGGCAAATGCTTCTAATTCTGTTTTATTCATAATCTGCCTATCCATTAACTCAATAAAGAGTAGTCGTGATAAGCAGTTACACAATATTAATTACAGTCTAAAAAAATATTTTATTCTTTTTGTTCGTTAACATTTGCTAATGTTGACTAACAAAAAATAAAAATTTATTTTGTATTTTTTACAAGATCAAAACCGATCGTGCTTGCAAAGTGGTTCGTGTCAATAGTTACTGTTTTATGACCAATTTCGGCGATTATTTTGTCGCCTCGACAGTTAAGCTAAATTGTTGACTTAGTGGTGCTCTCCCCCGTCTATCAGTTGAGGGTATATATAATCCTCCCCCAGTGAGACTCCGTTTAAAAGAGCACCCGGTTTACCTGAATATTCAGCGCAATAATGACTTGGATCCTTATCCCAATTTTCAAGTGTTACCCCTTCAAAGGGAGGTATAATACAATTGGCAGGGTGGGATTCACCCGTTCTATTCAGCACTGCATCAATCACACTGGCAGTTTGAAAATAATAACCATCATAGTTGTGTGATTTCTCATACCGAACCCAATAAGGCAAGTATGCAATAGCTTCAAAATTTTGCTCTGCGCCGACGTGACCAGGTGTAACGGCATTGAGCCCGTATCGATGAGCATTAATTAGGCTCTGTATCGAAGCGGTTACTGCATTGCTTATGACTGACTTACTGACATCATCAATATAATCAACAGGCTCACCTGGTACTGGTTCCATATTATATTTACCATCTCCATAGATCCTGAACAAGTCCCCTCTGTAGTTTTTTACCCAAGCCCCCTGTAAATTGAATGTATCATGATTATCCTTTTCACCAAGGGATCTCACCCTTAAATATGGCCTTATGACCTGAGGTAAATATCCCATTTGATCGCTTCTCGTCACTGAATTATCTAGGTAACCCGGCACGACTTTCCCTTCCATAAATGTCACTCTGTTAAGACCATCAAGGATCCCATTACTCGGGCCATCATGTCTGATACCAGTGTCGTGGAGTATTTCCATTAGGTCTGCAACAGGTTGTATATTCAACATATTAGTATCGTCCAATATTTTGTTACTCGTACCTGAACGATCAACTACGTTATGACCAAATGCAAATAAATCAGTGAGTGAATGCAGTGCGGCAGCCTCGTAATGCATAGCAAGGGTCCAGTACTGGGCATTTTGTTTTGCTTTTACAGCAAACTCCAATGCTGAACGATGCAATCCGATGTAAACGGCCAGCCCAGTCTTTGAAAAGTGATTTTGATTTACCATGGCAAGGCGCATCATCTCATCACCCCACCAAGCTGTGTATTGATAGTCGGTGGATCTTTCTGAATTGCTTGTAAGATTACCAAAGTAACCGTGTGGTGCTTCAATGCCGGAAGCCAAATGTTTAAGGTAGTCTTTTTGGGTAACTTTTTCATTTAAACAGTCTGACTTAATTGAAGGGTTATAGTTTTGTTCCAAACTCGTTAGGGTTAAATATTCATCAGCGCCAATAGATAGAAAACATACAGCCAAAAGTGGCATGCTATCAGTAGTACACCTTGGCAGCATTTTATAATCACCGTATAAAGCAGTCAGTTCACCCATGCTAAATGCAGAGATATTCGGATATACATATGAGGGGATGTTAAAAATTTTCTCTGGTGCCTCCTCAGGTTCAGGTATCCGTAAATTTTTATTATGAATATCCTGCCGATAATTTGCATCGTCTAGACAAGTGTCTTGAGAAATATTGTCAGCTTTGAAATCGGTTTCAAAATCATTGCTATCGAAGCCGACCGCAAACATTTTTGCTTGTTTAAACTGTTTGATGTAATCAGTTTCATTTTTTCCAAGGCTCATTCCATAAGGAAAATTTACGCCGACAGCTTCTACTTTATCTGCGCCTCGATCGACAATAAGTTTATGTTCATCTGCGTTAAATGCATATCCTGAACCTGAAACTGCCAACAGACAAATTAGTACCGAGGTTGTTAATTTTGATAACACTTCACCCATTTTAATGAATCCATTCTTTTGAACATCTGAACGATTGAGTATCCAAACTCCAGTCTCATTTTTTATTACTACATTACACATACCTTACTCCTTTAGATTTCATACGTAACAAACCCAACTGCCCGCGCGCAGTGCAAAAGGTTGCGTTGTACTCTCAAGTTTTTTAGAAGCTGAACTGAGTTTTTGTTTAAAAGTTTTTAAAACCTTAAGCAAACAAGATTACTGAAATAGCCCAATAAAGGTATTACAGCATTATTACAGTAAAATAGTGGCGCTGCACTCGTTTGCCTATGTAACCGGTATCACCTGCCTACTTCTACCGGTATTCACTGCCTAGCTAACTGGCGTTATTGCCTATTTTTATTAATATGCAAACATAAAAAATGCCCTGCAAAAAGCAAGGCATTTTAAAGTCAAAACAGATTTATTGAAGTCAAGTGAATGCAAGGTTCAATACTTGAATTCAACGTTTTTGAATCAAGCTAAAGGGCAAATATAACACTATTTTTAATAAGTATTATGAAGCAAGTGACTTGACCCCTTTTTTTTACTCACCACCAATAATGATTTACCAGTGGTTAAAGTATAGACAACCCACCTTATTCTTCAAATATCAAAGACATATTTATGGGTGTCTATAGTTGTTTCTCAAAACAGATTTGTTTGAAGTCAAGTGAATGCAAGGTTCAATACTTGAATTCAGCGTTTTTTAAATCAAGCTAAAGGGCAAATATAACACTATTTTTAATAAGTATTATGAAGCAAGTGACTTGACCCCTTTTTGACCCCTTTTCTTTTCTTTTTATTTTTTACAATGCTATATAATTATAAAGTCCCCATATTATAGGAACTAATGGTACAGCTATTGAAAAAGCTATACCTTCTTTATATTTTTTATTACTAAATTTTTTTTTACTGATTAAGAGCCCTAAAAAATAGAATACTGGATAATACAAAATACTCATATAAATATTTTCTACAGCATTCTTAGTCGATAAATTCGAATTTGGACTATCAAATAAAAAAATAGAAAAGTAAAATACAAAAGGCCAGGCAAGTACCCCTAAACCAAAAGAAAAATTAATAAGAACATATAGGTACCAGTGCCTTATGGGTTTTTTAGTGATATTAAATGTCCTTTTGATTTTAAGTATTCTATAACTTTGTCACGCCAAATAGCGGCATGACTTCCCGAGGCTATACTACTTTCTTCTATTTTATTTTCTAAGGACAAACCAAAATTATTTTTTATCCCTATTTCTGCACCCAATTTTAACAATACATGAACTGTTCTATATTGATTCATATTAGCAGCATATAGTAATGGAGTATCTCCTGAACTATTTTTTAAATTAATATTTGCACCAGCTGAAAATAAACTTTTTATGTTATTGTCTTGATTCCCACCTATTGCTGAAAATATTGCTGTAGGCTTCCATAACTTCTTGTTGTTTATACTATCCGGCGTAGCACCAAATTCTAACGCTAACTTTAAGTAGTAATCGTCCTTAATTTCTGCAGCTAAATGAAGTAAAAACTTCCCATTTTCCATCGCCACATCAGGATTTGCTCCTTTTTTTAATAAAAAATAAAATACATCACGGCTTTGGCACAATAAACTTAATGCAAGTAGCGAGATATTTTTATTCCCTCTAATACTTACCAATTTTGGATAACGTTCAATTTCTTTTTCTAATATTTCAACTTTGTTATAGCACACAGCATTAGGGGCTGTTGATCTTTGTTTGAATTTTGTGCGTAAGTGACAATCTCGTATAATTCACTTCGCCAAAACCAAACTAAACGAGATTGTCATGCCCCGATTAATGCTCACTGATGAGCTGTGGTCGAAACTAAAAGCTATATTGCTTGAAGATAGAGTTTATAACAAGCTTGAACATCGACAAACACTAGAAGGAATACTTTATCGCTTACGTGTTGGCTGTCCGTGGCGTGATTTACCTGAATGTTTTGGGTTGTGGAATACCATTTATCGTCGTTTTCTTCTTTGGTCAAGAAAAGGCATATTAATGAGACTGTTCAAA
>NZ_FOLO01000129.1 GCF_900112265.1 Pseudoalteromonas denitrificans DSM 6059 | reverse complement strand
TCGGCAATAACTGCGTTACCTTCACTCTCAATACCAGTTATTACGCAATCAAGTACCTTGCCTGAATAAATACAAGTGAGCAGCTTATCGCTATAAACCCGTGCTCTTGAAAATTTAACCTCATTAATATTGGGCATTAGCTCAAAAGAAATGGTATCTACGCTATTGTCATAAAACTTTAACTTTAGGCTAAATGAATGATAAAACAAAAATATCTAAATTGAATGAGTTCAAAACCTTACTGTGCAATATCTTTGCTATAAGAAAATATTGAATAAGTCTCATTAATAGCCTTTTATTAATACTCAAACATTATTAAAAGGAACTGATTATGTTTAAAAAACTGTGTGTATTTTTCAGCCTAATTTTACTCAGCTCGTATTCAAATGCAGCTAACGTGCACCAAACTTCAATCGAGCCAAATAGCAAAATTATTTCATTATCTGAACAACAACATCCAAAGTGGGAAATTAAAAAAACCTATCATGGTGGTGACATTATTATTCATCAAGATGAAATTTATATTGCATCACATTGGGTACGTGGCGTTGAACCTGAGAAAAATCCTCATAACTGGGATGGCTGGGTATGGGTGAAAGATAAACTGATCCCTGTTTGGCAACCCCATCGCCCTTTCATTGGAGGTGAATTAGTAAAATACGGGGTACGCTTTTATCTTGCTCGTTACTGGACGCAAAATGAAACACCTAATTCACATACCAGCTGGCAAGCGATCGACGATTTATTTTATCCAACGCCAGACATTCCACCAGTTCATCCAGATGAAAATATTACGCTTGATGGGCTAGATCGTAATAAAAATGGAATTAGGGATGACTATGAACGAAAAATCTATACACAATTTAATCAACCCGAATTAATTGCATTTTCAATTAGTGCAGCTCCCATTTGGCAAACAGTTGTAGACATACATCAAAATAAAGTAAAAAACTTAGATACAGATGCCTCAATACAGTTAATTTTAGACTTTATGCAAATTACATATTGCATCAGGATGTTACAACAAACCTACCCAAGCTTTCGCTCTCCTAAGCTCGATTTTTTCAATACCTTTGATCGTGC